>DASTXL010000001.1:0-300000 GCA_035758565.1 Candidatus Saccharimonadales bacterium
TTCTTAATTAATGCTCGCTGCCTTAGCCTGCTAAAACAAGTACTTTCAAAAAGCACCAACCCGCCCTACTTTGGATGGCCAAAGTAGGCAAAGCCACCGGGCTAACGTTTGAACTGGATTGTTTTTTTAAAATGCAAAACGCGCCAAAAGAACTCCCATTCGGTCGGCCCCTCGCACCTACTTTGAGGAGGCTCGGGGCTGACTTTTAGCTTGACCCGTTTTTCTTTCTAAAAAACATCTGTTCAAGCCGGCGCCCGGACCCATTTATTCGCCCTGTTTTCTCGAGCCTGGCACTAAAACTTTCAATTGTGAGAACAGAGGCATAAGCGGTATAATTTAACCAGTTATGATATTCGGGCGGACTAAACTGGCGCGCTCGCTAAGCAGGCTTACTGCTTCTATTGGTGTTTTGGCTTTTTTGGCACTGCCGGCAATAGCCTTGGCTGATAATGTGGTGCAAGGCTTTGCGTCCCAGGGCAGTCTGCAGCCAGGCTGGATAGTAGCCATTAGCGACCAAAATTCTAACGCTGTTGTTGCGGCACCAGCCAGCGACCCTAGCAAAATTTACGGAGTAGTTATTAACCCCACCGACGCGGCTATTACACTGAATCGATCCGGCCAGCAAGTGTATGTGGCTAACGCTGGCAACTATCCGGTGCTAGTCAGCGTAGTTAATGGCAAAATTTCGGCTGGCGATTATATTTCCATTTCTAATACCGATGGTATTGGCGCCAAGGCGACTACTGATCAAACAACAATTTTGGGTAAGGCAATTAACGGTTTTGATGGCCGGCATAACGTGCTAACCGGCTCGGGTCAGACAGCGGTAGGCCGCATCACGGTTAGTATAGCTCCGGGTCATAATCCGTCGCTCAAGAGCACTATCTCGGTGGTGGCTCCCTTCCAAAAAGTGGCTAATGCAATTGCCGGCCACTCTGTGCCGTCGTCTAGAGTTTGGGCGGCGGTAATCGTCTTTTTGGCCTCGGCGGCTATCGCTATTATTTTGTTGATTGTCGGTGTTCGTACTGGTATGACCGCCATCGGCCGTAATCCGCTCAGTAAACACTCCATTCTTTTTGGCCTATTTCAGGTGATCGGTATGGCAGTGTTGATTTTTATCGTTGGTCTGTTTGGGGTATATTTACTACTAAGGTTATAAAGAGATATGAGTTCATTCAACACCCGTTTTTCTGGCTGCAAACATCTGCTTTGGTCTGCAAAGCCCTCAGAACTCGTTAGCGTACTGAGTGCGCTGCCTCGTTCTTCTGTCTTTTCGCCTCAAAGGCAAATATTTTCGCTTCAGGAAAAAGGGCATTAAAAGAACTCTATGAACACAGGTGGGCTAATTTTAGTAATCGGGTCTCTGCTCTCTGCTACGGCGGCCTTTATCTGGCTGGCGCTCAAATTAGGTCATGGCGGCGGTGGAGGTGGCGGCCATTTACTTAAGTCGGACATACAGGGTGCGGCCAATAGTGAAGCAGAACACATTTTTGATGAGAATTTCCGAGAAGAATTGCGCAACCGCGGGCGTTTGCATTTCGAAAAGGTTTTGGGCGAAAACGCCATGTTCCTGCAGCAAGATTTGCGTCAAACCACCACCCAACTAAATGAGTACATGCGTGCTGAAATTACTCGCACGCTGCAAGAAGAGTTTAAAAAATACGAGCAAAGTATAGATGATGCCAAACAGCTGGCGCTTGGTTCGATAGAAAAAACTATAACTACGATCGAACAGCAGCGGCAATTCCTAGAAACCCAAATGCGCACCCAGTCCGAGGCCCAGCGCACCCACATCATCGAGCAATTCGAGAAAAATATGGCCAGCGTAATTAACCACTACGTGCTAAAGGCTATCGGCGACCAAATTGATCTGGCCGATCAGTTGGACTACATTTTAGCGGAACTAGAGGCCAATAAGGCAGCAATTGTTGAGGATATCCAGCGTGGAGCGTAGGCTGCAAAGCTTGCCTGGCGCGCCGACCAGCGGTTTCGCTTCGCAGCGTATTACAATACGCTTTGTCGCGAAAACCACTACTCAGCACTGCCAGAGCAAACTTTTCGCTACTGGTGGAGGAGGGTTATGGTGAGTTATCAGCAGATTAGTTTGCCACTTTCGCTTTATGGTAGAGCCGACATCAACCGGCTGCTTAGAGAGATCGCTAAAATCGACGAATTCTTTTTGGCCGCCAAAGCTCGCCAAAGCGGCGACAACATTCAGCCGCCGCGTGTTACCAGAGTTTTGAGCGCCTTGGCTAAAGATAACCAGCTTAATTTACTGCAAGCGGACGACCGCAAATTTTTAAAAGACCAGCTAGAAGCCATACTTAAGCGGGCACCTGATCTGCATATCAGTTTTGCTTCCGACCCCACGCCCAGGGCGCTAGAAAAAATTGTCAGCTGGCTTAGACAAAACATTCACCCAGAGGCTCTGGTAGTAGTAGGCTTGCAACCGGGCATTGCCGCTGGCATGGTTTTGCGTACGCCGAATAGGATTTTTGACATGAGCCTGCAGGCTTATCTAAAACAACAAGAAGGCTATTTAGCAAAATTGATCGGTGAGGCGGCGAGATGAGCAGGGAAATTGGCCAGCACTTTCAGCGTTTTGTTGACGCCGGCCAGCCAGTCGGCGAAGTTACCGCTGTTAACAATTTTTTGGTAACAGTGCGCGGCATGCAGCCGGTGAATATTCACGCCCTGGTGACGTTCGACGATGGCAGCAAAGGGTTTGTGCAGAATATTTTAGAAGACAAGGTTCAGGTTCTACACCTGGGCACTACCAAGCTCAAAGTCGGCTCACTGGCAGTTTTACAGCATACCGAACTGATGACCAAGGTCGGCAAAGATTTTATTGGACGGGTTATTTCGGTGAACGGCGAGCCGCTCGATGGTAAAGGCGTGATTGCCGCCGACTATACTATGCCGATTTTTAATGCCGCGCCGCCCATTTACGAGCGCGAGATGCTCACCACGCAACTGGAAACAGGCGTTACGGCAATTGACGCTATCTTTCCGATCGTTCGTGGCCAGCGCTTAGCTTTGCTCGGCGACACTAAGTCCGGCAAGACTACTTTAGCTACCCAAATTGCCATCAACCAAAAAAACACCGACCAGGTAGTGGTTTACGTGCTGATCGCTAAAAGGCGCTCCGATATTGACATGTTGCTGACTCGCTTGCGCGATAACGGTGCGATGGAAAAATCAATTGTGATTGTTTCGACCATTTTTGACTCTTTAGTAATGAGCTATTTAGCTCCCTATGTTGGCTGCGCCATGGCTGAGTACTTATGGCAGCAACTTGGCCAAGACACCGTGATTATCTACGATGATTTAACAGCTCACGCTCACGCTCACCGCGAAATTGCGCTTCTGTCGGGCGCCAGTCCGGGCCGCGACAGCTATCCGGGCGACATGTTCCACGCGCATTCGAGTTTACTTGAGCGCGCGGGCCGCTTGCATATGAATAAAAAATGCCTCACGGCTATACCATTGGTTTTGGTTGATGGCGGAGACATCACCGCATATTTACCAACCAACATTATGTCAATTACCGATGGACAGTGGATCTTAGATATGGATGTCTTCCGCCAAGGCTTGCGCCCGGCTATCAATACCGGATTATCCGTTACTCGTGTGGGCGGCCGCGGCCACAACGACCGTCAAAAGAACCAGGCTGGCCAAATCCTAAAGGCTATGGCTGCCTACGCCCAGGCCCAGGAGTTTGCCCACTTTGGTTCCGAACTCGGGCAGTCGGCCCAGCGCGACATGCTGCTTGGTCAACAGTTGCATCAACTCTTGATTCAAGTTCCTGGCGAGACTTACGGCGTATCAGCCCAACAACTTATGCTTGATATTGTTCTTGATCCGAGTACGCCGCCGAGTCTTGACGTTGCCACCCTCAAAAAGACTGTCAACGAAGCCGCCAAGCAGGTTAAGTCCGAGGATGATTTTGCTCGCGTTAGGCAAATGTTGCTGGACCAAGTCAGCGGGGTAGTGGCATGAGGCAGATCAATGATATCAGCCATGAGCGTGACACTATGGGCATAATAGTTGAGCTAACTAGCGCCTTTGAAGGCATTGCCAGCATGCACATCAGTCAGATTAAAGACCAAGTACTTACCAGCCAGAATTTTTTTGATGAGCTATGGCGTATTTACAGTCAAATTCGCGTTGACCAAATGTTCCACTTTGGCCGTACGCGCAGCACCAAAACCATCAAGAAAGAACTGATTATTTTAGTTACGGCCGAGGGTAGTTTTAGTGGTGACGTTGATCAGCGAGTGGTTGAAGCTGTTCTAAAAGTTTATGACCCAGACAAGAACGATATCATTGTGGTTGGCCGTCATGGCACGGTGCAATTAACCCAGCGCGGCATAAATGTCGTCCACAGTTTCAAGCTGCCAACAACCGACACTAATATTAACGTTATGCCGCTGGCCGCCGAGGTCCAGAAATATGATTCAACAGTAGCTTATTATCCTACTTATGTTTCGTTGATGCGCCAAGATGTTAAGAGTATTCACTTGAATGCCGAAGTTACCGAGCGCGGTCGCAATGTTGTGGCCGGGGATGAAATCATTACAGAGGGCGATTATATTTTCGAGCCCAGTACGGTTGCTGTGGTTAGTCACCTAGAGAATTCTATGCTGCAGATTATGCTAAGCCAGATAATTCTCGAGTCTAAGCTCGCTCAATACGCCAGCCGTTTTCGGGCCATGCACGCTGCTCGCGATAAGGCCGATGATTCATTTAGCGAGCTTTCGACGGCCTTTAACCAGGCGCGCCGTCACAATAAAGACGAACGTATCAAAGAAATAGTCAACGGCTTGAGGAAGGTGAACCTATGAGTGCCGGCATAATTCGTTCTATTCGCGACCTGGTGGTCATGGTTCAATTTGACGAAGATGGTCCGGAAAGTGGCGAAGTTTTGATGCCCAAAAGCGCTCGCCGCGGTATGCTGCTGGTTAATCACTTAGCCGATAATAACATTGCCGTTTGTTTGAACATCATGGGCGATACCACGCTACAAAAAAACATGGAAGTCGAGAAAACTGGTAAGGGAGTTGAGATTCCGGTTGGCAATCCGACCATTGGCCGTGTTTTTGACGCTATGGGTCAGCCTTTGGACGGCCTGGAGCCGCCCAAAGGCGAGCTCAAGACCAAAGACATTATGCAGTTGCCGCCGCGGGCCGTATCTTTCAAAGCCGGCAAAGCCGAAATTTTGGAAACAGGCATCAAGGTTATCGACTTTTTCACTCCCTTTGTAAAAGGTCGCAAGATTGGTGTTATTGGTGGAGCTGGCGTTGGTAAAACCGTGCTAACCATGGAGATGATTCACAATATTGCCAAAAGCGGGCAGGGACTTGGCTTCTTTGCTGGCATTGGTGAGCGTATTCGCGAAGGCCATGAGCTTTACCAAACTCTTAAAGAAAACGATCTGCTAAAAAACACCTGCATGTATTTCGGGCAGATGGATCAGAATCCGGTGCAACGCGTGCTGGTGGGTTTGAGCGCCGTAGCTAGTGCTGAGCACTTTCGCGACGCCGAGAAAAAAGACATACTGTTTTTTGCTGATAATATGTACCGCTATGTTCAGGCTCGCAACGAACTATCGACCATATTGGAACAAATCCCTAGCGAGGGCGGCTATGAGCCAACGATCTTTTCTGATATTAAGACTTTGCAGGATCGCTTGAGCTCCAACGAAAACGGCTCGATTACCGCGGTGCAAACTATTTATGTGCCAGCCGACGATTTAAGCGATCCGGCCGTGCAAATGATTCAGCACGAACTCGACGGCACATTAGTGCTCTCCCGCAAAGTTGCCGAGCAGGGTATCCGCCCATCTGTCGACCTGATTCGTAGCAGCTCAAGTTTGCTGGCACCGGATATTGTTGGTGAGCGGCACTACAACCTGAGCGTTAAGGTTCAGGCTCTGGTTCAAAAGCACGAATCGCTCAAAAGCATCATTGCCATCATTGGCGAGAACGAACTATCACCCGCCGATCGCGCTGATTTCGCCAAGGCCAAACAGTTGATCGAGTTCTTTAGCCAAAATATGTTTGTTACCGAATACATGAGTGACAAAAAAGGTGAATACTTCACCCGAGAAGACACGCTAAAAGGCGTCGAATCAATCATTAATTCATAAAGCTATGAGCGAAAGCGAACTTCAGGTAAAAATTTACGCGCCGTTCAGGACTTATTACGAAGGCCCGGCCAGCAGCTTTTCGGCCGTCAACGCCACCGGCCCGTTTGATATTCTGCCCAAACACAAAAATTTCATGAGCCTGCTTTTGCCGTGCAATATTGTGGTTAGGGCGCCGCAGCGTCCGGACTTTACTATGCCGATTGAGCGCGGCGTTATGCACGTCAAAAAGAATCAAGTAATAGTATTCCTAGACGTCTAACCAGAAGCTTATAAGGGGAAAAAGAGTGGCCGCGGTTCACCGAAGGTGAATTTGGATTTACTCCAAAAGCGGCGTTGAGGAAAAACCGTAGGTTTGTCCTCAATAGGCGATAGTCGCCCTACTGAATGACGAAGTAGTCGAAGGCAAAGCTGGACCCAGCTGGGGGCGGCGTGCTGCAGCCGACGGAGAACCCAGTGCTGGTTCGATTCACGTAATAAGTCACATTGCCGGCGGCCGAACCGACCGGCGTGATAATGACGTGCGGCGTTGAAGAGTAAGCGTGGGCAAAAGTAACGCTTATAAATAATCCGGCGCCCGGCGAGCTGCCGGTGTTTATATTTATAGTGCCGGCCGTATCGTTGCCGTTAACGCTAGCCGTGCCCCCGCCGCCCAAGGCCGAACCAGAAGATTTACCGGGCGCGTTACCGCTGCTTACTATATGCCGATTCAAACCTAGATCGCCGTTGAGTTGTAGGCTGGTAACGCTCAAAGTGGCCGCCGACAAATTGCCAAAACTAGTGGTGCCGGTAACGCTTAGGCCTTTATGCAGAGTCAGCTGACCTTGAATGTCTACCGGTCCGGCTACGTTCAAATCATTGCCAACTTTCAACCCGCTCAAATTGGTCTGTCCGCTAACGTTAAGTGCCGGCAAGGCCAGGCTACCGCCCACTTTTATGTTGCCAGCCACATCTAAATTGTTGCGAGCTAAAATCGAACCTTCGAATATAGAATTGCTTTGTACATCCAGGGTCTGTTTGGTGTCGCCCACCACTGTTGTTGCACCGTTTAGTTTTGAAATATCCGAACTGGTCAAGGAGGGTACGTTTTTGTTATTGTTCGAACCTTTGCTCGTTCTTAAAGTTAAAAAGATTACGCCGGCGGCTAGTATTAGAAGCAAAACAAAAGCCAGCAGATAGACATTGACTCGCGCCAGCAGGCTTCTTATAAAGGAAGATTTTTCGGGCGGCGGACTAGGCGTCGGAGAATTAGGCGAGATGCCGCTAGCTGGCGATCCGTTTGTCTGTGGGCCTATTACGGTTGGGTTGGCCGAATTCGGCGAACCAGCCGTCGGCGAAAGCGACGGGTTCTCTAGCGATGTATCTGATTCTAACTCGGCCATTCTCTCTCTATAATAGAGGAGAAAAACTTAAGCGTAAACCCAGCACCTAGCGGCGAGTTCTTCGCCGTCGGCAAAAAAACCTCGGCGTAGCCGAGGTAGTCTCGCCGCTAGGTGCTGGGTAAACCGTTTTAAAGAGCTTTAAGCATTTGCGCTTTGGCCTCTCTTGAAGGAAAATATTAGATATGGTGCGTAAAATACAAACGATAATAATCGCACTCCTTTTGGTGGCAGTTATCTCCACGCCGGCAGCTATGGCTCAATACACCTCCTCTAACTACCAGGCCAATGAGGTCCAGTTTGGTATCGGTAGTGGTTTACAGAACAGTACCAACTACCAAGCCCAGTCATCGGTTGGCGATCTGGGAGTGGGCAACACTTCGAGCACTAACTACCAAGCTTACGGCGGCTTTAATACTACGAACGTGCCATTTTTGGAGGCCTATGTTGCTAATGGCAATGTTGACATGGGCACTCTATCTACTCACGCGGCAGCCACGGCTATCGCGACCTTTCACGTTCGCGACTACCAGTCGAGCGGCTACATAGTTCAGACTGTTGCGAAACCGCCGCACTATATCACGCATTACATTCAAAATCTGGGTTCTCCAACAGCTTCTATCCCAGGCAATGAGCAGTTCGGCATGAACCTGGTTGCCAACACCAGCCCGATTACGTTTGGCGCTAATCCGGCCCAAAAACCAGACACGACCTTTGGTTTTGGCTATGCCGCTCCTGGCTACAATACGACCAACGTGTATAAATACGTTCAATATGACACCATTGCCCGGTCTGACAAGAGCTCGGGTGAAACCGATTACACCATTAGCTATATAATGAACATCAGCAACACCACTCCCGGCGGCACTTATACCTATAATCAAGATCTCGTAGTGGTAGCCACATATTAAATGTGGAAAAACGCAAATAAGCTTGACCGGTATAAGCCTTGCGGTTATCTTATTAGTAGTACGAGTTTCAGAGACTTATTAAGGTATTGATAAAAAGTGAACAAACTCAAAAGAACAGGGCACGCTTTACTCGCATTACTGTTGGCTGTTACAGCGAGTAGTTATTTTTTTGTCGGGCGGGCACTAGCTAGCACTCCTGGTATTCTTGATACTCGCTCCATTCAAATGAGCTCTTCGGCGGCCGGGGCCACCAACGTAAAAATGACCTTCCAGTTCAATATTGGCACCACCGGCAACATAGGTGGCCTAGCCATTGATTTTTGTGATAATGACCCATTGCCTGGCGATACCTGTAACGTGCCTGGTGCTGCTGGGGGCAGCGCAACTTTCAGTGCCAATAAATCTACCATCGGTAACCCTACTGGCCAGAACAGTTTGGGTACAACAAAGTGTGGCGTTTCGGACTGGACCCTTGACGGCACCAACTCAACCAACCAGCACCTTATCCTAACAAGGACCGCCTCTAGTGTTACCCAAGGCTGTACTATGAGCTTTATCTTGGGCAACGGCACTTCTACTGGCTTCACTCTGCCAAATGTCGGCAACTACTCGTTTTATGCCAGAATCTTCAGCTATGCGACGACTGGCGGTGGTTCGGGCTACTCATCTGGTTCGCCGGGTAGCTATGTAGATTTCGGCGGTATCGCTTTAACTACAACTGCGCAGCTAACTATCACCGCTAAGGTAGAGGAACAAATTACGCTTTGTCTTTATACCAGCACCTGCGCTCAAAACGCGAGCTACGCCATAACATTGGGTGATAGCAACGGCATCCTGAGCGTCTCGCACTCTTACTCAAATATAAATGCTAAGTTTGATGCTGCCACCAACGCCTCTAACGGCATGAGCGTTTATGCATATTTCCCCAACAGCCTTAAAAGCCCGCAAGGCAACACCATAGCCGCCATAGGTTCAACGGCTACATCTTCCAGCCCGGGTAGCGAGCAGTTTGGATTCTGCGCCTTTAAATCTGGCGGCTCGCTAACCGTATCCAGCCCCTATAACAACGCCAGCTGTAACAGCGTAACAGGCGGTATGGACGGTACCGGATCCGCTCAATTTGCTTTCGATGGCACTAATTTAGCCGCATCCGGCGGCCAGGTCATAGCTTCTTCTGCCGGCCCTACCACTACCTCAACTGCCACACTGGCTTTTGTAGCTAACATCGCCCCCACCACCAAGGCTGGTTCCTACTCCACGACCATGACGCTTATAGGGGTTGGTTCCTATTAGGCTCTAGCTCATGTTCCAAAAATGGCTAGAATTTGAGCTGCGCAAGCTCCACGGCGCGATTTTTTTGGCAATCTTGCTGGTAGTTTTTGTAATTAGTCAATTTGTTGGTATCTACCAACAGCAGGCGCTAGCAGATGAGCTGCCGAACCGCAGCTTACAGGTAATAAATCCTCTGCCTTCTGAAACGAGTGCCTATAACTTTAGCTTCGATCTAGCAACAGCCGGTACGTTAGGTTCCATAAAGTTTGAATTTTGCGCCAATAACTCCATATACGGGACTAGCTGCGACGCGCCAACTGGCTTTTCGGCAAATGCCGTCGCACTCTCGTCTCAGAGCGGCGTCAGCGGTTTTTCACTGGTTTCCGGAATGCCGCCTAACGTGATAGTAATTGGACGCTCGCCGTCAAACGTCCCGGCGCAATCGGTAGAATATTTGTTTAACAACGTATTGAATACCAATGTCACAGGTACTTCTTATGTCCGAATTTCAACCTATGCCTCCAGTGATGCCACCGGTGGCTCAATTGACCAAGGGGGCATAGCTTACCCTATAACCTCTGCCCTAGATATATCAACCGAGGTTCCGCAGTATCTGGAATTTTGTACTGGAGTGATTATTGCTAACTACACTTGCGCTTCGGCTTCCGGAGATCAAATTAACTTTGGCGACTTTTCTACCCAAGGACCGAGCAGCGCTACCTCGCAGTTTATGGCCGCTACAAACGCTAATTCTGGCTACAATATCTACGTCAACGGCAACAGTTTAACTTCGGGCAATAATGTCATTGATGCAATTACTACGCCATCAGCGTCCAAATCGGGTACTAATCAGTTTGGACTTAACCTGCGGGCCAACTCAGACCCTGGCGTTGGCACAGATCCTCAAGGTCCAGGTCTGACGGCGGCCAGCCCGAGCTATAACCAACCAAACTTGTTTGATTTTAAGAACGGCGATATCTTGGCAAGCGTTGACACTTCTGACAGTTATCGAAAGTTCACTGTGAGTTATTTAGTCAATATCTCACCTAGTCAACCGGCTGGCGATTACGTATCTACAATGTACTTTATTTGTTTGGCTAATTTTTAACGGACTGATAGAATTATGGTAGTCATAAAGGGATTCTCAAGAGGGGATAAATCAAAAGGTGAAAAAGTACCTCCGCGCCGCCACTGGCACTTTACTTATCTTGGTTAGTTTATTTGCCCCACTCCTTAGTCCAGCTGCCGCTCGTGCGGCTACGGCCGCCGCTCCTAACGGTTTTCGTGTTTCGCCACCTCGCTACGAACTAACAATTGATCGGGGCCAATCTCAAACGGTTAGCTTGTTTGTCGAGAACTTGGCCAACTCTGCCGTTACGGCTCAGCCTATCATTAATGACTTTACGGCCAGTTCAGACGAAAGTGGTCAGCCGGCTTTGATTCTCGATCCGAACGTTAAGGCTCCGGAAAAAAGCTTTAAGACCTTGGTTCAGACTATTCCTAATACCTCGATCGCAGCCTTAGAGCGCAAAGAAATAAAGGTTACCTTAAAGGTTCCGGCCAATGCCACGCCGGGCGGCTATTATGGTGCCGTACGTTTTGCGCCCGTTCATGGCGGCGTGACCGGACCGTCTAACCTATCTTTGACCGCCAGCGTTGGCACACTTTTCTTAATTACTGTGCCCGGCAATCTGACAGAAAAGCTTACAGCTGTTAGTTTTCAGGCTACAAAAAATGGTAACCCAGGCAGCTTCTTCAACAGCGGCCCGATAGCCGTAACTACTCGCTTAAAGAACGAAGGCAACATTCACGTTCAGCCTTTTGGCAAAATTGTGGTTAAGAACACTTTTGGCAAAACGGTTTACACCGCCGAACTCAATGATACGCAGCCCCGCGGCAATGTTCTGCCAGACAGTATTAGAAAATTTAATAACCCAATCAATGTTAAGCATCTTTTAGGCAAGTACACAGTTGAAGGTAACTTTGCCTATGGCAGCAACGGTGACATAGTCAGCGTTAAAACCACTTTTTACGTAATTCCTTACGTGCTAATAATCATTATCTTAGCTATTCTGTTATTCCTGATCTTTGTTCTGCCTAAGTTGATCAAAGCTTACAACCGACGAATAATCGAAAAAGCCAAGAAGCATTAGCTAGCGGCTTAAGGCTTAAGCATATTACAATATAGGTGATGAAGCGCAGACTACTGCTTTGCCTGGTATTGGTTTCGAGCGTGTTTATAGCCGCCGAGGCTTTGGCAGCGGCTCCGCCGGCTACTAATCCTCAGAATGGAGGTATTGGCGTGGGCGGTCGGATTCCTAGTTCTGCTCCAAACCAAGCCCCAACGATCACCACGCCGGCCAACGGCGCGTCATTTACTACGCTGCCAATCAGAGTTGCCGGACTTTGCAACAGCAGCTATCTAGTCGAAATTTTTAAAAATAATGTGTTCTCCGGGTCCACGCAGTGTGCAAATAGCAGCTACAGTCTGCAAATCGATTTGTTTAGCGGCAAGAACGACCTGGTGGCCAAACAGTTCGACGACCTTAATCAAGGCAGCCCGGATTCCAGCATGGTTAGCGTTAACTTCAACGACCAAATCGCTGCTTCTGGTCCGCGCATCTCTCTTACGACTGCCTACGCCAAGCGCGGCGCCGACCCAAACGCCGAGCTTAGTTGGCCGCTTACTCTAAGCGGGGGTACGCAGCCTTACGCTGTTGAAGTCGATTGGGGTGATGGCTCGGACTCACAGCTTTTAAGCGAAAAATTCGCCGGCGATTTTAATATTTCTCACACCTACCAACAGTCTGGTAGCTACAATGTCACCATTAAAGCCTCGGATGCCAGCGAACAGGCGGCGTTCTTGCAGGTTGTGGCTATCGCTAACGGCAAACCTCAGCAGAGCACGTCAACTTCATCCGGATCTGCCAGTTCTAGTTCGAATAATAGTACTGCAGCCCAAGTCTACTGGCCGCCAATCGTGGTTTTGGCTGTTATAGTACCGGCGGCGTTTTGGCTAGGTAGCCGCCACCAGATGTCTTCTATAAAGTCCAAACTTCGTCAAGGCAATCATCCTTTTTAGCGACTCGCCTACTTTTTTCCCTTATTTTTGCTAAAATAACAGAGATGAAGACTGTCTTTGTGGGCCTTTCCGGCGGAGTTGATAGCTCTGTTACTGCCGCTTTGCTTAAAGAGCAAGGCTATAACGTCGTGGGCGTTTACATGAAGAACTGGAGCCAGGACTTGCCTGGCATGCCGTGCCCGTGGCGCGAAGATTTTACCGATGCCAAGCGCGTAGCTGTCCAACTGGGCATTGATTTTAAAATGTACGATTTTGAAAAAGACTATAAACACAAAGTCGTCGATTATATGCTCGATGAGTTCAAAGCCGGCAGAACGCCTAACCCGGACATCATGTGCAATCAGGAGATTAAATTTAAATTATTTTTGGATACCGCGCTGGAAGATGGCGCCGATCTAGTCGCAACCGGCCACTATGCCAAAACTAAAGACGGGCGGCTATTCATGGCCAAGGACGCTAATAAAGACCAAACCTATTTTTTGTATCGGGTAACCAGCGAAGCTTTAGAAAAAACGTTGTTCCCGCTGGGCGATTTGACCAAGCCAGAGGTCAGGGAACTGGCTAAAAAGTTCGGGCTGGTGACGGCCACTAAAAAAGAAAGCATGGGCATTTGTTTTGTCGGCAAAGTCGGGATTAAAGAATTTTTAATGCAGTACGCCGAGCAAAAGCCGGGCGCGATCATTGACCAAAAAGGGAGAGAAATCGGCCAGCACGACGGCGCTATTTTTTACACCATCGGCCAGCGCCATGGTCTGGAAGTTGGCGGCGGCCTGCCGTATTACGTCGTTGGTAAAGACATGAAAAAGAATGAGATTTATGTCACAACTGACCTGCAGGATGAAAAACTCTGGAGCAACCAAATCAACCTAATCGATGTTCACTGGATCGCACCTAACCCCTTAAAAGATGATACCCTGAGTAAGGTCTCACCTTACTCAGGGTTACACCCTGTGGAGGGCGGGCAGGGACTTATGGTGCGGACTCGCCACCGCGCAAAATTAATACCGGTCAAAAATCTCAAACCTCTCACAAGGTCGGGCCTTACTATAAGGCCCGACCTTGTGAGAGAGTGGACGGCCGAGATGGGAGAAGATGTCCGCGCTCTAACGCCGGGCCAATCAGCTGTCTTCTATACCGGTGTTGAAGTCTTGGGCGGCGGCATCGTTGTTTAATTAAGACGTTACCTCTGTTAAAATTGAACGCATGAACGAACATGAGCGGGAATCCGCGCCAGAATACCCTTTAATACCAGGTAACCCCACAGAAAGACCCATAAAGCAGGGTCAAATTTGGCGACATAAGGACGGCGGAGCATATAGCATCGACGAAGTTGACGAAGAACCGCACGATACAACATTATATGAAGCTTTCGGTATTCTTGGCAGGACTGTTCATTATACTCAACTAGATCAAGGCAGTTTTCCGCCGGGCTACAAATGGGAGAAAAATGACCACGCTTTCGTGGGGAAGGTTATGATTAACGGACAAGAAGTAGAAATATTTACCCTAGAGCAGGATGTTGATGACAGCGCAGGAAATTAGGCAGAAATATCTGGATTATTTTAAGGATAAAGACCACGCCATTGTGCCGCGGGCACTGTTGGTGCCGCAGAACGACCCGACGACGCTATTTACCGGCTCCGGCATGCAGCCGATGATCCCGTACTTGCTGGGAGAATCACATCCTGGTGGCAAAAGGCTGGTCAATAGTCAGCCTTGCTTACGTGTCCAAGATATAGAAGAGGTGGGCAATAGTAAACACACTACTTTTTTTGAAATGCTTGGTAATTGGAGTTTGGGCGATTATTTCAAAAAAGAACAAATCAAATACTTCAGCGACTTTATTTTTGATGAACTAAAACTAGAGCCGGATAAGGTTTACGTAAGCTGCTACATCGGCAACGAAAAGTTCGGAATTCCGCGGGACGACGAAGCTATCGAATGTTGGCAGCAAGCTTTTAAAGAACGAGGCGTTGATGCCAAGGTGGTAGAAATCGGTGCTGCCAGCCGGGGTGCGGAAGTAGGTATGCAGGGCGGCCGGATATTCTTGTACGACGGTAAAGAAAATTGGTGGAGCCGGAATGGTGATGAAAACGGTACGCCGGTTGGTGACCCGTGCGGCCCGGACAGCGAAGTGTTTTATGATTTTGGTGAAGAACTTCATGACGAACAGGAATGGGGCAAGGCCCATCCGGCCAGTGATTCTCCACGCTTTTTAGAAATCGGCAACAATGTGTTCATGGCTTACAAAAAAACTGTCAGCGGATTTGAAAAACTGCCAGCCACGAATGTTGACTTTGGGGCTGGCCTAGAAAGAATCGCGGCTGCAGTTAACGGCCACCACGATGTTTACCGAATTAGCTTAATTTGGCCAATCATTGAAAAACTAGAAGAGTTATCAGGCAAGAAATACGAAAGCCACACTGAAAGTATGCGCGTAATTGCGGACCATTTACGAGGAGCCACATTTTTGGCAGTAGATGGCGTAACACCCAGCAACAAGCAGCAGGGTTATGTCATGCGCCGCTTACTGCGCCGGGCGATCCGCTACGCTTTTGAACTAGGCATCGAGCAGGACCTGTGCGAGCAGGTGGCGCCGATAATTATTGATTTATATAAACCCGATTTTCCGGAAGTCGACGAGCGCGAAAAGCAAGTCCTTGAAGTATTTACGCGCGAAGAAAAAATTTTCCGCCAGACTCTGCGCAAAGGCCTGCTTGAATTTAATAAACTACTCGGGTCAGCTTTTCCGGCATCATATCCAATGGCAATCGGCGGCAAAAAACCACTAACGGGAGAGTTAATTTTCAGACTTTATGATACTTTCGGTTTTCCGGTGGAATTAACAAAAGAAGAGGCGTTCAAGAGAGGCATTCAAATTGCTAATGGAGCTGACGAAGACTTTGAAAAGCTGATGGAAGAACAACGCAAGCGCTCCCAGACGGCTAGCGCCGGGATGTTCAAAGGCGGCCTAGCCGACCATTCTGAGCAGGTTATTAAGTATCACACCGCCACACATTTGATGTACCAAGCGCTCAAAAATGTTTTGGGCGACCACGTCGTGCAGCGCGGCAGCAACATTACAGCCGAACGCCTGCGTTTTGACTTTAGCCACCCAGAAAAAGTCAGCCGCGAACAGCTAGACAAAGTCGAAAAAATCGTGAATGAAAAAATCGCCGAAGATTTGCCAGTCAGCTGGCAAGAAGAAAAGACCGAAGAAGCCTTCAAAAAAGGCGCGTCTGGTGCCTTTGGCGACAAATATGGCGATACGGTCAAAGTCTATACCATCGGGGATCCGGCTAAGCCGTTCAGCCGCGAAATCTGCGGCGGCCCGCATGTTGAGCACACCGGCGTGATCGGCGAAGGCGGCAAAAAATTCAAAATCATAAAAGAAGAAGGTTCTAGCGCCGGCGTCCGCCGCATCAAAGCAGTACTGCAATGAGCAAAGATCTAATCGCCTCGATAGCCGGCGGTATATCAATAATTTTCGCGACTTGGGCGGCAGTGCCTTACATTCTCTCTATCTTGCGCGGCAGGACTAAGCCGCACCAAATGACCTGGCTGGTTTTCAGCATTATGAACGGAGTAGTCTTTCTAAGCCAATACCTCAAGGGCGCCAGAGCTAGCGTGCTGCTTTATATCGTCTGGTTCTTCTCCAGCACGATTATATTTCTGCTGTCTTTAAAGTTTGGGTTGCGAAACACCTCGCGTCTGGACCGCACTTTATTTAGCTTAAGCCTGCTGACGATTGTGGCTTGGGCTTTAACCAAAAATCCGTCGGTGGCAATTTGGCTGACGGTTTTTATAGACATTTTTGCTACCAGCATGATGCTGCTCAAAATTCGCGCCCATCCCGACTCCGAAGAAGTTTTTCCATGGATAATTGGCACGATAGCCTACATATTCACAGTAATTTCTCTTATCAATAAATCTTTCGGGATACTATATGTCCGGCCAATTTACGGACTCATATCGGAGGCCGCTATTCCGATTTATATACTTTACCTAGCTAAGACCGGCGGCCAAAGCAATAAAAAAAGGCCTTCCGGCCTCAACATTCAAGTGTGATTCTGAGAGGGGCGCCGGTGAAGGCGCCGCCTCTCTGCAGGATTTTTTCATCGGCCCTGCTTGGCCGGTGGAGCTAGGAGTCGGGCATCTGGTAGTTGTTACGCCACACGTCGGAGCGGGTTCGTGTCCTTACCTACTTGCTCGCTGTCCTCGTTCCAGAAGGAGGAGGAGGTCAGCGCGACGAACGTCGCCAGGCCGAACACCAGGCTGGTGAGGCCGAAGACGATGTAGCCGATCCTGAAGGCGGGCACGCAGGCCATCATCTCCACGATGGAGACGATGATGTACAACGAGAACGTGTAGCCGTTGTCCTCGACCTCGAACCAGTGCGCGACGAACCACATCAGCAGTCCGACGAACACCTCGGCGACGAGGATCCAGGCAAGCTCGCCGCTGGCTAGCGGCCAGAAGAGCTTGTCGTGCCACGGGATCTGGTAGGCCACGAAGTGGCCGATGGCGGCGCGGTAGTCGTTGACCAGCAGTGCCGCGAGAACACCCGCGAAGACGGCAGAGAAAAGCTTGAACTTCATTTGAAGCAACCTCCCTGGAGAAGTGACATTTGCCAAAGGCAAGCAAATAACTAAGTATTTAGCGATCTATCTGCCCCTGGCAATAACTAGCTCTAAGTTGTAACGTGCGTCCAACCACCTCTAGCGATTGAACGGACATATAATAGCACTTATGTTTAGTTTTGTCAATATCATAACCGCTTTCGACAAGAGTAATGTGCTATAATTTAGCCGATTATGCTTGATAAAGCCAAAGGGCTCACCGACCTAAAAAACAAACTACCTAAGCCAGCCAAAAATACAAAAAGTGGGCAGGTGGGACAGTATTTGGTGGGGTTAGATATTGGCACCGAGTACGTCAAGGCGCTGGTTGGCCGGGTAGTTGGAAATGAAGTGCAAATTATTGGGGTAGGCCGCGCCCACCAAGAACTGGCCGACATGCAGGCTGGCGCCATTGCCGACATCGCCGCGGTGACTGCTAACTGCGACAAAGCTCTAGCAATTGCCGAGCAGCAGGCGGGGGTTAGCGCCCGCACGGCTGTGATAGGAATTGCCGGCGAACTCGTCAAGGGCACCACGAGCACGGTTCGCTTCAGCCGTAAGAACTCTACAAAGGAAATCGACGTCGACGAGATGAGCCGTATTATTGAGCTTGTCCAAGAGCGCGCCGAAGCTAAGGCTCGGCGCGATCTAGCCTGGGAATTGGGCGGCAAAAACGTAGAAGTTCGCTTAGTAAACAGCGCGCTTGTGCGCATAGATATCGATGGCTACAAAGTGACTAACCCAGTGGGCTTTCAGGGTAAAGATGTGCTGGTAGAAATGTATACCGCCTTTGCGCCAATGATTCATATTGGAGCCTTAGAGCGTACGGCTGCTGAGTTAGACCTGGATCTTCTGGCTGTGGCCGCCGAGCCATTTGCTGTAGCTCGTAGTGTGGTGGGTGACGATCCCAACGGATCGGTCAGCGCTGTTTTGATGGATGTGGGCGGCGGTACTACCGATATTGCCGTAGTTAACGAGGGCGGCGTGGAGGGAACTAAAATGTTTGGGATTGGCGGCCGGGCTTTTACCCATGCTATCGAACGAGAATTGGATGTTGATTTTGTAAAGGCCGAAAGCCTGAAGCTTGGCCTCGATACTGGCAAGGTTAGCACGGCCCATCGGGCACCAATCGAAAAAGCTTTGAATAAAACCCTGAATGTCTGGACCAGCGGTGTAGAGTTAGCTCTAGCCGAGTTTAATAAATTAGACCATCTGCCGCACAGAGTTCTGCTTTGTGGCGGCGGTTCTAGTTTGGAAGCTTTGATGCAGCGTTTAGAAGAAAGCGATTGGTACAAAAGCCTGCCGTTTACTAAAAGGCCGGCTGTTCAGCATATCCAACCCGATGAAGTTGTTGGCATAACAGATACTACTGGCGATATAACAGATCACACATTTATAACGGCGATGGGTTTGCTCAGAGTTGGGCTAGATACTCTTAGTTCAGACGACAGCGATGGCGGTGGTATCCGCGGTAAACTTAACAAGGTCTTAAAAGTATGAGCGCCGACAAGAAAATCCCACCACGTCCCAATAAGGACACTATTTATATCGATATTGATGACGAGATAACCGGCATCATCGATAAAGTCGAGGCTGCTAAAGCTAAAGTAGTGGCTTTGGTTTTGCCAAAGCGTTCTACAGCATTACAAAGCATTGTAAATATGCGCTTACTCAAGCGCAGCGCCGATAATGCCGGCAAAAATGTAGTGTTGATAACTAGCGAAGCTGCGTTGTTGCCTTTGGCTGGCGCGGCTGGACTGCACGTAGCCAAGAGTTTGACTAGCCGGCCAGAGGTTCCGCCCGGACCAGCTGGTGCTACAGCTCCGCTGCCCACACCTGAACCCGTCGAAGAAGGCGACGCTATCAAAATAACCGACAATAGCTCGGATACAGATGGCGAGGATCTGCCGAGTAAAATCAGCTACGACAAATCTATCGGCGAGCTGGCCGAGGCGCACGATATTGAACATCCGGAGACTATTGAACTTGGCGACGAGGAAGATCCGATTGAATCGGCCGCCAAGTCTACCGAAAAGTTGCCTAAGGCGCCAAAAGATAGAGCCCTTAAAGTTCCTAACTTCGACAAATTCCGCCTGTTTTTAGGCTTGGGTATTGCCGGCCTGATCGCTTTAATTATCTTTATTTACCTGGCAGTAACGGTGCTGCCAAAAGCAACAATCGCTATCACAACGACCTCCACTCCAGTATCGGCCAATTTTACGTTGAACGCGTCCGGTTCGGCCGGCTCATTTAATCCTGACCAAAATACTATTCCGGCATTTTCTAAAACCTCCGATCAAACCACCAATCAGACAGTACAGGCTACCGGCCAGCAAAATAATGGAGATAAAGCCTCTGGTAAAGTTACGCTGACTCAAGACCCGTGCTCGCACGCCGTAACAATTCCGGCCGGAACTGGCGTGAGTTCCGGTGGGCTAACCTTTATTACGGGCAAAACTATAACTCTATCGCCGCAAGGCTTTGACTCTTCGGGAAATATTATTTGTAGCGGCGATGTCAGCGTTACTGCTCAGCAGGGCGGATCAAAATACAATATTGCCGCCGGCTCTAACTTTGCGGTCGCCGGTTATTCTGGTGTTGTTGGCTCTAACAGCGATGCTTTCTCGGGCGGAACAGACAATATTCAGACAATTGTTAGCCAATCTGATTTAGATAGCGTAAAGCAAAAACTAACTTCGTCATCCAGCTCTGACAATTATGCTAAGAACTTCGAGAATCAGCTCAGCCAGCAGGGTTACTACGTGCTAACCTCAACACTTAAGCAAAGCGATCCAGTCGTATCGGCTAGTCCGGCTGTTGGTCAGCCAGCCAGCAATACCACCGTTACTGCCAAAGTAACCTACACGGTACTGGCGGTTAAGCAGAACGATCTTAAAGCCGCTATTAGCAACGCGCTTAGCGACCAGATTGATAAGTCCAAGCAGAAACTTGACGACGACACCGTTCTTAAAGACGCTGATATTACGGTGGCTAACCAGACATCAGACACCAGTGCGGTTTTGAGCGTATCAGAAAACACCTCAGCGGTGCCGCTAATTGATGCGACTTCTGTTAAGCAGCAGTCTATGGGCAAAAAATCTGGCGATATAACCTCGAGCATTAGTGCTGTGCCTGGCGTCAAAAACGTTACTGTTAAACTAAGTCCGTTCTGGGTGTCTAAAGTACCGAAAAAACCTAACAAGGTAACCGTAACAATTCAACACATTAATGGAAGCTAACGAATACATCGGTGTCGATGTGGGCAAGGCTCGGACCGGTTTGGCCCGAGGTTCAAGATTGGCTCGACTGGCAGAAACCCTGAAAACGGTGCCTACAGAACAGGCAATAGCCGAAATTGAAAAACTGGCCAATAAAAACCTGGCCGGCGTAGTTGTGGGCCTGCCCCGCAACCTAAAAGGTGAGGACACCGAGCAAACCAAGTGGGTGCGCGACTGGGTGGATTCGGCCAAGCAAAAAATCAATGCAACCTTCTATTGGCAAGACGAAGCTTTAACTAGTAAGTTGGCCGAGGCCAAGATACTTGCTGGAGGGACGGTTAACAACGTTGACTCGTTGGCGGCCCAGATTATCTTGCAAGACTTCTTTGATAGTCCAGAGAGTTTGAGGGTAGTTTGTTAAGTTATGGGTAAGTATAAGCTTGAAAACAAGAAAAGGCGTTGGCTGAGTTGGCCTTTGATTATCGCCCTAATAATTATATTGTCACTTATCGGTATTGGGGTTGTTAGGATAACTTATTTAGATAACCTTAAACCGGTTTCTAGTTCTACTAACACCGTTGCCTTTACGGTGGAGTCGGGCTGGGGAGCTGATCAAATTGCCGCAGCTTTGCAAAACCAAGGACTTATTAGAAGCGCCAAAGCCTTTAAGAACTATGTCACTACCAAGGAGTTTAGAACAAATCTGCAGGCGGGCACGTATGTATTGAGTCCGTCAATGAGCGTTCAGCAAATTGTTGCCAAGATGGTTAATGGTGAGGTGGCCAAAAACCTGCTGACTATTTTGCCGGGCAAACGTTTAGACCAGATAAAAGCCGCCTTTTCCAAAGCTGGCTATTCTGATGCCGAGATCGCTACAGCTTTTAATCCAGCAAGCTACTTGGGCGATTCAGCCCTGGCCGGCTTGCCGAGCGGCGCTAGCCTGGAAGGCTACCTGTATCCGGATTCCTTCCAAAAATTATCGGACACTCCAGCCGAAACAATCGTGAAAGAATCTATCGACGAGATGGGCGCCCATTTGACGCCAACAATAAAGCAAGGCTTTGCCGATCACGGGCTAACGACGTATCAAGGAATAACTTTGGCCTCGATTGTTGATCAAGAAACTGACGACCCAAATTACGAACCTACCGTCGCGCAGGTTTTTTTGAAGCGCTTAAGCCAAAATATGCCGCTGCAATCTAATGTAACGGCTAATTATGCTGCGGACGTTGCCGGTGTGGCTCGCAACGTGAACATTAATTCGCCATATAACACTTATCTGCAACCGGGTTTGCCGCCGGGGCCAATTGGCAACGTTACAGACACCGCACTCAGGGCCGTGGCTTTTCCGTCCAACACCGACTATCTGTACTTTATTGCTGGCGACGATAATAAAATTCACTTTTCTCACACCGAGCAAGAGCACGAACAAGCCATCGACCAATATTGCCAGAAAAAATGCGCTCAACCGTAGTGGCTGGCTCGGTCCCAAGGTGGACGCCACTTACATGTTTGGTATAATAAAGAGCGTTGCAAACACCTTAATTGGTCAAGGAGCAACTCATTCGTAAATCGATTTTGAAATCTGTTAAGATGCCACAACTTGAAGGGATGGGAACCATTCCTAGGTTTAGTCCGTCTAAGCTTAATAAGCGTGCCCGTCGCCAATTGATCAGGCGTAGCCTAATAGCCGGCAACGTCTTATTGCTGGTTTTGGTTGGTAGTTTCGTATTTTATAACCGTTCGGCGAGTCAAACTGTGCGAGCCAGCACCCTAAACAGTGCTACCGCTACAGCGTCTATGTCGTCTGATCCGCTTGATCAGCTGTCTTCGTCGCAAATTGCTTTAACTGCAGCCCAAATGGCCGGCTTGCCGGAGCTACCAGCAATTAAAAACACCGCTGATTCAGATAGTTTATTGCTTGCAGTAGTGCCGAATGATTCAACTGCTCTGGCTAAGCCACAAATTGTGGCTACGGCCGAAAAGTCTAAAGCCGATATCATAACCTACATAACTCAGCCCGGCGATACTGTTTCTGCTTTAGCGACAAAATTTGGGGTTACGGCCGATAGTATTAAATGGTCCAACAACATAACAAGTGATTCACTAGGAGCTGGTGTCAAACTATTTATTCCACCCGTTAACGGTCTTGTATATAAGGTTAAGTCTGGCGATACGCCGGCCAGTCTGGCCACAAGATTCCAAGCCGATCAGAGCGATATTGTTATTTACAATGATGCCGAGATTAATGGTTTGACACCAGGTGAGCTGATTATTATACCTAACGGTAAGCAGCCAGCCCCAGTAGTTAGTTACTATAGCTACAACATCTCAAGCGGATTTGCCTGGGGAAGTGGCGCTATTTATGGAGAAAATGGTTACGATTTTGGCGAATGTACCTGGTATGTGGCCACCCAAATATCGGTGCCAGCTAACTGGGGCAATGCTAATACTTGGGCTGCTGGTGCTAGGGCGAGCGGCTGGACAGTTAGCCCTACGCCTACTGCCGGCGCCATAGCTCAAACGCCCTACGGGGGCGGAGGCTTTGGTCACGTTGGAATTGTAGTGGCTGTTCAGGGCGATCAGGTAGAAATCCGTGACATGAACAACTACGGCGACGGCGGCGGCTGGGATAGAGTAGGTCAAGGCTGGGTGCCAATCTCTACCTATCCAAACTACATAACTCGCTAGCTAGCGATAAATTAAAGACAAGCTATAATTCTAAGTAATGTTTGTTGATAGAGTTGAAGTAGATATCCAGGCCGGCGACGGTGGGGATGGAGCCGTTAGCTTTAGGCATGAAAAGTTTGTCGATCGCGGAGGCCCGGACGGCGGCGACGGTGGTAGTGGCGGTGACGTAGTGTTGGTAGCTAGTCGCAATCAAAATACACTGGCCGCTTTTCGTTATCAAAAATTGCTTAAGGCCGAGAATGGCGAGCCGGGCAGCAAACGCCGACGTCACGGCAAGAACGCCTCGTCCCTAGAAGTAAAAGTGCCGGTGGGCACAGTAGCTACCACTAAAGATGGCAAGGTGCTTGCTGATCTCACAGAGGACGGCCAAAGGCAAATTATAGCCCACGGTGGCCAAGGCGGCTTTGGTAACGCTCATTTTGTGAGTTCAACTCGCCAGGCCCCACGAGTTGCCGAAAAAGGCGAAAAAGGCGAAGTACTTGATGCGATCTTGGAACTGAAAATGATTGCCGACGTAGGCATCATAGGCTTGCCTAACGCTGGCAAATCTACTCTTTTGTCGGTAGTTAGTAACGCGCGTCCGGCCATCGCCGATTATCCATTCACCACGCTTACTCCAAACTTAGGAGTGGTTGATATTGATGGCAAGCATAGTTTATTGCTGGCTGATATCCCAGGGCTGATCGAGGGGGCCAGCCAAGGCAGAGGGCTGGGTGATGAGTTTTTGCGCCACGTTGAGCGCACCAGCGTGCTACTCCATCTACTAGACGTTTACAGCCAAGATATTGCCGCCGATTATAAAACCATCATGCAAGAGCTGGCTGCCTACAAGGTGGATTTATCTAAGCTGCCGCAGATTGTAGCTTTGAGCAAGATTGAGGGTATGGACAAAAAAGAGGTTGAGCAAAAGCTAAAACAACTTAAAGAAATTGTTCCATCTGGCACTAGTACGGCGGCTGTTTCAAGCGTTAGCGGCGACGGCGTTCAAGCCTTGCTAAGAACAGTACAAAAACAGGTAGAGAAAACTAATGCTAAGGCTAAGGCAATTGAGAGTAAAAAGCCGCACCTACCGATTATCGGTTTGCGTGGAGAAAATGAAGCTTGGCGCGTCGAAAAAACCATAGACGGGTTTACCGTGCGTGGCCGCAAAATCGAACGTTTTGCCCGCCGAACCCGATTTGGCGAAGAACACTCAGAAGAGCGGCTGCGTGACATTATGCGCAAGATGGGCATAATGCGCGAGCTCGGCCGCCAGAACATAGAAGCCGGGCAGACGGTAATCTTTGGAGATCCCGAAATCGGTAGAATTGAGTACTAATGGGCGCCGAAGACGAAGACAGAATAATCGAAGATGCCAGGTTTTCATTAGAGTTGACCGAAATGGGTCCTGCTATTGAGGCGGCGATTGATACGGCAACAGAAAGCACCGATCGGCAAGAAGTTGCAGAATTATTCTGGGAGATAGGAAGAATGTGTCTGATAAAAGGCGAAGCAATTGGAATAAATAGGTTTATTGACTCTGTTAAGGCTGCGCTGGAAAAGAAAGAAGAGGGCCAATGACCTCTTTTTATTTTTTTGACCTTGAGACTAGCGGTTTTAGGGCCCGCGCCGACCGCATCATGCAATTCGCTGGCCAGCGAACAGATAAAGATTTAAATCCAATTGGTGAGCCGGACAATATTCTTATTAAATTAACCGATGATGTATTGCCGCAGCCGGACGCCATTTTGGTAACTGGCATCACGCCGCAAGCTACCCGCTCTGAAGGGATAAGTGAGGCTGAGTTTTTGCAATATTTTACCAGCAAGATTGTTAAGCCAGACACGATAATGGTCGGCTATAATAACTTGCGCTTTGACAACGAGTTTATTCGTTTTACTTTGTGGCGCAACTTTTATGATGCTTATGAGTGGAGTTGGAAAAACGGTTGTTCTACCTGGGATATGCTCGACGTTGTTCGCATGACTCGGGCGCTCCGGCCAGACGGCATTAAGTGGCCGTTCGCGCCAGATGGCAAACCGAGTAATAAGCTAGAGTTTTTGTCGGCCGTCAATAAACTAGAACACGCTAATGCCCACGATGCTCTTAGCGATGTTAACGCCACAATTGATGTAGCCCGATTAATCAAGCAAAAACAACCTAAACTTTTTGACTATCTTTTAAACCATCGCAGCAAAAAAGATATTGAGCCGCTAGTTACCAGTGGCCGGCCATTTATCTATACCAGCGGCCGCTATCCAGGTGATTGGGAAAAAACAACAATTGCCGTGATGGTAGCGCCTCATCCAGATAGGCAAGCAGCTTTGGTTTATGACCTTAGGATCGACCCGGATGAGTTCAAAGATTTGTCGCCGGCTGAGCTGGCCGAACGCTGGCAGGCGCGCGGTGAGGACGCGCCGTATTTTCCGGTCAAGGTACTGACTTACAATAAATGTCCGGCGGTTGCGGGTGATCTGCGGGTCGTCGACAAGAAAACCGAGGAACGGTTAAAGTTGCACATGGAGCTTATCGAAAACCATTTGGCAAAACTGCGCAAAATAGAAGATTTTGGCGACAAACTAGCTGAGTCTCAAAGATTGATTAGTCAGAAATTCGAACAGCAAGCTTTAAAAGTGGAGGCTCCGGCCACGGACAGCTTTGCTACTGCCCTTAAAGCTGACAGCGCGCTTTACGATGGATTTATAAATGATGCCGATAAAACTAAGATGAGTGTCGTGAGGGCTGCAGACGCCAATGAACTTGTGGATTTGAGTTTGGATTTTAGCGACGAACGCCTAAAAGAGCTGCTGCCACTTTATAAAGCACGGAACTATCCCTCGAGTTTAACACCAGAGGAGCAGGAGTGGTGGGAACAATTCAGGCACCGCCGTCTCATAGATGGTGGTGAAAAATCTCAGGCAGCAAGCTACTTTAAGCGCCTAGGCGAGCTCGCCGAGCAACCAGGACTAACCGCTGAACAAGGCTACTTACTGGAAGAGCTGCAGCTTTACGGACAATCGGTTCTGCCCAGCACCTAGAGTTAATTAAGAAATCGCATATATTATCTTTATCTTTTGTATAGTTCAAAAAACAAAAAATATTATGTAGGCACGACTCCAGATCTAAAGAAGCGATTTCTATCTCATAACGCGGGCAAGAATATCTCTAAGAAAGATGGTGTGTCGTGGAAGCTAGTATGCTACGAAGCTTACCCAACCAAAGCCGATGCCACGAATAGAGAACGGCGCTTAAAACAATACGGTCAAGCTCTGCGGCAGCTAAAGGCTCGAATAACTTTGGTCGATTAACTCTAGGTGCTGGGTCTGCCGGCAAATTAGTGGCGATCGGAAACGAAAAACTATGCAGCCGGCTGAGCTGAACAAATTCTTGTTTAATGATAATTTTTGGCCGGCGGCTAGAAACCGCGACATATGAAAAAACTAGCACCAAAACGCTCAACACTATTTCGTTGAAAGTGATTTGGAAGTTGGTGCCAGGAATTAAGCCTAGAACTAAAAAGAAGTTGAGCATATTATCTCAACCCTCCGCCTTTAACATTGCTTCTAGGGCAAATTCTACAACTTTATTGCTAATTTATCAATAAGATTTAGATCTCGGCGTCAAAAAAGCCAGACACTGGAAAAATCTCTTAAAAATCTGTATAATCATTTAGCTAAATGAATGAGTTTATAAGGGTGCAAGGTGCGCGCGAGCATAACCTTAAAGATATCTCGCTGGATATCCCGAGAGGCAAGCTCGTAGTAATTACCGGTTTGTCGGGTTCTGGCAAGTCCAGCCTTGCTTTTGACACGATTTACGCCGAAGGCCAGCGCCGCTATGTTGAATCCTTAAGCGCCTATGCCCGGCAGTTTTTGGGGCTGATGGAAAAGCCGGACGTTGATCAGATAGACGGTCTTAGCCCAGCCATTTCGATCGACCAAAAAAGCACCTCGCGCAACCCGCGTAGCACGGTCGCGACGGTCACCGAGATTTACGATTATTTGCGTCTGCTTTTTGCGCGAATCGGGATTCCTCATTGTCCAATAGACGGCTTGCCAGTAACTCGGCAAACAACTAACGCGGTGGTTGACCAAATCACGGCTGGCGAAGCTAACGCTCGGCTGATGATCTTAGCACCAATAGTGATTGATAAAAAAGGCGCTTTTGAGCACGTTCCAGAACAGTATATGCGCGCTGGTTTTGCTCGCGCTCGAGTTGACGGCGTTGTTTATGCATTAGACGAATTTCCAACGCTTGATAAAAAGTACAAACACCGCATCGAAATTGTTGTCGATCGAGTAGTGAACGACAAAAGCAATCGCGGTCGGCTAACGCAGAGCGTTGAGCAGGCTTTTGATATTGCCGATGGCATTTTGACAATCAATAACGCGGATACCAACCAAGACAAGCAATATAGTCTGCGCTATGCTTGTCCGAATCACCCGGATGTTGCCATTCCGGAACTAGAGCCGCGCACATTTAGCTTCAATAGTCCGCATGGTGCTTGCCCAGTTTGTACCGGTTTAGGCTCTCGGCTAGAAGTAGATCCCGAGCTGGTTATTCCTAACGGTCGACTAACAATTGCCGAAGGCGCCATCCGTCCGTATAACCGAATCAACGTGGATAACTGGTATATGAAAAAGCTGCAGGCCGTAGCGGATAAGTACGGTTTTTCTTTGCACGTGCCAACGAGTGAGTTAACCCAGGATCAACTCGATAAAATCATGTATGGTACCGGCAATGAAACCTTCCGCGTAAATATTGGAATTGGCCGTAGTTTTAATACAACCTATGAAGGCGTTGTGCCGAACTTGGAGCGCCGCCATAAAGAAACTGAGAGCGATTTTATACGTCGTGACATAGAGCGTTATATGCAAGAGCGTCCATGTCACGCCTGCGGCGGCAAACGTCTAAAGCCAGAAGTTTTGGCGGTAACAGTTGCCAACAAATCCATTATGGATATTTGCGAAATGAGTATTGACGACAGTATGGAGTTTTTCAATAGTATTCAACTTACGGAAACCCAAAAGCAAATCGCCAAACAAATTCTTAAGGAAATTTGTGCGCGGTTAAGCTTTTTGCAAGACGTTGGCCTCAATTATTTAACTCTGCTCAGAAGTGCCGTAAGTTTATCCGGCGGCGAGGCTCAGCGTATTCGCTTGGCTACACAAATCGGCAGCGGACTTCAAGGCGTACTTTATGTTTTAGACGAGCCCAGCATCGGCTTGCACCAGCGCGATAATGAGCGCTTGCTTAATACGTTGCGCCGACTGAGAGACCTTGGTAACAGCGTTCTGGTCGTGGAGCACGATGAAGAGACGATCCGTACTGCCGACCATCTAATTGACATTGGTCCAGGCGCCGGAGTCCATGGTGGCCACGTAGTAGCTACCGGAACACCGGCTCAAGTAACGAAGATCAAAAAATCTGTCACTGCCCAATATTTGAACGGCGATAAAAAAATTGCGATGCCCAAAAACAGGCGAAAAGGCAACGGCAAAAGCTTAGTTATTAAAGGTGCCCGCGAAAACAACTTGAAAAATATTGACGTTGAGATTCCGCTTGGTGAGCTGGTGGTTGTTAGCGGCGTTTCCGGTTCCGGCAAGTCAAGCTTAATTAATGACATTTTGGCCAAAGAACTTAGTGCCCGACTCATGCGCGCCCAGGCGGTGCCTGGTCGCCATGACGACATTGAAGGCATCAAGAATTTGGATAAAGCGATAGTTATCGATCAATCGCCGATCGGACGTACGCCACGCTCCAACCCAGCCACTTATACCGGCGTATTTACGCCCATTCGCGAATTATTTGCCCAAATGCCCGAAGCCAAACTACGCGGTTATACGCCGGGCCGCTTTAGCTTTAATGTTAAGGGCGGTCGCTGTGAAAACTGTTCTGGCGACGGTGTAATCAAAATCGAAATGCACTTTTTGCCAGATGTTTATGTGGCTTGTGAAGTCTGCCATGGCAAACGATACAACCGCGAAGCTCTAGAGATTCACTATAAAGGTAAAACCATTAGCGACGTGTTAGATATGACCTGCGAACAAGGCCTGGAATTTTTTGAGAACATTCCCGCTATTGCCCGCAAATTGCAAACACTAGTTGATGTGGGGTTGGGATATATAACGCTTGGTCAACCGGCTACCACGCTGTCTGGCGGTGAAGCCCAACGTATAAAACTGGCCAGCGAATTATCTCGTCGACCCACCGGGCGCACGCTTTATATCTTAGACGAGCCAACAACTGGCTTGCACATGGCTGATGTTGATAAACTCTTGAATGTTTTGCACGCGTTGGTCGACGCGGGCAATAGCATGGTGGTGATTGAACACAACTTAGATGTAATTAAAAACGCCGATCACATTATCGACATGGGTCCTGAAGGTGGTGCGGCGGGGGGCCAAATAGTGGCCACTGGCACCCCGGAGCAAATAGCCAAGGCTAGCAATAGCTTCACCGGCCAGTTCCTCAAAAAAATGCTCTAACTATTTTTTGAATAAGTAGCGTAGTTCGGTGCGCAAATTGCGCATGAGTTCACGGCGGCGGCTGCCGCTTCTAAAGATTTCAATCAGAACGGTGCCGCTAGTTATTACCATAGCCAAAACAACCAACAGGACAATGTAATGGTCCAGGTTTGGCACGCGCCGGCCAACCCAGTAAGCAGCCAGCGTAACAATAACCGACCAAGCTACGCCTCCTAAAATGTTGTAGACCAAAAACTTGCGTTTATCCATGCGGCCCATGCCGGCTACTAGCGGCACAACGGTGCGGACAACCACTATAAAGCGGGCAAAAATGACAGTTTTGCGACCGTGTTTAGCAAAGAAGTTTTCGGTTCGCTCTAAATATTCTTTTCTAAAAAGCCCGTCTTCACGCTGGAAAAACTTGGGACCAGCCCGATATCCAATTTGGTAGCCGCTCTGATATCCCAAAATAGCGGCAACTGCAGCAACGGGCAATATGGCGGCCAGCGGTAGCTTGCCCTCGGCGGCTAGCACGCCCGCTGCAATTAGAAGAGTGTCGCCCGGTAAAAAGAAACCAATCAATAGCCCGGTCTCGGCAAAAACAATCAGTCCAATTAAAAGCAAACCGCCGATTTCACTACCAGTTTGCAGGAGGTGGTTGACGTTAAGCATCGCCCTAATTGTATCAGTAAAAGCTTGAGAATTTGTTATAATAAGCGTAGCAAAAAGGGAGTATTTGTTTTCATGACCGATATTGATCAACCGTTAGTGTTAACCAACCGCCAAACTGTAGGCAAGGGCCTGAATAGCCTCCGTGGCGATGGTTTAGTTCCGGGCGTAATTCACAACCATGGTGAGCAGTCGGTGCACATTAGTGTACCAGCTAGCGACCTAGTTCGTTTTTATCGCGAAGCTGGCAAGCATCATCCGCTCAATTTGAACGTCGGCTCCCAGAAATTTTTAGCACTCATTAAAGACGTGCACTACAATCCGGTCAAGCGCCGTCCGGACCACGTAGTCTTTCAGGCTATCCGCCAAGACGAAAAGGTAGAAGCCGAAGTTCCAGTTCGCCTTGAGGGTGAAATCCCTGCCGAAAAAGTCGGCTTAATGGTCTTGCATCAACTAGACGCCGTGCAAATTGAGGCATTGCCAAAGGATTTGCCGGACGAACTTATCGTGGATGCTACCAAGCTAGCTGAACTTCACGACAAATTAACAGTCGCCGACGTCCGGGTTCCAAGCGGTGTGACCATTCTGACTGACGCCGAACATCCAATTGCCACGGTTGTTGAAACCAAAGCTATGATGAGTGAAGAGGCAGAATCTGAAGCCGGCGAAACCGCCGAAGGCGAGGGTGAAACTGGCAACGAACCAGCTGCCGCCGAAGCCGCCGGCCAAGAGTCGACTGACAATAAGTAGTTCTTTTCAAAGAACCAAATATTTATCTACTTTGTATCGACAAAGTAGCAAAACGACCGGGCTGCGTTTGAACCGGATTGAAGTTACGTAAAACAAAATCTGCGCCAAAAGAACTCTCCTCGGTCGGCCCCTCGCCTTATTTACAGGAGATTCGGGACTGACTTTTGGCTGGACTCAGATTTTGCTTTCCATAATTCATCTGTTCAAGCCGATGCCCGGACCCATTCATTCCTTATTTTCGAGACTCGAGCCAACTGAGTAAACGAGCGAATAACTAAAAGTCTGAAGCGAGGGCTGTCTGAGGCGCCAAACCGCAAGTTCCGCAGACTTCACTTTTAGTTATGAAGCGAGAGGACAGCGTGTTAGCGAATGTCTCGAGAGTTTTGCCCAACTTTGGCGGCACAAAGTTGGAAAATATTGGCTATTCTTCTAAGAATCCACCAGATTGGCGCGACCACAATTTAGCGTAAACGCCTTTATGGCCCAGAAGTTCTTTGTGCGAGCCTTGTTCTACGATTTTCCCATTATCCAAAACTACTATTCGATCCATGTGTTGGATGGTGCTCAAGCGGTGGGCAATTACAATTGCGGTGCGGCCTTCCATTAGCTTCCATAGAGCGTCTTGGATCAACTTCTCGCTTTCAGAATCCAGGGCGCTGGTGGCTTCGTCGAGAACCAGAATAGGAGCGTTTTTGATCATGGCTCTGGCAATAGCTACGCGCTGGCGTTGGCCGCCAGAAAGTTTTACACCGCGCTCGCCGACCATTGTGTCATAACCTTGCGGCAAATCCTTGATGAACTCGTGAGCGTGAGCAGCTTTAGCGGCTTTGATGATTTCCGCTTGGCTAGCGTCGGGTTTGCCATAGCCAATGTTCTCGGCGATGCTTCGATGGAATAGCAGCGGTTCTTGCGGTACGTAGGCGATGTGGGAGCGCAAATCTTCCTGGGTCGCATCGCATATGTTAGTGTCGTCAATTAGTATTTGCCCGCCCTGAATGTTCATGAAACGCAGGATTAGTTTGGTGACGGTTGTTTTGCCACCGCCGCTATGACCAACGAGCCCGACTTTTTTGCCGCCGGGGACCGTAAAGCTTAGGTCCGGTAGAACTACGCGGCTCTTATTATCGGCATAACCAAATCGGACGTGATCGAATACAATCGAACCATTTTTAATATTAATTTTTTCGGGATTTTCAGGATCTTGAACTTCTGGTTTTAGTTCCAGAATTTCTGTCATTTCACCAGCATCGCCCAAAGCTTTGTTTATGTTTCGGACCACGCGGCCAAACTGCCACAGCCGGCCCGAAATTGCGGAAGTGTAAGAAATGGCCAAAACCAAAACACTGACTTTGGTGTGAAAATGCGTTATCGCCAAAAGCCCAGCCCCAAAAGCAATAATATTAATCGTTGCCGTCATGCTGTGACTCATAATTTCCGTTTTCATGGCGTAGCGGAACAACTTGATTGAGGCGTCGTACTTTTCGTTCGTTACTTTTTTGAATCTATTAAGTTCAAGTTTTTCTGAGGCGAAAGTACTAATGGTATTGACGTTGGTAATAGCGTCGGCCAGCACGGCCGTTTGGTCGCTTTGACGCGCAGCTTCGCGGCGATTGTACGGAACTTGCCCGCGCGCTCGGCGATAAATTATCGAAAGATAGGTAACGCTGACGAGAGTTAGTACGGCCGCATAAGCTGGAGAAGCAAATAGCAAGAAAATTATCGAGGCGATAATGGTGGCTAAACCGCTGGTTATATCCCAAATAAGGCTGTCCATCAAAGTCTCGTAAGAGTTAATAAAGCGATTTGTTTGAGTCACCAAGGCACCGCCGAAATGATTAGTATGGAACCGGTAGCCAAGGTTTTGGATAAAATCGAACACGCGATTAGCGATATCGCGCATAACCTTGACTTCGTAGAGCCAAACACAAATGACTTGTGTTCTCCACAAAACAACACCCGCAAGCATAAAAGCCGCGTAAGCAATCAGATAACCGGATAAGTCCGAGAACTGAAGCTGCCCGCCAGTGCTATAAACATTTTGCAAAGTATTAAAAGCCTTAGCGATGATGAACGGCGGGACAATATCTTGGATGATTACGGCAGCGGCCGCACCGAAAACGCCGGCGAAGAATAGCCACCGGTAAGGTTTGGTGTGTAGCCAATATTCCTTAACTGTAAGTTTAGTTGTTGACATAATCGCGGCCTCCTGCCGCGAGTGTTCTTAATTGTTTAGAAAATTTTTTGGGTTTGCTTTGAGAGTTAAAGGCCAAGAGCGGCCTGGTCAAAGTTGATTTTTAGTGTTTCCATTTAGCCGCTCCTTTCTACCTTTAAATTAATAATGCTAAAGTTAAGGTTAACACAAGGGTTCGACCTCTTACAAACAGATTAGCAAGAATGTTATAATTAACAGAGTGGAGAAAATAATTCTTTATTATAAATTCGTGCCGGTTGCCGATCCGGAGACGGTGATGCATTGGCAAAAAACTTTGGCCGGTGATTTAGGTTTGCGTGGCCGGATTTTGATTAGCAAGCATGGAATTAACGGCACTTTGGGCGGTGATGTTGAAGCTTTGAAAAGCTACGTCAAAGCCATGAATCTGCACAGCTCGTTTAAGAATATTAAATACAAGTGGAGCGACGGCGGAGTGAGTGATTTTCCACGTTTGAGCGTTAAAGTTCGTGACGAAATTGTAACTTTTGGCGTGCCGGAGGAAATCAAAGTTGATGAATCCGGAGTAGTCGGCGGCGGCAAGCACTTAAAGCCGCACGAGGTCCACAAATTAGTCAAAGAGCGGGGCGAAGAAGTTGTATTTATGGATGGCCGCAACGCTTATGAGGCAGCGATTGGCAAGTTCAAAAACGCCAAGGTTCCGAATACCCGCACAACTCGCGACTTTATTAAGGAGCTGGAAAAACCAGAGTATAAAGAGCTGAAAGATAAGCCGATTGTTACTTACTGCACCGGGGGTATCCGCTGCGAAATTCTTTCGACGCTCATGAAAAACCGTGGATTTAGCGAGGTATATCAAATCGATGGCGGCATTGCCAAATATGGAGGAGTCTATGGTGATGATGGTTTTTGGGAAGGCAAGATGTATGTTTTTGATAAGCGTATGAAAGTTACTTTCTCTGACAAGTCAAAAGACATTGGCCAGTGCGTGCACTGTGAATCTAAAACCAGCAATTACGAGAACTGCGCGCTAAAATCCTGCAATAATCTGGTTTTAATTTGTGAAGATTGTTTGCAGAATGATACTACTTGCAGCACCAGATGTGCCCAAGAGCTAGCTGCTCAAGCAGTTTAATTTTTATTTATGAATAAAGCTATTGAAGCAAAACTTAAAGACTTGCCGCCGCGGCCCGGCGTTTATTTTCATAAAGACGCCAGCGGAGCCATTATTTACATTGGTAAAGCGGCGAGCTTGCGCAACCGTGTCAGGCAGTACTTTCAGCAAAGCCGATATCGGGATCCAAAAACTGACATTTTAGTTAACGAAATCGCTGACATTGATTGGACGGAGGTTGAGACTGAAGCCGACGCGCTGTTTCTAGAGGCGGAACTAGTGCGACGATACATGCCGCGCTTTAATATTTTGCTTCGCGACGACAAAAGCCAACTTTATGTGCGCATTGATATCAAAAGCGATTACCCAACAGTCACTTTAGTTCGTCGGCCGCTGGACGACGGTGCCGAATATTTCGGTCCGTTTATTAATAGTCTGGCGATTAAAAAAGCTTTGCGTTATTTGCGCCGGGCTTTTCCGTACGCCACCAGCCGGCCGGTTGGAGCTAAGCGCGCCAATCTTCATTATCATCTTGGACTTGATCCAGGCCTGGAAGAAGGACGAACCAGCCTAGAAGACTATCGTGCCAATTTGCGCAAGCTAATGCTGTACTTGCACGGCAAGCGCGTAGCGTTGGTGCGTGATATTGAACGCGATATGAAAGCGGCGGCTAAGGCCCAAGATTTTGAAAAGGCGGCAAAATTGCGTAATCAGCTTTTTTCGCTGCAACAACTTAATCGGCAAATTCTATTTGGCGACCGCGAATTGCAGGACGCCGCTAAAGACGAAGCCTTAAGCGGCCTAGGGCTTTTGCTTGGCTTGACGGCTCCGCCGCGCCGCATCGAGGGCTTTGATATATCTCATATGCAGGGCACCGATACGGTTTCCAGTATGGTGGTCTTTGACAGCGGCGTGCCTAATAAAACGGCTTACCGCAAGTTTAAAATGCGATTAGCCGGCAACGATGATTTTGCTCACATGGCCGAGACGGTAGCGCGCCGTTTACGTGAAGACAACCGCAAAAAGTGGGGCGTTGCCGACCTAATGCTAATAGATGGCGGTAAAGGCCAGCTCTCCGCGGCCCTAAACGCACGCAATATGGCCGGTTTGACCAAAATTCCGATGGTGGGCTTAGCCAAGCGCGAAGAAGAAATTATTATCAGCCGCGAGGGCAGTCTGCCGGGTATCGATATCACTGCCGTTATCAATTGCGCCACCAAGTTAGGAGCTTACGTCTCTGATTCAGACAACTACCTTTCTATTTTACTGCCCAAGGATTCGCCGATAGTTAAACTGCTGCAACGCATTCGCGACGAGTCTCATCGTTTTGCCGTTAGCTATCACACGGTGCTTAAGCGGGGCCGCCAAACTATGAGCCTGCTTGACGAAGTGCCCGGAGTTGGACCTTTAACGCGCAAAAAACTTATCAAATCTTTTGGCTCTGTGCGTGGTGTGTCGACTGCCAGCCAAGCAGAAATCGCTGCAGTGATTGGCGCCAAAAAAGCGGCTATTTTAAAACAGCATTTGGATGATCGCGATGTTAAAGCCTGATTTTTTTGCCAACAACCGAGCCAAGCTTAGAGCCGCCTTTCCAGACGACAAGTTATTTTTATTTACGGCTAACTTAGCAACGCAGCGTACCGAATCCAGCACTTATAAATTTCGCCAAAACAACAACTTTTGGTATTTGACCGGAATCAGCGAGCCAAATGTTCTGCTTTTGATGGACGGCGACAAAGAGTTTTTGGTATTGCCCGAACTTGACGAAGTACAGCTGCTTTTTGGCGGGGCTATTAACAAAGAAAGATTGAGCCAAGTTTCCGGCGTAGATAGCTTCTTGACTGACGCCGAGGCTCGAAACAGGATTTCTGGCCGCAATCGTGTTGTGACATTAGTGCCGCTACCCGCTTTTAATCCAAGCGAAAACTCGTTCAGCAATCCCGCCGAACGCCGGCTAACTGACCGCATTAAAAGAACGTTGCCCAAGCCCGATATTATTGACGCGCGTCCGGTAATAGCCAAAATGCGCTCCATTAAGCAGGATGCCGAGATTCAGGCTATAAAGGCCGCGATAAAAATTTCTACGGTTGCCTTTAAAAAGATCGAGCAGGGAATTGATGGCTTTAAAAACGAGAAAGACATTGAACGGCTTTTGAGCGCCGAGTTCGCCCTGGCTGGAGCCGAGCACGCCTATGATCCAATTGTTGCTAGTGGCATAAACGCCTGCACGCTTCACTATAATGCCAATAGTCAGCCGCTATCATCTGGCCGAGCTGTGCTGATTGATGCCGGCGCCGAACTTAATAATTACGCGGCTGACATCACCCGGACTTATTTTGTTGGTAAGTCATCTATCCGCCAGCAAGAGATTTATCGAGCAGTCGCCGAAATTAAAAAGTTCGCTCTCGGCCAGCTAAAGGCAGGCCTAGCTTGGCGCGACTATGAGCTGGCTAACTTGGACTTTGCAGCCGAAAAACTGCATGAACTCGGCGTAATTAAAGAAAAGGACCGCAAACTAGCTCGCCGCTATTATCCGCATGCCACCAGCCATTCGCTGGGACTGGAAGTCCATGATGTCGGCATTGACCACGGGCAGTCTCTGCAGGCCGGCATGGTAATTACCGTTGAGCCGGGCCTTTACATTAAGGAAGAACAAATCGGCGTCCGGCTAGAAGACGATGTGCTTATCACCCACCAGGGCATAGTTAACCTGGCTAATTAAGTACTTATCTAGCCCGCTGTAAATTGTTACAATAATAGGTATGACAAAGCACCTCCTGACCCGCTTTTTGTTGCGCTGGGCTGTGTCTAGCTTGGGTCTTTTTATTGCTGCCGGTATTCTAGGCGACAACAACTTTGGAATTGGTGATAATTTCACCGGTCAGGTTTTGATAGCTGGTCTTGTTCTGTCGATAGTCAACATGGCCATTAAGCCGTTTTTAATTATTTTGTCTTTTCCGGCGATTGTCTTAAGCCTCGGACTATTCATGTTGATAGTTAACGGTGCAGTTATTTTGCTAGCTAGCTGGATAGATAACGCAATTTATGTACGCAACTTTGGCGTGGCTATCGTTGTTGGCATAATTTTGGGCTTGGTTAATTTTTTAGTAACGCGGATTTTGGAGGATAAATAAAGTGAGTGCCTGGAATTATATAACAATCGTCAGTGTAGTTTTGCTAACCATTTTAATTTTGGTCCAGACTCGCGGGGCGTCTTTGGGAGCCGGCTTAGGTGGCGGCAGCGAGGTGAATACAGTTCGCCGCGGTTCAGATAAAACCCTGCACCAACTGACCATTATCATGGTATTCGTCTTTGGGGCGAGCATCATAGTCGGCATAGTGGCTAAATAGGTCTTTTTAAAGGGTGGCAGATTTTTGATGAGAGGTATCGATCAAGCAACTAAACGCCGCTTTAAGCGCAGCTTCCGCCAAAAACGTCGGAATACGTTAGAGTCTGTTTATCAAGCTGACGATAAAATTGAGAAATTACTCATTCGTCGCTTTGATCGGCTAGTTTACGTGCGCCGATTTGTATTCTTGTGGATCCTAATTTTTGCCGTTATGATTTTGATTACCATTGGTCAAATTCGTGGCCTGTCTGCTTACTACCAAACGCTCAAACCAATTCCCGGCGGCTTATACACCGAAGGTTTACTGGGTAACTTCACCAATGCCAATCCGCTGTTTGCTACCGGCGCGGCCGACACGGCTGTTTCGCGACTGGTTTTTTCTGGCCTTTTTAAGTACGACGCCTCTAATAATTTAGTTGGTGCTTTAGCTACCGGCTACGACTTAGATGCTTCACAAAAAGTTTACACCGTGCACTTGCGTCACGGGGTTACCTGGCAAGACGGCAAACCATTCACGGCCGACGACGTAGTCTACACATACAGCACGATCCAAAATATCAATGCTCAATCAGCGCTTTATAGCAGTTGGCAGGGCATAAATGTTATCAAAAAAGATAACTACACCGTAGTGTTTCAGCTGCCCGATGCACTGAGCTCTTTTCCTTATTCGCTAACCAACGGCATTGTGCCCAAGCATCTGTTAAATAAAATCCCGCTCGAGCAGCTTAGAAGCGCGCCGTTCAACACCGATCCAGTCGGCACCGGCCCCTTTGTTTGGAAGTATGTAGAGGTTACCGGCAGCACAGTTGATTCACGCCAACAACGCATTAGTTTTTCGGCCAACTCTAAATACTGGGGGGGTAAACCAAAGCTCGATGGCTTAAGTCTGATTACCTTCAATGGCGACGATCAGATGATTAGCGCTTTTGAAAAGAAACAGCTTAATGCCATGAGTGGTCTAGATACCGTACCGCCCGAACTCGCCAGCGATAACTCGGTCCAAGTTTATAACACCCCGCTAACCACTGCGGTCATGGCCTTTTATAATAATTCCAAGCCGGCGCTAAATGATGTTAATGTGCGCAAAGCTTTGTCCGCTGGGGTTGATCGTGGGCGGTTGGTTAATCTATTGGGCTCACCGGTTAAGCTTGTAGATGAACCATTGCTAAAAGGCCAATTAGGCTATGATCCAAAGGCTGCCGAACCGGCTTACAGTATTAGCTCGGCGGACAATTACTTTAAGCAAGCCGGTTACACCAAGGGTGGCGATGGCTTGTGGCAGAAGGGCGGCCAGCCGCTGGAGTTGACTATTAGTGCCCAAAACACTGCTAACTACACTCATGTTGCGGAGTTCTTGCAAGAGCAGTGGAACAAGCTTGGTGTCAAAATTAACATCAATTACTACAGCAGCGATGATTTGCAAACTTCAATAATTGGCGGCCACGATTACGACATTTTGCTTTACGGCGTCAGCATTGGAGTTGATCCAGACGTGTTTGCTTATTGGGATAGTTCCCAGGCGAGCCTAACTAGCCAAGGTCATCTGAACCTGAGCGAGTATAAATCCAAGGCCGCCGATACGGATATCGAAGCTGGCCGTACCCGTTCAGATCCAACAATTAGGGCGGTGAAGTATAGAGCTTTTGATGCTCAATGGGCTAGCGATATGCCAGCCCTGGGACTTTATCAGCCAAACTATCTATACGTAACCCGCGGGCCGGTATTTAACTATGAGCGCAAAGCCGACAATTTTTCTAGCGACCGTTTCTACAATGTGGCCGATTGGGAGATCCGCCAGCAGCGAGTCACTAACCCTTAAGCATTGCCTCTTTTGCCCATCTGTAATAAAATTACCTCTGTTACCGAAAAAATTGTGGCGCTTTAGCTCAGTTGGTAGAGCAGAGGCCTGAAGAGCCTTGTGTCCCCAGTTCGAGTCTGGGAGGCGCCACCAGCTTAAATCGTGACCTCGGCTTCCGTAGTTTTGCCAAAAACTACTTCCAGCCTTCGCACGTTTTTACGCTTACCAATTTTGCAAAATATTGTCGCGCAGAACTTTGCAAAATTGAGAGGAGCAACGTAGCCGGAAATCGTAGCTTTTGCCGTCAGGCAAAACAAGACATAGGCGCCAGTTGTGACGTGGGCGGATGGCGGAATTGGTAGACGCGCTACCTTGAGGTGGTAGTGTCCGCAAGGACGTGGAGGTTCAAGTCCTCTTTCGCCCACCACCGTTGTCGAACAAGACAACAAACTCAAACCAACCACCTCTGTAACAGAGGCCTTTTTTGGTTTGATGCCTAGTTGTTGGTGTTGTCGAATACGCGCTTTAGACCTTGGCCTCATCAGTTCGTGCAACGAGTTCATCTACTGTCTCGTCTACAGAATGGCTAGACGTGTCCAGCCACAATCCAATGCGTGGCGTGTGATTAGCAAACAGATCGTGCAATTGCTGAACTGAGAAATGGTCGTAACCGTTGGTGCGACGGTGCTCTTCTCTAGTCTGTATCGATGTCAGTGAGGGGAGCAGGCAGACGACGTACAGCGGGCGGCTCTTCACGAGCCTCGAGTACTCAATGAGGTATTCGCCTGCGATGACATCTTCAAGCACTACGGTGAAACCTTGCTTGAAGTATGAGTCAGCGGCCATTGCGCCCAGCTCATATCGAAGTCGGAGTTGTGTCAGAGCTTCTGGTGATGGTTCTGGTGTCATATCGGCCCTGCCGGAGACGATATGCCGCCGGAATGAGTCGCCCTCAATATGAACGCCCTGCTCGAATCTCTGCGCTAGGCGTTCAGCGACTGTCGATTTACCGGCTGCCGATGGGCCAGTAATAAGGAAGACCGCCGGCTCAGGGGGCTGTTCGTACATACGTTCGATTGTCTCACAGCTCACACACTATGAGAAGATGTTGTCAAGAAGGGCATCAAACGGTTAAGCTATCTAGAGGGTTGGCTTCCGCCGGTCTGTCTTAACTCTTTGCGGCCCCGGTCGCTCGTGGATGAGTTCTAGGAAGGACAGGAGGTCGGCCAGGGGTTCCGGCGGGTTTGAAAGATGCCCAGTTAGGACCACCAACAGGATATGGATTTTACCTCCGTATTTTGATAAAATACTTCGGTTAATGTTGACGACCCGGGCGCTTAGCTCAGTTGGCTAGAGCATCTCGTTTACACCGAGAGGGTCGGGGGTTCGAGTCCCTCAGCGCCCACCAAGCGGGTGTAGCTCAGTTGTTTAGAGCGCTTCCTTGCCAAGGAAGAGGCCAGGGGTTAGAGTCCCCTCACCCGCACCACGCATCAGCTAATTACGGCCAAACTAGAAAAACGCGCAATCAAGTGGCGCGTTTTTAGTTTGGCCTTCATTGCTGCTGCTTTTCCCCGCAAAGCCCACTAGCGTTCGGTCTTTGCGGGGACCCCAAAACAGTCTGAAGTTTATTGATCGGGCGCACCGTTTCAACTTACATCCGGTGTAGTAGGCCTCATGAGACAAAATATGTCATTTTACAGATTGAAATAAAGGTTTCAACCTTTCTGGTAAAATTTTGTTATGGCAGATTGGGTAAAAATAGTCCTGACGGCTGCAGTTACTCTTATTGGGGGCACTATTCTTTTTGGCGTTAGTGAAGTTGTCAAAGTACTCGTACTAGCTCCATTACAAAAATTTAAAGCACATGTACAGTTAACATTGGATAGAATTGATTTTTACGCAAACCGTATCACTAACCCATTCTCTGAAAATCCCACTGATGATGAGCGTCGGCTAATGGCTCAAATTCAAGCAGACTTACGATCGGCGGCGACTGGCTTAAGTTCTACGTATGTTACGATTTCGCTCCGCAAAGTATTGATTAAACTGAAGATTATTCCAAAACAAGAGGCTATTACAAAGGCTTACGGTGCCTTAATGTATTTATCAAACTCACTCCTAGTCCGTGGTCATATGGATGAAGCCGACAACCCGAGGAACAATCATGCTAAGATTGAAGAAATAAAAGCCGCTTTGTTATAACAATACTTACGGTCTGCTCAACACAAGAGTATCATCATATTTAATGGCTGTTCGAATCACCCGGATCGCCTCCATTAAAGGAGATACCAAAAAAGTAACCCTAAAGGGTGTTCTTATAGATTGGGATAGGACGGGTAGATACGATGCTGGAATGTTTAATGAACCTGAGTATGGATATATTTTGTCAGACGAAACAGGCTCCATTAAGGTAGCGCCCTTTCATGGCAATGTTGGGTATGAATACGAAATTACAGGGGAGGTCATTGGCAGCGGTGAGTATGCCACACTTTATAATCCAGAAGTAATTAGCCATGACGACAAACCTGACCTCCACAGATACCAGGCGAAGTACGAAGTGTACAACCCAGTTGGGGAAAGTCCATTTGCAAGGATGGTAGCAAAAGAAAAAGCACGAGAAGAAGAGGAAGAAAAGCAGCGGAAGATTTTGATTATTGGAGGTGTCATTCTGGTTGGCATATTGTTCTGGTGGTTTGCTTTACACAACGGCGGACACGCTACCGCTATCTGTAACGACGGCCATACTAGCTATAGTAGGCATCATAGTGGTACATGTTCGGACCATGGCGGTGTACAAGAATGGCTGGACGGCTCGGATGGTTCAGCTAGTAATAATCAATAAAGTTACACTTTCACGAACGGTGCTGCACCAAGATGACACTTAGAAGAGCTCCCTTATTTGGGAGCATTTTTGTAAATTCAACTTTGCGGAACCACTAGAGTTTGGGTGCTGTTTTGTTAACCTCTTTTAGTTTGCTAAGAATTGCTTGCAATAATTCAGATGTACCTGCAGCAATGACATATCTATTCCAGTGGCTGTCTGGCTTGGTGTAATCAAGGGCCTTACCATCTATATCACTCATGACGCCGCCGGCCTCGGTGAGGATGGCCTGCGCGGCTAAGGTATCCCATTTTCCTGCCCTTGTGCTAGTTTGCATAGCAACGTCCGCTTCCCCCGCTGCGATTAGCCCAATTTCACCCCCAAAACATGCTTCCGGAAATGCATTTTTAAAGCCGAGCCCAGCTACCGCGGCATCTAGCGGGCGAACATCTTTTTGTAGCATATTGCGTCCAGCTAAAATCGCTTCAGAAATATCAGTTATCCGGCGTACCCTTAATTGCTCAGTGATACCGTCTTTAATCCTGAATGCTCCTTTGCCAGCTTCGGCGTAATACCATTCATTACGAAAAGGTAAATAGACAACCCCAAGCATAGGTTTACTTTTTTCACACAAGCCTATCATTACTCCCGGAGTATCGCGTCCGGCTACGAAGCCTTTGGTATCGTCGAGCGGATCTACCATCCAAACACGACGTTCGTAGGAACTTGGTTGCAAAGGATTTTCTTCACTCAATATCTCATCGTTTGGAAATTCCTTACCGATTCCTTTGCGCAATAGATCGTCTGACTCTCTATCGGCTATGGTTACCGGGTCAAATTCGTCTCTTTTATAATCCACACTAAAGCTGGTGCCGTGATACTTCTTAAGGATCTCACCAGCTTGTTCCGCTAGCTGCATAGCTTTAGTGAGCTCTGCAGACATAGTTTTTTGATTACCCGTTGTCTTTTCTCTGGGAGGATTATCATCCATAAGGTTAAGTATACCCTTAGTCAGGTTACTTAATAATCACACAGTAGGTTCGCTTTCTAGGTGTAAAATAGCTTGTATATAGGAGTGTTGTATGAGAAAAATAGTTGTTATATCAATGATAAGTCTGGATGGGGTCATGCAAGCGCCGGGCGGGCCTAAGGAAGATACCAGCGGTGGCTTTAAGCTGGGCGGCTGGACCTGGCCGTATTCGGATAAAATCTCGCAGAAAATCTATAAGGACGAATTCAGCGGTGAGTACGACCTGCTGCTTGGCCGTAAGACCTACGACCTATGGGTGAATTATTGGCCAAAACAGAAAGGGCCGATAGCTGACCCATTTAATAAAGCTACAAAATACGTTGTTTCGCACCATGGTGATGGCCTGACCTGGGAAAAATCCGTATTGATTGACGGCGATGTAGTAGCCAAGCTAAAAGAGTTAAAAAGCCAGCACGGACCAATGCTCTACGTACAAGGCAGCGGCAATATGATCCAGACTTTGCTTAAAAACGATTTGGTAGACGAGTTGTGGCTGCGGATTTACCCGTTAACGCTGGGCAGCGGCAAGAAGCTGTTCGCCGAAGGCACCATACCAGCGGCATTTAAGCTGACAGACTTCAAAACCAATTCAAAAGGCATTATCTTTGCCTACTACAAAAAAGCTGGCGAAGTTAAGACGGGCACAGTCGTTTAAGCTAAAACTCTATTGCCAAAGCGGTTATACTTAGTTTATGTATATTGCTAATTTAAAAGTGCCAAAGGATCCGCGAGCTGCGCGCATATTAACACAGGCCGGATTAGTAGCCGTATTTTTGTACGCCGGTATTTCTCAGCTGCAAAAACCGTACGACTGGACTTATTACGTACCTAGTTTTATTCATTCTCTATCGCTTACAACGCTAGTTAAGGTCTTGGCTGTTTACGAACTGGTGCTGGTAGTTTGGCTGCTGAGCGGAAAATATTTAAAACTAGCCGGACTGCTATGTGCCTTAACTTTCGGCGGCATAATAGCGGTTAATCTGCACCAGCTTATAACTACATTCAGAGATATAGGCTTATTATTCATGGCACTGGCGCTGATCCTGCTGGCAGACTAGTTTGTTAAACCTCGCTTAAACTAACATCCGTCCCCTTTGACAACTCTCCTAGCAAGGCATAAGCTTTAGGTGTATAGACTTGAATCAAAAAGGATCATTATGCGAAAACAAATAACAAAAATCGGACTTATTAGTCCTATCATAGCGCTAGTCGCATTTATCAGTGCACTAGCTTTTGCCCTGCCGCCACAAGCTAGCGTACACGCGCAAGCTGCAAATTCTAATAGTAGTGCAGGGGGTTCTGGTCGTGCGTCGGCTGCTCAGGCAAACGCCCAAACACGCCTAACCGACGCCAAGCTTAAAGCTTGCCAAAATCGCGAAGCAGCCATTAACAACATAATGACTCGAATTAACACACGTGCTCAAAAGCAGTTAAATCTATTCGACACCATTGCCGCTCGGGTAGAAAATTTTTACACCACCAAAGGCAATACCGCAGACAACTATGATCAATTGGTAGCTGCTGTGAACAGTGCCAAAAGCCAAGCCCAAACTGACCTATCAACACTGCAGGGCAGCAGCACTTTTAGCTGTGATGGGAATAATCCTAGAGGAGCGGTTACAGCTTTTCAGGATTACTTAAAGACAGAAATAACAGATCTGCAAAACTATCGCTCAACTGTCAAAAGTCTGATCTTCACAGTTGCTCAAGCTAATGGTGTAACTGTTTCGGATTCAAATCAGTCAACCACACAAGGAGGGCAACAATAATGAAAAGCAAATCGCAATCAGGCTCCATAGTAGAACTGGTTTTGGTGGTAGTTGTTCTTGCGGTAATTGCCGGTGCGGGTTATCTTGTCTGGCACAAACACAACCAAAACAAGCCATCTACCACAGCTACAGCAGCTACTTCGTCTTCTGCTAGCGACCAGTCTGCGGCGGTGACTACCCCAACTGCGCCGCAGGTTAATAACGCATCGGATCTACAGAGTGCTATGCAGGCGCTCGATCAGACAGATATAACAGCAGGCAACTCAGACAGCTCACAGCTTTCTAGCCAATCCAGCGGTTTCTAAAGATATTCGCGGCTACGAACAATTCGCAGTATGATTAGCTCATGAGCGAGCGGTTAGTTTTGCAACCACCAGAAATAATCAAGGTTGAGGGTTTGCTAATTTTCTTGGCCGGCCCAATCCAGGGCGCATCTAACTGGCAACCTGTAGCCGCTGGCAAAATTCACGGTATAGACCCGAGCATAGCAGTGGCCTCGCCGCGCCGAGATTATCCAGAGGGTACTTTTGTATACGAAAAACAAGTCGATTGGGAAACATACTATTTGCGCCGGGCAGGCCGCCTCGGCGTGGTATCTTTTTGGCTAGCCGCCCAGGCAGAAGAAACACCAGGCCGGGCTTACGCTCAAACCACACGCTTCGAGCTTGCCGAGTGGAAGATGAAGCACGAGCACGAGGGCGCCAAAATCACCATCGGCATAGAAGAAGGTTTTGGCAATGCGCGCTACATCCGCCGCCGGTTCGAGCAGGATTGCCCAGAGGTTAAGATAGCCGACACACTCGAAGAAATGTGTCAAAACGCGGTTGATTTGGCTCAGGCTGCTTAGTTATTGAGAACAGGCATAGGGACGGGCATAGGCTTAACGTAGTAATTCGGGCCAAAAACGGCCCTGTCGCCTGAGGTCATATTTACCGACGGCACGTTTGGCGAATAGACCGTAACAACCATGTTGTACGTATCTGGTATGCACCAATTAGGGCAGTTGCGGTGCCAGTCAAAGTTGGTCGAATCAATAGTGAGTACGCCATCTTTTACATTGGTTTTAATGGCGCCAACATTAGCGTTGTCAAAGTACTGCAGGCTCACAGAATAGTTGTTCGCGGTCTGAAAGTTCACGCTGGCGTTCTGGCCATTCACCACTACGCTACTAAATGATTTGAGTGGTCGGACTACGGTGTGCAGATGGGCGTTGTAGCGGTCGCGCACGTTCGGCACGGTATCGGCTGCCAAAGCTCCGCCGCCAACTAGGCCGATTAGTGTTAATCCAACTAGCACACCGGTAATCCAGCCGCGAATTGGCCACTTGCGCCTAAACACCGCCATGCCAAACAGTATTATGAATATTCCCATCATGGTGCCTACAAAACCGGCCAAATAAACTAGCAAGTGCTCTTTAAGACCAACAGGGAAGAGGTTGTCGTAAACAACATTGCCGTGCACTGCTAGGTAAACTCCGCAGAATGCCAGGCCAATCAGTATCACTAGGCCCCACAGCGTAAGGCCAATGCCAATTATTTTTACGATTAGGCTAAAGATGCCGTTCACGCCGTCGCGCACGCGACTGGCGGGTTCGGCCAGGTTGCCGCTGGCCCGATGAACGGTGCCTTTGACATCGGCACGCTCCACCACTTCCTTCAGACTTTCTACGGTTATCGGTTTACCGGCCATTTGCAGTCGGTCGCTGCTAGTTTTGGCTTCCGGAACCAACAGCCACAATACGATATAAAGCAGAATACTGCCGCCCCAGGCAAAGGTGCCGATTATAAATAAGATTCTTATAAGCAATGCGTCAACGCCAAAGTAGGCGGCTATGCCGCTAGCCACGCCCGCTACCCAGGCTTTAGATGGGTCACGGAACAAGCGCCGTTCGCTTGGTGCGTTGGCGTGGGTTTTGGCTGAACTATCGTCTTCTTTAAAATCTTTGGGGTCGCCCAGCTGTTCTTTTAGGTTCTTAACGTCGGCTGGCAAAATTACTTTGTCGCCGGTTACGCCGCGTTCGCTTAGCAGCTCGGCCAGGCGTAGCTCGACTTCGTCGGCAACGTCGTCATCGTCAACTTGCTTAGCAATGGCGTCTAGATAGGCGCGCAGTTCTTTTTGAGCAGCTATGGATATAGTGAACGCCTGTCGGCCGAGGTGTACTTTGGTTACTTCATTCATTTTTAGAACCTTTCTCGAGAGTATTAATTGATGCGTGAAGTCGATGATAAGTAGTTTTTAAATCTGCTAATAATTTCTTGCCGTCGTCAGTCAGCCAGTAGTATTTGCGCGGTGGGCCTTGTTCGCTTTCTTGCCATTCATAGGCTAACAAATCGTCTTTAGCTAGTCTGTTAAGCAAAGGGTAGAGCGTGCCTTCTACTACAATCAGCTCGGCCGCGCGCAGGGAACGAATGATCTCGCTGGTATAGACCTTGCCGTCTTTTAATAGCAGCAGAACGCAGTAAACAAGCATGCCTTTACGCATCTGCACTTCGGACTGATCAACTAGGTTGCTACTTTCGTTCATATACTACTATGCTATACAAGGTAGTATGCATTGTCAACACAATACTAATGTTCTTTTTCAAGAGTACATTCTTGCCGGAACAAAATGGAGCAAATTAAGAATCATGAAGAAGAATTGCAAATGTCTTTAGCGCCGCTCAAAAAAGACTCACTCCAAAGTCGAGAGATGCCGCGAGCTTCAATTTTGGTTTTGGCGGCTGACTTCTTCGGAAATTTGTTTGATTTTTTCTAAGCGACTCTGCCAAAGCTGCGAAGCCCGGTAGAGTTCGCTGGCAGCGTTGTCTAGTTCTTTAAGCTGCACGTTGAACCTAACTTCTTTGCCTGCTTGCCTGGAAGTTACCAACCCTGCCTGCTTAAGCACGGACAAATGTTTCGCGATCGCCTGCCGGCTGATTGTCATCTGTCTCGCTAAGCCGCTGGCTGTAGCTTCGCCGCCGCTCAGCAGAGCTTCAATCAGCCTGCGGCGGCTGGGTTCAGAAATGGCGAACCATAGGTTCTCGTTGAAGGTTGAGGCTTGCATTTTATTCGGTTTCCGCGAGCTGCTTGATGTGCCCCGTAAAGTGGCCCCAGCCAGAAATGTGCTTGCCAAACAGGCTTTTCTTTTGCTCGTCGCTGAACAGCTGTTCGCCGTAGCCGCTTTCCGTCAAATGGAGTTTGGTGCCTTCGGCGTCTTTCGATAGCTTGAATTTGACCAAGGTTTTTTGGCCTACGCTGCGGGTTTCTTCATCTGGCGCGATCCAGGTGAAAGAGAACAGCTTTGGCTCATCAAGCTCAATAACTTCCATTGGGCAATCCCCGAATTTGTCCCAACCAACGGTGCCTTTGCCGCCAGGCCGTAAATCAACTATGGCTCTGTCGCCGAACCATTGGGCAGGGTCGGTCACCACCTTCCAAACAGTCTCAATCGGCGCGTTAATAGTTATTTCGCAATCAATTTTGTCGTCCATCTTTAAATCCTTACTTTATGCAACCAATTGTTGCACATTATAATTTATATTGCAACGATTACTGCAAGGTATAATCAGAGCATGAAGTCGAATTTTAGGTGGTTGGCAAAAATAGCTCTTATAACAATAGCGATATTGCTGGTGCCGCTGGTTGCTATGCAGTTTAGTGACTCGGTGGATTGGAGTGTTGGTGATTTTGTGGTTGCGGCTGTGCTCTTGTTTGCCACAGCGCTGGCGCTTGATTTGGTAATAGCAAAAATCCAAGATCAAAAGCGCAAAATTATGGCCGTGGGCTTGTTGGCGGCGGCATTTCTGTTTGTTTGGGCCGAACTGACTGTTGGAGTATTTGGAGACTAGATAATTATAAAAGCGTATCCGCTGCGAGGAGGCTCCTTGGTAGGAGCCGTCACTCGCGGCGGACTGCTCACTGCTGTCACTCGTGCACAACGACCGTCGTGCCGCGAGGCAGACGGTTGATGTAGCGCGCATACGACATCGACGGGATGTGGATGCACCCATGGCTGGGGAACAGCCCGTCGTAGTGCAGGCACTGGCCGCCGTTGAAGCAGGCGGCGTAGGGCATCGGCGCGTTGTTGTACTCGCGCGATACGAAGTCCGGCCCGAACTTGGCGTAGATGTGGAACACGCCGTCGTGGGTCGTGTACTGCACGCCATCGATGTTGCCGGCGTAGGCCACCGGTGTGCTGAGTGCCACCGTGACATTCTTGGTCACGGGGTTGAGACGCAGCACCGAGACGATGGCCGGCGACTTGCTCGCATCTACCGCCCAGCCGCTTTGGCGAGCGGCACTGATGGCCGTCTGGCTGATGTAGCTGGGCAGCCGTTCGACAGTTGCCTCGCTCCTCAGCTTGTTCCACTGGCTGCTGCCGACGACGATCCAGCCGGTGGGCCGGTAGCCCTCGGCCTTCTGCCAGCGTTGCAGGCCCGACATGGTGAGCGGGCCGAACGCGCCGTCGAACGCGCTGCCGTAGTAATCGGCGTGCACGTTCATGTGCAGGTCTTGCTGCAGCACGGTAACGGACGAGCCGTTGCTGCCGGGCTGCAGCCTGGCGGGCGAGGCCGCTAGGGACGAGTTGGCGCAAATGGCCGCGACCAGGGTCGCAGCCGCCATAGCGATGAGCCTCATAGACCCCTAAACTCCTTTCCGGATCGTAATGGACCTATGACTTAGCTGTTTTACCATAAAAATTCATTGTTGGCAATAAAATAACAGATTAGGCAAGGCCGCTAGCGTATAATTAAAAGGTGCAAGCTTACAAAAACTTCCGGCCGTTTACTGAACTCGAGGCGTGGGGATTATTCCGCTTGGCGGCGCTGGCCGAAGCGGCTGGATGGACAATTTTAATAATTGGCATTTTGTTCGAAAAATACATTGTACCGGGCAATGTAGTATCCGTACCTTTGGCCGGCAGTGTTCACGGGACTCTATTTCTTATTTATATAGCTGCCGTGGTCGTTCTTTCACCCAGCCAGGACTGGAGCCTACGCCAGACTTCAATTGCCGGCATTGCCAGTGTGCCGCCATACGGTTCGCTAGTGTTTGAGCAATGGGTCGCCCACGACCGCCGCAAATTAAACCTTAAACAATCGGTATTTTTGCTAAGCTACCGCCAGCTTGTAGACGAAAGCTAGGCAATCAAAATTCCCGCCTAATATCTTAAGCGGGAATTTTACTTAACCCTCTTGCAAGAGAATTAGCGGCGCCGAGTTGAAGCGCGGCGGGTGCTACTAGTGCTACGAGCAGCGTTACCGTTGCTGGCAGCTGCAGACGTGCTGCGGCCAGTGCCGGTGGTTGGAACAGTGCTAAGCACGCGAATAGCCAATGCCAATACCAGCAAAACTACCGCCATGCCCAAAATGAATGCGCCGAGGCCGAGTGGCTGGCTCCAATCCCATACTCCCATGGTTTTCCCTCTACCCACCACATTAAGTACTAATAGTTTTAAGATAGCCTGCATAGGTTAAAGTTGCAACATCTTAAGGTATAATTGACTGGTATTGTTTTAAATACCAGCATTGGAAACTTACCAATGCCGACCATGGCGCGATGGCCGAGGAGTTAGGCAAGGGTCTGCAAAACCCTGTACACGAGTGCGAATCTCGTTCGCGCCTCCACGCAAGAACTAATTACGACCCCGCTCTTTTTGGCTACTTGATTGCCAAAAAGAGCGGGGTCTTGCATTGTCCTTGCTTTTCCGTTTGCTTTATCCTAAAAGCTCGCGGGTTATAATTAAAAAATGGTTAGGCGGTTAGCAGGTTGTATTATTACCAATGTCCATGGCCGGGTTTTGTTGATTCACCGTAACACGCCGCGTCTTTCGCAATGGGAGCTGCCAGGCGGCAAGGTTGAAGAAAACGAGTCAGCGGCACAGGCCGCTACCCGTGAAGCCTTAGAGGAAGTCAACCTTGTAGTTGAGGGTTTAGAAGAAGTTGGAGCTACCGAATTCGGAGACAACGGGTACGATTGGCACTACACTTGGTTTAGGCCTTCTCGAGTTACCGGCGATTTAAAGTTGATGGAAAAGACATTTGATGACATTCGTTTTATAAACATTCTCTCTGGCGAAGTTGAAGATAAAGTTCTTTCTCCGAATGTCGTAGCGATTATCAAGGCATTAAAAAACAAGCAATTCCATCTATAAATTTGTATAATGATTTATCAGGAAACGGGCGAGTGGCGGAATTGGTATACGCTGCGGACTTAAAATCCGTTGCCGATAAGGCTTGAGGGTTCGAGTCCCTCCTCGCCCACCAAATTAAAGCCGGCTCTCTAGTCGGTTTTAATTTTATTTTTGTTTCTTCTGCGTTCGGCGTAAGAGCTCAGACCACGCAGGGCAACAACCGCCCAAACCACGTTTATGGCAACGCTTATATAGGCCCTGTAATGAATTTGGTAAATGCCAGCCATCACTGCTCCGACTAGATTATCGAGCTCGTACCAAAATGATTTTCCGGTCCAGCGGCCGATGGATATTCTATAAAAGCCCAGCAGGATTAGCAGCGCCCCAATTAATCCAAGGACTGTATACATATTAACTTCTAGGTAGGTGCTCGTGATTGCGCACCGAATAGTCGCTGCGCATTATGGCGCGTACTTGTTCTGTATTGGCGGTTTTTACACCAGGGTTAAGCAAATTGTGCGGATCAAAGATGCGCTTAGTGGTCAGAATCAGCTTGTACATGTCGTCGCCCAAAGCGGCTCGTAAATAAGGCGCGCGAACACGGCCATCGCCGGCCCCAGCGCTGATACTGCCACCGGCCTTAAGAGCTGCCGCATACAAAGTGTCTTGAATTTTAAATAGTTTCTGGCGGTCGCCAACTTGGGCGAGATCCAAAATTGGGTGCATGCGCACAATACCGCTACCGGCTTGTCCCCATATGGCTGCCGGTTGGTCGGCTTGAACGTAAACTTTTTCTGCTGCGCGCATAAAGTCAACCAAGCGGTCGATCGGTACGGCAATATCTTCAGCCACCGGCACGGCGCGCCGGGGCCCATAAACGTGATTAACTAGCGACGACACACTGTGTCGAACTTTCCAGATAGACTGTTGCTCTTCTGGCGTGTCGGCAACTTTGCAATAACCACCATATTTATCGACCAGCTTTATTAGATTCTTGGCATCTTTCTTTTGCTGGCCGTCGCGGTGCTCGTCGAACTCAATGAACAAGTGAATAGCGGCGCTAGTTAGACCGAGGGCGTTATGCAGTTGGCTTGGATTTATTTTGCTAACCTGCTCTAAGGCCTGCTTATTAACCATATCAAGCAGGCTGGGTTTGAGGTTCAAAATCTCTGGCAGCATGTCGGCAAAATCGTTCAAATTATTTAGGCTGACCATGGCAAGAGTAGTGGTCGGCGTGTGACTGACAACCTTTAGACTTGCCTCTGTAATAATGCCCAAAGAGCCTTGCGAACCGACAAACAGAGGAGTTAAATTGAAGCCGTCTTTAGTTTTTACCTTGTCGAGGTTGTAGCCGGCAGAAACATATTGAGTTTGCTTTTGGCTGGCATAGTTGCTTATGGGGCTGGCGTTTTCTTCGAGCAATTTGTCCAGCGCCCGGTAGACTTCGCCTTCAAAATTCGATTGGCCCATTTTGCGGTTAAGTTCGCGCTTACTTAACGGGCCAGTTTCGATAATTTCGCCGTTGGCTAAAACCACGCGCAGGTTTTGGACGAAGCGCAAAGTATCGCCGTATTTAACCGATTTTTCGCCAACGGCGTTGTTGGCGATGCCGCCGCCGAGTGTAGCATAAGACGCAGAGGCAGGGTAGACGGGCAGAAACAACCCGTGCGTGTAAAGAGTTTGCTGCAGCTTGTCGTAGCTAACCCCCGGTTCAACAGTGACGAACTCTTTTTTGGGATCAAGCGCTAAGATGCGGTTCATGTGAGCGGTCATCGCTAGCAAAATGCCGCCGCCGATGGCCGCGCCAGAGGTGTCGCTGCCGCCGCCGCGAGCAGTTATGGGCAGGCCGCGCTCGCGCTCGGCCAGCTGCCAAGAAAATCGAGCGGTTTTGCGCACGTCATCTTCTGTGCGCGGGTAAACCACCATAGCCGGCGCCATTCTAAGTATACTGGCATCATAGGCAAAATGCCGCCGCGCCTCGGGGCTAACAGTGACCTCCCCCGTCAAATGTTCCTGTAAATATTGAGCAACCTTACTCATACCGATTAGTAAGTATAATAGCACGCTACCCTTGTCAGCGACCGGTTGGCTCACGTACAATTGGTCTAGCCAAAAGTCGAAGCTCTTGCCGAAAGGGGCAGAACGAGACGGCGTAAACTCCGGCGAGGGGATGTGGTGAAATTGGTATACACGCTACGTTCAGGACGTAGTGGGCTTACGCCCGTGAAGGTTCAAGTCCTTTCATCCCCACCATGAAAATATGACTATCTTTGATGGTCATATTCTTATTTTGAGGACAGCTTGAACCTTCCCACATAAAAAGACCAGCAAAGCTGGGCTTTTTTATTTTCAAAAATGTGTCAGGCGCCAGGTTATCGGCGGTTTCGGTACGTCTGTTTTTAGAATAACGCCGCTTGAAGCGGTGGTTGTGCCGCTAGATAATTGAACAGTGCCCACATTCTGACCTTTTGTAGCCGGCGTTTTGATAGGTTTAATATTTTCTTTAACACTCGGGGTCTTATCTTTCCAGACCAGCATTTTTACGTCTTTGGTGGCGATCGCTTGATAGGTTTTGCCCCACTTGGTTTTATATGTAGCTACTACTTGTCCGGCCTTGACCGGTTCGACTAGCGTAAAGTTAGCATCAACATTTTTGATAATTGTTTGGCTATCTGATAATGCGCTCGATAGGTCCGGATCACCAACCACGGCACCAATAATTGTTTTGGTTTGGCCGTCTATGGTGTGTTTGGCGGCAAACATAAAACAGCCGCCGGCTTGGTCGGTGTTGCCGGTTTTAATGCCAACAATTCCGTCGCTGCCCAAAATGCTGTCCGAAACATTATAGATAGTGCCAAAAGCCGGTGAGTCAGCCACTCGCTGGCTGACAAGGTCGGCTATAACCGGATTGCCCATAGCTGCATAAGCGAGTTTGAACAAGTCGCTGGCTGTAGAAACGGTTTGTGGCGAAAACCCGCTAGCGTCAGAAACGGTGGTGCCGGTCATGCCCAAACTTTTTACGTAGCTATTGGCGTAGGTAGTGTAGGTGCTAATTGAGCCAAACTGCCAGATTGCTAAAGAATCGGCGATATTATTGGCGCTCGGCAGCATCATGGCCTGCAAGGCCTGGTATTCGGTTATTTGCTGGCCGGCAGTTACTGGTACCAGCGAGCCGTCTTCGGCGGCATATTTTTGATAAATAGCCACGTCATTGTCTGTCAAAGTTATAGTCGGGCCTTGCTCGCCAGATTTTAAAGGACTTTTTTGCAAGACGCTCAGGGCCGTAATTACTTTGGCGATGCTGGCGATCGGTGCCGGAGTCTGCTGGCCATGAATGGCGAGCAGACCGTCTTCTGTTGTGCCCAAAGCCATTTGGCCACTGGGCCAGGGCAGGCTTGCGGCAGCAGGCTTGGGTGTATCCAAGCTAGCCAGACTGGCGCTTGTTTGCGCAAACGGCCGGGTCAGATTAAAAACTTCAATAACAATGATAATTATCAGCGCTAAGGCGATAGTGTACCGGAGCAACTTTTGTTTAGTCATTACTTACTAGAATACACTCTAAGCTTAAAGCTCGCTTTAAGCTTAGAACTGCTATAATTAAGGTGTAAGGAGTAGAAATGGTAGCAGTAATTATAGTTCTGGTCGTCATCGCCGTAATTCTTATAAGTATCGGTGTGCTATATAACGGCTTGGTCCGTTCCAAAGTTCGTGTTGATGAAGCCTGGAGCGATATAGAAGTTCAGCTTAAGCGGCGCTATGATCTTATTCCTAATCTAGTTAATACCGTGAAGGGTTACGCCACTCACGAAAAGTCAGTTTTTGAAAACGTATCCAAAGCTCGGACTCAAGCTCTAAGTGCAAAGACTGTTGGCGAAGCCGCCAAGGCCGATAATCAATTCCAGCAAGCTATGAAGAGCTTGTTTGCCGTAGCCGAGGCCTATCCGCAATTGCGCGCCAGCGAAAACTTTCAGCAGTTGCAAGAAGAAGTTACCGATACAGAAGACAAAATTCAGGCGTCCCGACGCTTTTATAATGGCGCGGTCCGAGACTTTAATATAAAGATTAAGGTTTTTCCAACTAACATGTTTGCCCGGCACCTTGGCTTTAGTCAGCCGCGCGAATTCTTTGATGTTGACGCTGACCAGCAGGATGAAATTAAAGAGCCTGTCAAAGTAGACTTTTCTAAATAGGGTGTAGTCGTAATGTACGAGCAAATTAGCAGTAACAAGCGCCGCACAGTTTTTCTGATGTTCTTCTTTTTGGTGCTCCTTTGGGCAATTGCTTTTGCGATCAGCAAAGCCACCGGCCAGCCGGGGTTGTTGTTTACCGTCGGCCTTTTTAGTCTAATTTACGCGGGCTTTAGTTATTTTTTTGGAGCCAAAATGGCCCTGGCCGTGAATGGCGCCAAAGAAATTACTAAAAAAGATGATCCGCGCTTATGGCGAACAGTTGAGAACTTGGCAATCACCGACGGTTTGCCAATGCCGCGAGTTTATATAATGAACGATCCATCACCTAACGCTTTTGCTACTGGCCGCGACCCGAATCATTCGGTGGTTTGTGCTACCACTGGCCTGCTGCAAGTCATGAACGACACCGAGCTAGAAGGAGTTATAGCTCACGAGCTTGGCCATGTTAAAAATTATGATATTAGAGTTAATACGCTAGCTTTTGCGCTGGCTGGCATCATCAGCATGATTGCCGATTTCTTTTTGCGATTCACCTTTTGGGGAGGCGATAGGCAAGAACGCGAGAACAACCAGCTGGCCTTTATTATCGCCATCGTGGCCGCTATTTTAGCGCCAATTGCCGCCATGCTTTTGCAGTTAGCCATTAGCCGCCGCCGCGAATATTTAGCCGATGCCACCGGCGCGCTGACTACCCGATATCCGGAAGGCCTGGCCAGCGCTTTGGAAAAAATAGAAAAAACGGGCAGTGTTTTGCGCAAACAAAATACTTCTACGGCTCACATGTTCTTTGCTAACCCGCTTAAAGGCCACAGTGTTGCCGGGCTTTTCAGCACTCATCCGCCGATTGAAGAGCGTATACGAGTCCTGCGCGAAATGGAGCTCTAAGCGCGCTATTTACCTCTGTTTGGGGTATAATATTAGTAATGCCAAAAGCGGAGACTAAAAAGAAATCTTCTGCTAAATCCAGCAAAGTAGCTGGCGCGCCGCGCATGCGCAAAACTACGCGCAAGCAAGCTCGCTCTAAAGCCAAAAAAGAAGCTCGTACCCAAAAACCATTAGTTAACAGCTTTAAGCTAACCGCCCAAGTAGTTAGGTCAATCGCTGCGCACTGGAAGCCGCTCGGCGGCATAGTTTTGGTTTATTTGATATTGAACATACTTTTCGCCAGCGGCATTAGTGATTTGTCTAGCAGTGTAAATTCCATTAAAACTGACCTGAACAGCAACGGCGACAGCGCCCACCCCATTGTCGCCGGTGCTTCTGCCTTTTTGACGCTAATAACCAGCTCTGGTGCATCAAGCTCATCCACCGGTTCGGCACTACAGACTGTGCTGATCGTTTTAGAAAGCTTGGTTATAATTTGGGCGCTTAGGCATTTGCTGGCTGGTCAGAAAATTACTGTAAAGGCTGCTTATTATAATTCGATGGCGCCACTAATTCCATTTTTGCTGGTAGCGTTCTTTATAATTATCCAGCTGCTTCCTATAACCTTTGGTTCGGTCGCCTTAAGCGCGATTGCCTCCAGCTTAGGGACGGTTAGTGGTTTATGGACGGCGGTGTTCGTGATTGTTTTCTTGCTGCTAGGGGCGTGGTCAGTTTACATGGTTAGCGCGTCGATATTCGCCGTCTACATCGTAACCTTACCCGATATGCAGCCGCGTGATGCGCTGCGTTCCGCCAAAAAACTAGTGCAATATCGTCGCTGGGCAATACTTAGGCGCGTGCTATTTTTGCCAATTTTAATTCTGCTCGTTATGGCGGTAATTATGATCCCGCTGATTTTGTACGCTACTTTTTTTGCTGCACCAGTTTTTTACTTGCTCGGGATGCTGGCAATTTTATTCGTGCACGCCTACCTATACAGCCTATATAGAGGGCTGCTCGCATGAGCAAAGATAATCCAGCCGAACGAGCGGCTAAATTGCGCGAGCTCATAAACGACTATCGCTATAACTACCATGTGCTCAATAAATCTATAATGAGCGAGGCCGCGGCCGACAGCCTGAAGCATGAGCTGACTCAAATCGAGAGTGAGCACCCCGAACTAATTACGCCAGATAGTCCGACTCAGCGCGTGGCTGGCGAGCCGCTGCCACAGTTTAAAAAGATTACTCACTCCAGCCGAATGCTGAGCCTCAATGATGTATTTGACGAAGCCGAATTTAACGCCTGGGTGGCGAGAATTCAAAAACTCTTGCCAAACGAAAAGTTCGAATATTTCATGGACGTCAAAATGGACGGTTTGGCCTGCGCGCTGGTTTATCAAGATGGCGTGTTAGTGCAGGGCGTGACGCGTGGAGATGGGTTTGTTGGCGAGGATGTGACAGCTAATGTGCGTACCATTGAATCAATTCCACTTAGCTTGCGGCGCGCCAAAGGCTTTGAGCAGTTTTTGAATGGCCGTACCGAGATTCGCGGCGAAATCGTTATGTATAAAGATCAATTCGAGAAACTAAACGCCGAACGCCAAAAATCCGGCTTGCCTAAGTTCGCCAACCCGCGCAACCTGGCGGCCGGCACTATTCGACAACTTGATCCCAGGCTGGTTGCCAGCCGGCCGCTAGAATTCCACGCTTACGATATGTTGCGCGCTGATCCGGACGACGTGCCGAGCAACGACTATGCTTATAAAGTCATTCGCGAGCTGGGCCTAAGAGCCAACTCGGTAGCCAGGGTCGCCAAAACACCCAAAGAAGTTCTGGAATTTGCGGGTGAATGGGAAGAAAAGCGCAAAGACTTGCCGTTCAATACCGACGGCCTGGTGGTAAAGGTCAATGACCGTAACCAAGTAGCCCGCCTTGGCGTGGTCGGCAAGGCGCCGCGCGGTGCCGTAGCCTACAAATACCCGGCCGAACAGGCCACTACAAAAGTCAAAGATATTTTTGTCAGCATTGGCCGCACCGGTAAGGCCACGCCGGTCGCCATGCTGGAGCCGGTGGTGGTAGCCGGCAGCACCGTTCAAATGGCCACGCTTCATAACGAAAGCGAAGTTGCCCGCAGAGACATTCGTATTGGCGATACCGTCATCATCCATAAAGCCGGCGATGTGATTCCGGAAATTGTCGAACCATTAGTTAAACTGCGCGACGGCAGCGAAAAGAAGTTCGAGATGCCCGATGTTTGTCCGGATTGCGGCACCAAGCTGGTCCGCGTTAAAGCCGCCGATGTCGACTGGCGCTGCCCGAACAACGCCTGTCCAAGCAGAGCTTGGAAGCAGATCGAACATTATGCCAGCAAAGCCGCACTCGATATTGATGGTTTGGGCGAAAAGAACGTTATTGCCTTGCTAGACGCTGGACTAATCAAGGATCAGGCAGATATTTATAGAGTTACAAAAGAGGATCTGCTAAAGCTAGATCGCTTCGCCGAAATTTCCGCCAGCAAATTGGTAAAAGCCATCCACGATAAGAAAAATCCACCATTACCGCGGTTTCTTTATGGTCTTGGCATTCGTCACATTGGCACGCAAACTGCTATCGATTTGGCAACGCATTTTCATAGCCTCGAAAAATTGTCGCAGGCGACCATCGATGAGCTATCCGAAGTCGAGGGCATCGGCGAGGTGGTAGCTGAGGCGATTGTCGAATGGTTCGAAGAGCCGCGCAACCAAAGATTGCTCCAAAAATTCGAGCAATTTGGCGTTACGCCCAAAAAGGCCGAAGAAGCCCACGGTCCGCTGGTTGGCAAGAATTTTGTGCTCACCGGCTCGCTTGGTTCTATGAGCCGCGATGAAGCAGCTGAAAGGATTCGGAGCCTTGGCGGCACCTTTCAAAGTAGTGTCGGTAAAGAAACTGATTATTTGGTCGTTGGCGCAAACGTTGGCGCCAGCAAGCTGGCCAAAGCCGAAAAACTTGGCACTAAACAAATAGACGAAATCGAATTTTTAAAATTGATAGAAGAAAAATAATGGCAGATGTAACTTTTATAACCGGCAATGCTAAAAAGGCAGAATTCATGGCCAAATACTTAGATCATCCAATTGACCATCAAAAGTTGGATTTGGATGAATTGCAATCATTAAATTCCAGAGAAATTGTGGAACACAAAGTTCGGCAAGCCTACGAGAAGATAGGAAAACCAGTCTTGGTTGAAGACATTAGCTTTACTATGGATTGCCTTGGTGGCAAATTGCCGGGCCCGTTCATTAAGTGGTTTATAGAAACTATGGGATTTGAAGAAATCTGCAGATTGTGCGATGGCACTGGTCAGCGTGGGGCGACAACCTCTGTATGCTTCGCTTATTTTGACGGCGAGCGTCTAGAGTTTTTCGAAGGCTCATTGCGCGGTAGCATTCCCGATCACCCTCGCGGTGATGATGGTTTTGGCTTTAACGGGATTTTTATACCAGAGGGGCAAGATAAGACCAATGCCGAAATGAACGAAGAAGAAACCGCCAAATACAGTCTGCGCACAAGCACGGTCTACCCACAGATCAAAAAATTCCTGAGCGAAGTTGATAAATAAGTTAATTCTTAAGCCAAAATTTTAAAGCGGGTAGCTACTCACCGTTTGAGATTTTGGGAGGAGAAGCTTAGCACTAGGTTGAAGCTTTTGCCGGTTATCAGCAAAACAAAACTTCTGCGTAAGCTTCGACGAGGGGACATAGCTCAGTTGGCTAGAGCTACTATAGTAAAATGTGGAGCGTATGGGGCGTTAGCTTAGCTGGTAAAGCGCCTGTGTCGCACACAGGAGACCATCGGTTCGAATCCGATACGCTCCACCACGTCAGAATTCGCTTCGACCAAACGACAAAAAAGCGCAAACAAGTGGCGCTTTTTTCATTTGGTCTTCGCAGCTCTTCCTTTTCCCCACAAATTCAAAATTTGCGGGGACCCCATAAGCTCGCGGGTTATAATATTTCTATGATTGCTATCAAACGAGTTTACGAAGTAAAAAGCAAAGACGACGGGTATCGTGTGCTGGTAGATCGGCTATGGCCGCGGGGCGTTAGTAAAGAAAAAGCGGCTTTGGATCTATGGATGAAAGACGTCGCGCCTAGTGATGGTTTACGCAAATGGTTCAACCACGACCCGGCCAAATGGGAAGAATTCGAAAAAAGGTATAAAGAAGAGTTAAAAAATAATGACGATTTGCTCGAGCAACTCAAAAATTTGGAAAAAGAACACAAGAAATTAACCTTGCTTTACAGCGCGCACGACGAGGAGCATAACCAGGCGATTGTCCTAGCCGATGTGCTTAAATCTTAAAGAAATTAGCTAAATAATTCAGCTCTTCCTGGTAGCGCTCCAGATTTATAGAACCCAGACTTTCCAGAATGATTGGCTTCGAGCGGTCTTTGATAAGATTTATAACTTGATCTTGCTTGGTGTCAGCTAGCAAAGTGTGCGGCAAGTTAGTACCGCCAAAGCCGCTCAAATGATATTGCCGCAGTCTTGGCGCGAAAGCTTCATAAAGTTCATCGCCCAGCTTTAACGACGGGTCGTTGGTCAAAACATGGTTAACATCAAATGTCCAGCCAGCGTTTGGCAGCTCGTCAAACACTTTCTTTAGGTCTTTTGGGGATTGCCCAAAATCTTTTTGCCAGTCCATATTCTCAGCGCAGATTTGCTCCCCAAACTCATCGGCCAGCCATCGAAAGTCAGTATTTTTTGGATGAAACGTAAGATTCTGCGCGTTAATTTCATCTATTAATTTATGCAAGGCTTTGTTCAGCTCAGCGTCATTATCGGCTTCTTTTAAATAAGGAAGATGAATGGTCCGGTATTCAAATTGATTTATGATGTCTAGGTGTTTCGGCCACTCTTCTATGATTCGCGGAACTATCTGGAGCTGGATTGCTCTGCAGCCAGCCTCTAACATTCCATTTAGTAGGGCTGGAGCATCCGGCCTTTTTAGCCCAGCCATGCTCACAGAAAAACCAAAGTTCAAATTCACAAGCTAATTATACAGTAGGGTTTAATGCTAGATTTACAGATATAAATTGGTTATAATAGGCGGGTTCAAAGCGAGGGGCATTAGCTCAGTTGGCTAGAGCGCTTGCATGGCATGCAAGAGGTCAGCGGTTCGAGCCCGCTATGCTCCACCATTTTTAAAAGGAAATTATGAGAGAAATACTGGCTGATTTTGACGTAAACGCCGATGGTTCTGGTTATACATATGGCGGCGAACTTGCAGACGGCTCTGTGCAGTCCGAAGCGCTGGCTCAAAGACCCAGGCTTGAAGAGCGCGTTTTTGCCGTTCCTTTTTTACCCGTAAGATTAGGTGAGCCAATATTGCCGGCCAAGAGAAATTCGTCCCTAGAGATTTACGATGGTGACAAGGGCCAGTCAGAGCACAACTTTATAGGTCGAGTCGACTAACTCGTCCTATTTTTAAAGCGCGCGGTAAAATAACCTTAATGTTTTATAAAATTATTTTTGTTTTGTTAGCTGCGTTCTGCTTTTTGCATATATATCGTGATTATCTCCAGATTAAATACGGCTATAACTCTTGGTTTACTAAATTAGGCCACGTCTGGGATAGGCCGCAATATGAAAAGCACGGCATGGTCATATTCTTTCTACTGGGTTGTTTATTTAGCTTTTTGGCGGTGCATTTATGAGGCTAAACGCATATTTAGCTCGAGCGGGCGTGGCTAGCCGAAGAGGTGCAGACCGGCTTATCAAGGCTGGGCGCGTTAAAGTTAATGGTCGACTTGGCCAATTAAACTCTGAAATCTCAGATAACGATCAAGTCGAACTCGATGGTAAAGAGATAAGCCTACAAGAGCTCCGCTATATTTTATTAAACAAGCCAGTTGGCTATGTTACGACTCTAAAAGATGAAAAGAGTCGTCGAAAAGTAACAAACTTAATAGATATTTCCGAACGCGTGGTTCCGGTGGGGAGGCTAGATTACAACACCAGCGGAGCACTGCTTTTAACTAATGACGGGGGGCTGGCTCACAAGCTAATGCATCCGAGCCATGAGATAGATAAGGTTTACGAAGCTAAAGTCGAGGGAACGATAACCCAAGAAAAACTTAACAAGTTAAGTGATGGTATTGAATTGGAAGACGGTGTCACGGCGCCAGCTAGAACGCAAAAACTGTCCGATAATAAAATTGAACTTATTATTCACGAAGGCCGCAACCATCAGGTTCGGCGCATGCTGGCAGCCGTGGATTTATGTGTCAAAAAGCTGCACCGCAGCCAATACGGGCCCTTGACCCTTGGAGGCTTAAAGCCAGGACAGTGGCGATACCTTACGCCGAATGAAGTCTTAGAGCTTAAGAATTTTGACAAAATCGCAACTCCTTAGCACGGTCTTGCTAAGAAGTTGGTTTTATGATTTAATAGTAACGCTCTAGTGTAGGTTAAGCAGAATACGGTTTGGGCGATCTGGAGTGCCTTGTATTCCTGTGGAAACAGAAATCGACCAAGGAGGATGTGGTGAAATTCCACACCGGATGGCGGCCCAAGGTCGCCTGGCTCGTGGTTGCCGCGGCAGTTCTGCTGCTTGCGGCCACCGTCAGCGGTTCCGCCAGGGCGGATGCCCCGGCGACCGTGTACGTCAACTCGGCCTGGAGTTCGGTGGCCAACGGGGATGACCCGGACGGCACCGGCCCGGCCACGGCCATGGGCACGGACGCGTTCAGCAACCTGCCCGATGCCGAGGCGGCGCTCGCCGACCACGGCACCATGTACACGAAGGGCACGTTCGATGCCTCGGACATCGCCCTGAACAAGCCGTTCACGCTGGACGGCCAGGGCGAGACCGAGCTCGACGTGTCCGCCGGCAGTTCGCCGGTGAACGCGCTCGACATCACGTCGGACGACGTGACGGTCACGGACGTCCACATCGTCGGGCCGGCCGCCGGGACGAGTTACCTCAGCTTCAGTTGGGGCAGCGACATCACGCGCGGCATCACCGTCGCGCAGGGCGTCACCGGGTTTGCGATCACGAACAGCGTGATCGAGGGCCTGCGCAACGACATCCTGATCGACGGCCGCAACAGCACCGGCTCGGTGACGGGCAACACGATCGACGACTCCAAGTCGGCGATCTCGGTGCAGTACACCGACGGCACGGGCCTGACCATCAACGACAACCAGGACGGCCAGTACGGCAACGAGTGGGACCTGAACCTGCACCTGAACGGGAACTACGACGGTTCGACCACCCACTCCAACCCGTACCCGGGCGGCGCGGCGCCGGACGATGTCCAGCAGCACCTGCTGGACCTCAGCTCGGCCAACGACGGCTGGTCCGTTCAAGACCAGGCGTACACGTCGCACAACCGCACGGTGGCCTACGTCAGCACGTCCGGATCGTCGAGCAACCAGGGCAGCCCCCTGAACCAGCTCAGCACGATCCAGGCTGGCGTGGACGCCGTCGTGAAGACCGCCACGGTCCACGTCGCGGCCGGCACCTACGCGGGACAGGTCAAGATCAGTAAGGACCTGAACCTGCAAGGGGCCGGCACGGGCAGCACCACGCTGCAGGCGGCGGCCTCGATGCCGTCGTTCACGATCAACGGCTCGGCGCACTCGCCGGTCGTGGCCGTGGACGGTGCCAAGGTCACCATCAGCAACCTGACCGTTGACGGCAACGGCCAGGGCAACAGCAACGGCCGGTTCAACGGGATCGGCGGTTCCAACGCCGACCTGACCATCGACGATGTGTCAGTCATTCACGTCCGCAACAACCCGCTCGATGGGGTGCAAAGCGGCGTAGGCATCTACGACTACAACACCGATGGCTCGAGCCGGACGGTGAAGGTCGAGAACTCGACCATCGCCGACTACCAGAAGGGCGGCGTCGTGCTGTCAGGCTCCGGTCTGACCGCCGACGTCGAGAACGTCACCGTGACGGGCGCCGGGCAGACCAGCCTGACTGCCCAGAACGGCATCCAGGTCAGCTACGGCGCGTCGGGCACCGTCACCGGCAGCACGGTGAGCGGCAACTACTGCACGCTCGCCAACTCCGGCGACAACTGCACGGCCGACCCGGCCGGCAGTGATCCGAACGCCGACGGTGCGGCGGGCATCCTGCTATACCAGGCAGGCTCCGTCGAGGTCGGCGATAGCACGGTGAGCAACAACCAGTACGGCATCTGGAGCGTGGGCAGTTCTTCGCTGAACATCCACGACAACCAGGTGAGCAGTTCGGGCTCGACGAGCTCGGGCGTCGCCGTCTGGAACCAGGACCAGTGGTCCAGTTCCGCAACAGCGACCTCGGGGAGCATCACCGGCAACACCCTGAGCGGCATGGGCTACGGGCTGCTGATCCGCGACTACAACGGATCGAACGCCCCGACCGTGACCGCTCACGGCAACCAGATCACCGGCAATACCGTGCCGGCGGCGAGCAACACCAGCTTCGACGCCACTGGCAACTGGTGGGGTTCGGTCTCTGGGCCGGGTACGCTCACGGACGTGACGACCAAGCCCTGGGCGACGGACGCCTCGTTCAACACCCAGAGCAACAACGCCGACCTGACGAACCTGAGCCTGTCAGCCGGTACGCTGAACCCCGCGTTCAGTGCCGGTACGACGGACTACCAGGCCAGCGTCGACAACAACACGTCGAGCGTCAGCGTCAGCTGCTCGGCCAACCCCGGCGCAACCGTGTCCGGGTGCGGCAGCTCGGCCCTGTCGGTGGGGAACAACGTGGTCGCCATCACGGTGACGTCGGCCGACGCTTCGGTGTCCAAGACGTACAACGTGGTCGTCAACCGCGCGTCGGCTCCGTCCTCGGGCGGAGGCGGCAACACCGGTGGCGGCGGTACGCCGCCGCCCACCACGACCAGCACGCCTCCGACGGTGACGACGTCGCCTGACGGGAGCGTGACCCACACGGCGCCGGCGGACCAGTTCGGTGTCGTGAGCGTGACGACGCCCGCAGCGGCGGGCACGAACAAGTCCGAGTCGCTCTCGGTGATCTGGGGTGCCGGCACGTTCGGCACCACCAGCGACCCGGTGGCGGTGAACTGCAAGCCCATCCCGGTGGGCTCGCAGAGCAACAACAGCAGCTACCGGTTCGCCGATCAGGTCGTGAGCATCACGGCCGAGCTGAACGGCAACCCGATCACGCAGCTGTCGGCCCCGCTGGAGATCGTCTTCTCCAGCCCGGGGGAGGGGTTCGTCCCCTCGTACTCGCACGACGGGGTGCACTTCACCAACATCCCGCTGCTCACCCGTCCGCCGGATCTGCCGGCGGGCCAGGCGGACGGCTACTACGTCGATGACAACGGGCGCTACCACGTGCTCACGCGTCACCTGACGATCTTCCGCCTGATGGACGGCACGCCGCCGACCGCGTCGAAGCTCAAGATCCGCCCCACGAAGAAGTGGCTGCGGGCGAGCTGGAGCGCGTCGCACGACAACATCGGCGTCGTCAGCTACATCGTGTACCGCAACGGTCACGGCTACCGCGTGTCCAAGCACACGTACATCCCCCTCCTCCTGCGGGCGGGCAAGTACGTGGTTCGTGCCCGTGACGCGGCGGGCAACCTCAGCAAGCCGTCGGCGACCGTCACGGTTGTCCGCGTCCGGGTCACCCGGCACGGCAAGCACTCCACGGTCCTTCAGGTGAAGAAGGGCTGAAGCTGGGAGTAAGACCCAGCAATTGGCTAGGCGCATCCTAGATCTACTGGCTCCCCCATGGAAGGGTGAGACGGTAGGTCGCTAGAAGATGTGACTCGCCAAAGCACTACCCCCCGGTTCGACTGCAAGGATGCAGTCTGGGCCGGGGGCTTTTTAGTTTTAAATTGATATACTTAAGCTTATGAAAAAACTAGCCCGGCAAATTGTAGCCGCCATCCTGGCCTGGCAAGTTCGGCGCCTGCAAAAGAAAAATAATTTTAAAGTAGTTGCCGTGGCTGGCAGTATCGGCAAAACTAGCACAAAGTTTGCTATTGCTAATGTGCTCTCGGCGGGCTTACGGGTGCGTTATCAAGAAGGTAATTATAACGATTTGGTAACTGTGCCGCTGATTTATTTTGGTCGCCCGGAACCAAGCCTGTTCAATCCACTGGCCTGGCTAAGCGTATTCATAAAGAACGAAATTCAACTGTTTAAACCCTGTCCTTACGATGTAGTGGTTGTAGAAGTAGGCACAGATGCGCCAGGTCAAATCATCCAATTTAAAAAGTTTCTAAAGGCCGAAATTGCCGTAGTTACAGCTATCACACCCGAGCACATGGAGTTTTTTGAAGATCTGAATGCAGTTGCCGTTGAAGAGTTAAGCATCTCCCAGATGGCCAGCCTAACTTTGCTAAATAAAGATTATGATCACGCTACCCAAACCGATGGTGCCCTAACTTACGCGATAAACCAGCCGGCTGATTTTCAGATGAGCAACATTCAATTCAGTAAGTCTGGTTGCGACTTTGATGTGCTGGCTGGCGGTAAAAAAATATTCAAAGCCGAACACGAAGCTTTTGCCGAGCCTCAACTCTATGCAATTCTGGCTGCAGTCGCCGTAGCCTATAAACTTGGGCTAGATAGCCAAACAATTCAACAAGGTTTGAGCAATATTCAGCCAGTGGCTGGCCGAATGCGTCGCCTGCCCGGTATTAATAGATCGACAATTATCGATGATACCTATAATGCCAGCCCAGAAGCAGTTAGCGCTGCACTAAAAACCCTGTATCGCCTGCCAGCTTCGCAAAAAATCGCCATTTTGGGCAATATGAACGAACTGGGTAAATTTTCTAAAGCGGCACACGAAGAGGCTGGCCAATTTTGTGACCCCAAGCAACTAGATTTAGTAGTCACGATTGGTCCAGACGCTAATAAATATTTGGCTCCGGCTGCCGAAGCCAATGGTTGCACAGTTAAAGTCTTCGATGATCCATATTCGGCCGGCGAGTTTGTCAAATCTCAAGTCAAAAAAGGCGCGTTAATCCTTGCCAAGGGCTCGCAAAACAAAGTCTTTGCCGAAGAAGCGATAAAAATTTTGCTGACTAACCCAGAAGACGCTTCGAAGCTAGTGCGCCAGTCGAAGTATTGGCTAGAAGTAAAAAGGAAGAATTTTAAATGAAGGTCGTAGTACTGGGTGGCGCAATTTCGCCAGAGAGGCAAGTTTCGTTAAGGTCCGCTAAGGCCGTAGCCGAGGCTGCAAAGGCTGCCGGTTTTGAGGTTGTCGAAGCTGATCCCGCCGACGGTCTAGATGTATTGGATGATTTGAGCGACGCTGTTGTATTACCAATTTTGCACGGCAAATATGGTGAAGACGGAACTATCCAAAAAGAACTAGAGGCTCGGGGCCTTAAGTATTTAGGGTCGGATAGCGCTGCATCAATAGCCTGTTTCGATAAATGGACTACCCGGCTAGAGCTAATTAACGCCGGTATACCAATGGCTGAAGCAGCGCTAGTTGACGAAAAAAGCTACATAGGGCATCCGCTCACCAAAGTTCATCACGTGTTGAAAATCGTGCACGGCGGATCGAGTATCGGCACGTTAGTGGTTCGCAAAGACGGGGACGAAGACGAACAGGAGGTTAGCGAAATTTTTGCTATGGAAGATAAGGCGGTACTGGAAAAATTAATAGAAGGCACCGAAATAACCGTGCCGGTTCTGGATGGTCAGGCTTTGCCGGTCATAGAAATTATTCCGCCGGTAGACGAAGAATTTGATTACGACAACAAATACAATGGCAAAACCCAGGAGCTCTGCCCGCCTAAAAACGTATCTGCGATAGTGCAAAACAAAGCTCAGTCTTTAGCTGAAAAAGTTTATAAAGTTATGGGCGCCCGACACCTGGCGCGCGTGGATATGATGGTCGATGCCGACAACAATATTTTTGTACTAGAAATAAACACTATGCCCGGCCTGACCGATCAGAGTCTGTTTCCGAAGTCTGCCAAGGTTGCCGGCATGACTATGCCGGAGCTTGTTAAGAAGTTTATCGAGCTAGCGAGCCACTAGGTCAAAACGCCTAGACTTATATAAGTACCCAGCTGTTTTTATGCTGGGCTTATGAGTAACTTAGAATTCGATCCAGTTCTATCACCAAATAACCAGGAGTATCCGCGAGCCGCAGAAATTGTGCGTAACCTGTTGGCGCCTCAGCCGGTAATTATCGGCATAGAAGGCGGGCCATGTGGCGGCAAAACAACCTTAACCGAGCAAATCGTGGCCGAAGCCGAAAGTCGCGGCCAGCCGGTTTACGTTTTGCCAGAAGTTGCTACCAAGCACATACTTAAACTCCACGAACAAGGTTTTAGCATTCCAGAGCTTGCCGCCAACGACCGCGAAGGTTACTTGGCTTTCCAAATGGCTGTGCTCGGCGACATAAACCAAAGACTAATTAGCGCCAAAAAAGAATTCGCCGGTACTGACACGTTAATATTGAGTGATCGTTTGAGTAATCGCCCATACATTACAGGCGAAGAATACGAAGAGCTTTGCCGTCGGCTGGGTTATGGCCCGAATGAGGTCATTCAAAACCATGTAGACAAAGTTATTTACCTACCGAGCGTGGCTAAGGTAGCGCCAGAACTTTACGGGGAGCTTCAACTAACAAATACGGCGCGTTACGAAACGCTAGACCAGGCGATAGCTACTTGCGATCGTACGTTGTCCAGCGTGGCCGCTCATCCGGAACTACATATAGTCGCTGATGGCCAGGATTTTGACGCCAAAATGCGGCGGGCCAAAAATTTGGCGTTCGATAATCAAAATGAATATGAAACCAAATGGCGGCCAGCAGATGAAGTGGAATTGGTCGAATGGATCAAGGCCAAACAAAAAGCTGGCGAAGTTCTAAACTCTATAGAAATCGGCCAAAGTTATCACCGCTTGCCCGACGGCACAACCTATAGACTGCGGGCTGGCACTGGCAGCGATGGCCAGGATTTTTATCACTTTACAGTAAAGCAAAGGCATGAGTATGGTAGCAGGGAGATTAACCGCATCATAACCGAGCAGCAATATCAGACTTTGGCCGATCAACCATGTCAAGGCTGGTTGTTCAAAAAACGCTTCGTCGTTTTAGATAACTGGCAGGTTTGGCACTGCGATTTCATCATGGACGGGGATGAAGGCTTCTGGATAGTCGAGGCTGAAGTTACGTGCCCCGAAGAGATTGATAATATTCAGTGCCCAGTGGCAATGGTTGATGCCAATTATTTTAAAACCGAAGACTATGCCAGCAGAAATCTTCCACGACGCTAAACGGCCTATGCTTGCAAAGCTTAACCTTAGCGTTCATCCTGAAAGTGAGTATGGACCGCCCGCTTGAGCACCACATCCAGCGCAGCATTATTGTGAGGCTGTCTTTGGCTGAAACTTTGCGCTTTTCGGATTTGAAGCCGGCCAGCCTCGAAAATAACCATTTTATGTACCATTTAAACCGGCTGATAAAAGACGGCTTGGTCGAAAAACGCGATAATTTGTATGCTCTCGCACCGGCTGGTTTGACTTATGTAGATCTGCTTAGCTACAAAAACCGCCGGCCAAGACATCAGCCCAAATTAATCGCAATTTTGGTTGTTCAAAATAAAAACGGTGATTATCTGTTGGCCCAACGCCACGTCCAGCCTTATTACGGTTACGCGATGTTGCCAAGCGGCAAGCAGCATTTTGGCGAAAGCCCGTTTGAGCATGCTGCCCGTGAAGCGAAGGAAAAGACCGGTCTAGCCATCAAGCTCGCTCACCGTGGTTACGTGAATGTAAAAATATCTAAAGGTGACCATATAATCAGCCATGTTGCAGCGCATGTTTTTAGCGGCAAGCTCAACGATCAAGGTGCTATCAAGCAGGGCGACGAGCGGTTTAAGCTCTTCTGGCAGCCAAAAAACGAGCTTGATAAAGTCAAACTTATGCCCGGCACACTTGAAATTATCGAGCTGGTTAGCAAAAACCAAACAACATTTTTTGAATCTTTAGAATATCAGCTTGCTTGATATACTATTTAACAGATGAAGCGATACAATCCCAAAGAGATTGAGCCAAAATGGCAGAGTGTTTGGCGCGAATCCGGCATTTATAAAACGGACATGAGTCGTACCAACGATAAGTTTTATGTAATTCCGATGTTGCCGTACCCGTCCGGCGATTTGCACATTGGCCATTGGTATAACTTTGCTCCAACAGATACAGTCGCGCGCTTTCGCCGCATGCTGGGGCAGAACGTTTTCACGACCGTTGGCTTTGATGCGTTTGGTTTGCCAGCCGAAAACGCGGCGATTAAACGCGGCATTCAACCGGCAGTCTGGACTTACGGCAATATCGCCACTATGACCAAGCAGCTGGAGCAAATTGGGGCCAGCTACGATTGGGGCCACAGCTTAGCCACTTGCAAGCCGGATTATTATCACTGGAATCAGTGGCTGTTTTTGCAACTTTATGAAAGGGGCTTAGCTTACCGCGCCAAAAGGGTAGTTAACTGGTGCCCCAAAGATCAGACGGTGTTAGCCAACGAGCAAGTTGTTGGCGAAGAGAACGTTTGCGAGCGCTGCGGCACGCCGGTTGTTCAAAAAGAACTAGAACAATGGTTCTTTAAGATCACCAACTATGCCGACCGCCTGCTGGACGATTTGGAAACTGTTGATTGGCCGGCCAAGGTCAAAACCATGCAGGAAAACTGGATTGGCAAAAGCAAAGGCGCCCTGATCGATTTTGAAGTGGCTAAATCTGATGCTCATAGCTCAGAAAAGCACAAGGAAGAGCCGAAGTGCGGACAAAGCGGTACAAAAGCGTACCGCGGAGAGAGCACTGGAGGATCTGACGCGGTGATTGCTGAGAGTGCCGGCAGTGTTTCCGGCTCTGCCGGAAAGCAGGACGGCACGGCTATGAGCGTCAGGGTTTTCACTACCAGGCCGGATACGATTTACGGTGCGACTTATATGGTCCTGGCGCCCGAACATCCGCTGGTGCTAAAAATCACCAGTGACGAATGCCGCGAGCGGGTTGAAAATTATATCGAAGAAACTAAGCGTAAAACCGAGCTGGAAAGAAAGGAAGGCGAAAAGCATAAAACAGGAAGCTTTACTGGTGCTTATGCCATCAACCCGGCAACCAAGAAAAAGATTCCGATCTGGATTGCTGATTATGTACTGGCGAGCTACGGTACCGGTGCAATTATGGCGGTACCGGCGCACGACGAACGCGACTGGGAATTTGCTAAAAAGTTCGACCTGGACATCCAGCCGGTTGTGGCGCCAATTGTGACCGACAAAGATCATCCGCCCAGGAGCGACAAAGAAAACACTCAGCGCAACGTGGCTATGTGTTTGGTTAAGCATCCTAAAAACGATGAGATCATTACTTTAAAATGGCCTAAGTTTGGCTGGCGCGGCTTGGTAACCGGCGGCGTAGAAAAAGGCGAAGATTTAATCGAAGCCGCCGAGCGCGAAATCACAGAAGAAACCGGCTATAAAAACATGAAGCTGGTCGGCCGCGTACCTTATCCGATTAATTCGCTGTTTTACGCCGAGCACAAAGACGTTAACCGTGATGTGTTTATGAACATCATGATGTTTGAACTGACCGACTTAGAACAAGTGGCTACCAAAAAAGAAGCTCACGAAGATTTTGAAGCTGAGTGGTGGCCATTAAATAAAATTAGCGAGCTATGGCCAGTGTCTGAGCTAGAGTATATTATCGCCTGGCTAAAAAACGGCGACCAAGCTTATGCTGGCGAAGGTACCATGATAAATTCCGGTAAATACGACCGCATGAGCTCGGCCGAAGCTCGGGAAAAAATCGTTGCCGATCTAGAAAAAGAAGGCATTGCCAAAGAGCAAACTAACTACAAGTTGCGCGATTGGCTGATTAGCCGCCAGCGCTACTGGGGCACGCCGATTCCAATAATTTACTGTAACGACTGCGGCATGCAGACAGTGCCGGAAAAAGACTTGCCGGTTATTTTGCCAGAAGATGTTGAATTCACGCCGACTGGACGCAATCCTTTGCTGGATAGACCAGACTTTGTTGGTACAACTTGTCCGAATTGCGGCAAACCAGCCAAGCGCGAGACCGACACCATGGATACTTTTGTCGATTCCAGCTGGTACTTCCTGCGCTATCTGGATAACAAAAATGATAAAGCGGCTTTTGATACAGAGCTAATTAACAAATGGATGCCGATGGACCACTACATTGGCGGTATCGAACACGCTATCTTGCACTTGCTATATGCCCGATTTGTCACTAAATTCTTGCACGATGAACATGGCCTAAATTTTGAAGAACCGTTCCGAAAATTAACCAATCAAGGTTTAATTTTGGGCCCTGACGGTCAAAAAATGAGCAAAAGCAAGGGTAACGTGATTAATCCGGACGAGCAGGTGACAGGTTACGGCGCCGACAGCCTACGGCTTTATTTAATGTTCATGGGTCCTTACGATCAAGGCGGGCCGTACTCTTTGGGTGGTATCGCCGGTACGCGCCGGTTCCTGGACCGCATTTGGACTTTGGTTGGCGAGTTTTTGGAAGCCCCAGCCGAAGCCAAATCTAATATTAGCGAGACGGCTTTAATGGCTGCTACCCACCGTACTATTAAAAAAGTTACCCAAGACTTAGAAAAGCTGGGCTTTAACACCGCGATTGCTGCCATGATGAGCCTGGTTAACGAGCTATATAAACAAAAAGCGGCTAATGGTATCAGCCAAACTCCTGCCTGGCGCCAAAGCTTAGAAAGTTTAATTCAGTTGCTGGCGCCATTCGCGCCGCATATCACCGAAGAAATGTGGCTCGACATGGGCCATGAAGAATCGATCCATGTATCTAATTGGCCACTGTGGGACGAGAAGCTAGCCAAAGAAGAAATGATAACCCTGGCTGTTCAAATCAACGGCAAAGTCCGGGCTCAAATTACAGTTTCGGCCGACGCTAGCGAACAAGAAATCGTATCCGAAGCCAGGGAAGAAGCCGAGGAATATCTTGTCGGAAAAGAAGTCAAAAAAATAATCTACGTCCCTGGCCGCCTAGTTAGCTTAGTAGTCTAGGGGAAGAGCAGCCCGACAAAATGTATTCCATTTTGCCGGCGCGATGAGAAACCCGCTTGCGGGTGTCTCATAAGGCGAAGCCGCATCTACGTCCCTGGCCGCCTAGTTAGCTTAGTTGTCGTTGGCTAAAGTTGTTTTTAAGAGGTAGATAAGCTATAATCTAGCCAAGCTACAAAGGCAAAATAATCCCGAAATAAGGAGTAAATATTTCATGGGTAAACCCAAAAAACGAACTAGTTCCCGCCGCAGCGGCAGCCGCCGCAGCCACTTGGTATTAAAGCTGGCCCGCCGCGTTAACGGCCTCAGCCCGGTAAAAGCTACTGTTGGCACCAAAAAGATTGGTAAAACCGCCTCAAAATAAAGCTAGACCTTAGGTAGCCCAAAGTAAAACATAAGTTATACTGGATAGAGGCCCAGTAAAAGGAAGATTAACAACATGGCAACAGGAATCCATTCCGCCGCTCACTTTCGGGCTGCAACCCCAACCTTTGGGCTGCAGAATCCATTTTGCGCGTCGATGTACCTACGGGTACACCTTCTTGCAAAAATGGCTTCTTCGCTTCCAAACATTGGGTCTTCACCTTGCGAAAGGAGCAGACGAAATGGCTTCTAATCGTCACTTAGGTCGGATAGTCGCCCTGCAAACTCTGTACGAGCAGGATTTTCGGCGCGAGTGTCAAGACGAGACCTTTGATCTTACCGAAGTAATGGCTCGCAACATAAGTCGTTACGATGAGATGATTGACGATAAGGACTTCATCGAACAATTGGTTCATGGTGTCGATAAGAAAGAGAAAGAGTTGGATGATACTATCCGGCCCTTGGCGCCAGAATGGCCCATTGAGCAAATAGCCCGCATGGACCGTGTTATCTTGCGTATCGGCGCTTATGAACTGTTGTTTGAAAAAGACGTTCCGCCTAAGGTTGTAATCAATGAAGCTGTCGAACTAGCCAAAGCATTCGGCGGCGACAATTCCTCGAAATTCATCAACGGCGTTTTAGGTAGTGTTTTGCGTCAAAAAGAAGGCGAGCCTGCCGAAGCGCCACAACCCCAAAAGGACTAAGAAGAATTAAGATGAAAAGACCAAAGCCAATCGCCGGCTTTAAAAAACTTGTGCATCGGCCTGGTATTCAGGAAGTTGTCCGCGAGCCAACCGCCGGCGGTATTGTTTACCGGCCAAGCAAAAAAAATCCTCAAACTGTCGAAATCCTACTAATCCAAGACAGCAAGGGTCGCTGGACCATTCCAAAAGGCCATATCGAAGAGGGTGAAACTGCCCGCCAGACCGCCCAGCGCGAAATTACCGAGGAAACCGGTCTAAAAGAGATGCAAGTGCTTGATTGGCTTGGCAAAATTAATTTTCGGTATCGCCGGGGCAACAGTCTGGTGCTGATGACTACCGAAATCTTTTTAGTCAAAGCCCAGGGCAACACCGACGAAGTTAAGCCCGAAAAATGGATGACCAGTTTGGGTTGGCTGCCGGCTACCGATGCGCTTGAAAAAATCGAATACGAAGACATCGGTAAGCTGATTTTGATAGCATTAAAGAAAATTAGAACGAATAATCAGGAGAAATAACTGACCAATGGACGTTAGTAAATACCAAGCTTTCGCCGACGATAAGTTCGGCGGAATAGCTAATATCAATCTGTTAATCACCGCCTTTACCCACCGCTCCTATATCAACGAGCACAAAAAGACCGCTGCCGCTCACAATGAGCGTCTAGAGTTTTTGGGCGACGCGGTACTTGAATTAGTTGTCACCGAATTTTTGTATGGCAACTATTCTGAGCCAGAAGGCATTTTAACCAACTGGCGCAGCTCTTTGGTGCGTACCGAAAGTATCAGTGCGGCTGCTGCTCGTGAAGGCTTCGAGCCTTTATTGCGTCTATCGCGCGGCGAAAAACGCGGGAGCGAGCGAGCTCGTGAACAAATTCTAGCCAATTCCTACGAAGCTGTGATTGGCGCCCTATATCTAGATAAGGGCTACGAGGCAGCCAAAGAATTTATCACCAAAAGTTTATTGCCCACCTTCGACAGTATTCTTAAAGAAGGTAGCTGGATGGATCCTAAATCTCGCCTGCAAGAAGTTGTGCAAAGTCGCGATGGCTTCACGCCGATCTATAAGGTGATTAGTGAAGAAGGTCCCGATCACGACAAAACTTTTGTCATCGGCGTTTTTGTTGACAACGAGCTAAAAGGTGAGGGGACTGGACCAAGCAAACAAGCCGCCCAGGTAGCCGCCGCAACGTCGGCCTTAAAAAGCTACCAAGAGAGCCAGTGTTGACAACAGAGGTGCTTATCTGTAAAATAACCAAGACATGTTAGCAATTCGACTCAAAAGAACCGGTCGCACGGGACACGCCCAATTCAGGGTTGTGGTTCAAGACAGCCGTTTTCATCCAACCCGTGGCCGAATAGTAGCCTACCTTGGTAGCTATAATCCTCATAGTAAAGCCACCCAACTAGATAAAGATTTAGTCGCCAAGTATTTAGGTAATGGAGCTCAGCCATCTGATCGCGTAGCTCGCTTACTTAAATCCGAAGGTGTTAAGCTTCCTGATTGGGTAAAAACTAGCGATCCAAAAGAACGCGCTATTCGCAATCCTGAAAAGTTGCGTCGCAACCAGCCTAAAGAAGAATCTGCGCCAGAAGTTGAGGCAACCGCCGAAGCTTCACAGGCCGCCGAAGAACCCGCTCCTACAGAAGAAGCCTCTGCCGAACCCGAGGCTGAAGCTGCCCAACCCGAGGCTCCAAGCCCAGAAGCTGATGTACCAGCCGATGGCGAAACCACAGCCGAGCAATAAAATAAACTCGCCGGCGCTGCGCGCAACATAACGGGTGGTACTCACAAATAATGAATAAATTCCTTATTTGCTCCGTTCCTACGTTATAATAAAATTACCGACTAAACGAAGGAGACTAGTATGGCCGTCAGTATTGACCAGCAATTTATTGAATACATCGTAAAATCTCTTGTAAGTAATCCAGATGCCGTAAAAATTGAGCGTCGTATAGACGAAAAAGGAGTTCTTCTAGAACTCACCGTCGACCCAGAAGACCTAGGCCGCGTCATTGGTAAACGCGGTGCTACCGCCCAAAGTTTGCGTACTCTCCTGCGTGCACTTGGCACCAAGAATGATGCTCGCTACAACCTAAAAATTGTCGACAACGGCGAACCGCGCCCAGCCCGTCAAAACGATTTAGCTGCCAGCGACAATGCGGCAGATGAGCCTGCTACTAACGACGATGCCGCTACATCGGCTGACGAACCAGCTCAACAGGATGACGGCGAACCCGAAGATGTTGGTCGTGCTACGAATGACGACACTGTTGATCACGAGAGTGACGAAGATCGCCCGAGCGCCAGCCTAGCCGACCGGACTCGCGCCGAGCTGGCCGACCTAGACGACCTAGACGTCTAAGCTGTCTCGTGGCCTTATTAGTTTTCGGTGATAATCATTCAGCATTTGACCAATAGCCAACTTTTTGTCAGTACGCATCCAATTAGAGCCAATAGCCAGCTCAAGACCAATTAACGCGACTGTCGCATCGTGGGGCTTTAATTCTGTGCCACTGTTGGCTTCACTCAAGAGCTCTGTTACTCTTTCTACATCGTCCTCAGTAACCTTATCGGTGAGGTCCAACTCCATTTGGTCGACGGCGTCAAAAATGATGTCGATATCATCTTCTGGCTCAAATATGATACTCCCTGAGGTTTCACCTGGTTTCACAGCACTCCTCCTTTTCTCATTGTATAATAACAATTATATGACAATACAAATAATTACTTTGTTTCCGGAGATGTTTGACGGAGTGCTAAACAGCTCGATGCTCTGGAAAGCCCAAAAAGAAAATCTTGTCGAATATAGTCTAATTAATCTGCGCGATTTTGGCTTAGGTCCTAGGGCTCAAGTAGACGATGTGCCCTATGGTGGCGGTGACGGCATGGTATTGATGGCCGAGCCGCTGTTTAACGCCATAGATCATGCGCGCAAAACTGACCCAGACGCGCAGGTGCTTTTGATGACACCGCGCGGCGAGCAATTCAACCAAGAAATGGCCCGTGAGTTTGCAGCTACCGAGGCCGGAATAATAATTATTTGCGGTCGTTACGAAGGTTATGACGAGCGAATCGTTAGCATGGTTGATAAACAAATTTCGGTTGGCGATTTTGTGCTAACCGGCGGGGAATTGCCGGCCATGATAATAGCCGACGCCGTAACGCGCTTAATCCCTGGTGTTTTGGGTGGTGAAACAAGCGCTGAACTGGAAAGTTTCAGCGAGTTGGGCGTTCGTGAACATCCGCACTATACTCGGCCTGAAGAAATCCGCGGATTACGAGTGCCCGATGTGTTGCTTTCTGGTCATCATGAGCAAATCAAAAAATGGCGCGACCAAAACTCTATCAAGAAGAACTAGTGACACACGCTCAACCTCCACTACACCAAAACTTCACCGATCGGTGAGCAAACGAGGGAGACGGTATTTATACCAAGTAGTTACTATAGGGAAGAGCATTCATAAAGCTGTACGTAAGGCTCCAAATCCATTTCGTTTACCAGGTCTTTGATTGATTGTTTGTGGTCTAGGGAGGTAGTCCAAACACTCTTCTGTACTTGTGCGAACTGCCATAATTTTAGGGTGCGTCGGAACTTTGCTCTTGTTACTGCCATGTCTTCGGGAATGTCGAAAATCACCATCAATTTAGCTCCATCAGATAGCCGCTCAGCCACAAATGGTCTTACATTTTTTTGACCCTCGATTGTTAAACGCCAAGCATTAGCCTGTTTTTCTATTAGCTTACGCCGCTCGGCTTCGTAAAGAGCATTTTGCAAAGTACGTTTTTTATAACGAGAGATCTTTTCGAGTTCCTGGAAAAAAGTGTTTGAATCAAACACTAGCAGCATATTTTGACGGCTGTAGGGGATTAGGGCCTTTAGTACAAAACCCATGGCTGTTTGGGGCTGCGGATTGTGATGCCGAACCATAAATACAATATACACCAAAAACTCACCGATCGGTTATTATTTGGGGTAGAGTATAATTAAGGGGACTACTAAGAGGAGGAATATATTATGTTTACGTTGCCAGATTTACCTTATAGCTTTGACGCTTTGGAGCCGCATATCGACGCCAAAACCATGGAAATTCACCATGATAAACATCATGCGACCTATGTTGAAAAACTGAACGCCGCGCTTGAGGGCCACGAAGATTTGCAAAAGATGGACATCGTAGAGCTTATCACTAGCCTAGACAAAGTACCCGAAAATATCCGAACGGCCGTACATAATAATGCTGGCGGCCACGCTAATCACAGCTTTTTCTGGGATGTTATGTCGCCCGATGGCGGCGGCGAACCTGGTGGCGAACTGGCCGAGGCTATCAATAAAACCTTTGGTAGTTTCGAAGATTTTAAAGCTAAGTTTAAAGAAGCGGCCGCGGGTCGCTTTGGCAGCGGCTGGGCTTGGCTGACTTACAGAAATGGAAGTCTGGAAATCTGCAGCACACCAAATCAAGACAGCACAGTCATGGACGACCCCGACAATAAACCGCTGCTTGGCTTGGATGTCTGGGAACATGCCTACTACCTCAAATACCAAAACAAACGTCCTGACTACATAGATGCATTTTGGAATGTTGTAAATTGGCCTCAAGTCGAAAAATACTTCGGTATGGTTTCAAAATAATCATGGCATGAAAAGGCCCGCTCATTTTGAAGGCGAGCGACACGAACGCCGAAGCGTTCGTTGGCCTTTTCATGAGCGGGTCTTACCCCTTGACCTGCTGGAGTGAGCCCAGGTACGCGGTGTACTGCGCCGGCGTCAGCCGGATGTCCACGCGCACGAGGCTGTCGTTGATGAACTTCGGCAGGCCTTCCTCGCTCACCCACGCCCACTCCTTGGTCTTGTAGATATTGGGCGGCGTCTTGCTCAGGTGGCAGGTGGTGTAGGTCCAGAAGTCCTTGCCGGTGCAGGCCCACTTCCGCTTGTCCAGCTCCTTCGTGTTGTGGACGACAAAGCGGACGGCGTCCTTGGCGCCTGCCTTGGGCTGGAACCGCACCTGGTTGTACGGGATCTCCAGGATGTAGCTGCCGAACTTGGCCTGCAGGCTGAGCCTGACGGCCGAGCCCGGCTGGATCTGTCCCGACGTGTGGTTGCCGCCGGCGATCAGGAAGAACCAGGTTGAGCTGGTGAAGTTGCCGGTCGATCCATTGATCGACTGGCCAAGCTTCAGATTCTCCCAGCGGCCGGGATTGAGCCCGGCCGCGCGCAGGTAGTCCTTGGTACTGTAGTACGTCGTCCTGCCAGGACCGCTGGCCTGCACGCCCGCACCTGCGAGCAGGTAGACGATGGCGCCGATGATGCAGCCGACGAAGGTCCAGCCGACGATGGCGGCGACGATGTCGCCAACCTTCGAGGAGCTGGCAGCAGTTTGGCCGCTATACGCGGACATGATCTCTCTCCAATGTCGAGGGACGTGAAAGGTAAAACTTCCAACGCGCTATATTTTACAATATTTAACGCATTAAATCAATTAACCAAGGATATTGACGGCGCGGGCTGTTACTAGAACCACGGTTACTAATGATACTAAAGCTTGGACGCTCATTAGCAGTTTGGCTATATGGGTTAGCGGCATAGTGTCCGTTGGGCTAAAAGCCGTGCTGTTAGTTAAAGATAAGTATAAGTAGTCAGAGAACAAAGGCTTCCAGCTAGTTTGATGGCCGGCCTGCTGAGGAAACTGAAAATGCTCAACGTCTTTGTGGCGATGAGTGCCTGACAGGCCCGGACTGCCCAGTTCCCAATACCACAAACCAAACATAATAATGTTGGTTAAAAAGATAGCCAACGCGCCGCGAAGCAAAGTACGGCCCGGCAAATCGGTGCCATTGATAAGCGCTCCAGCAAGTAGACCCAGCTCAACAGCGTTAGCTAGAGACACTAAGCCGATTAGCAAAAGCGACAAGGTTTTATGTGGTCCGGCTGCATTGCGGTGGCGGCGTGGGGCGGTAAATCCAATTCCAAAAACAAGCAGCAGTTCCAGAATAGCTACAAAATACTTAGGACCAATGCTTAGCTTTTGAGCAATTGTTAATTGTAAGGCTATAGCTACGAGCACGGCTATCTGCGCGTGCCACAGCTCGCTTTTTGTTATGGGGTGCATAATTCGAGTATAGCGCACAGTTTAAATTTTCCCGACAATTCGATATAATAACCCCTGTTGTTTCCTAAGCTAAGGGAAAAGAGCAGCCCGAGCAAAAATCACACTTTTTGCCCGGCGCGATGAGGAAAACCGTAGGTTGTCCTCATAGGGCGAAGCCGTGACAGTGGGGATTGGCCAAGCGGTAAGGCACTGGGTTCTGGTCCCAGGATCGGGGGTTCGAATCCCTCATCCCCAGCCATTTATCAGTTTTAGATATGATAGTAGGTACTTGATCTATGGAAGAACCTAAGTACATTTCTGATTTTTTGGTGGCCAACGCCAAAAACATTCCGAATCAAAACTTTTTGATTTGTCCGGATAAAACGCTCACCTGGCAAGAAGTTTACGATCTAAGCTCGATCGTTGCCGGCTTTATAAACAATCAATTTGGCGGCCAGCAACAAAAAATAGTTAGCCTCATACTGCCCGACACCTGGCAGTTTGTGGTGGCTTCTTTGGGTGTGACCATATCTGGCAATATTTGCTTGCCGATTGATATGAGCTTTAAAAAGCTAGAAGTAGATTCGGTGCTGGAATCTGCTCAGCCGCAAATGATTATTGCTTGCGAAGAAACCAAGCACTTGGCCGGCGATAATTTTGTATTAATTGAAGACATTCTTAAAAGCGACCGGCGTTTAAATAAAATCGAGTATGATTTGCCGCCGAAGCAGCAGCTATCTAGCTTGTTCCTATCTTCGGGTACGACTGGCAAGCCCAAATCGATTCCCAATACGCACGCCAACCAGCTTTGGGACGTCGCGGCCATAGCTGGCCCGATGGGTTGGACCAATGATGACACATTGCTACTTACGCTTCATCTTTCGCATCGCCACGGGTTAATCATATGTTTGCTGAGTGCTATTTACCATGGCAGTACGGTTTACTTAGAAGAGCGCTTTAATCCGGCTCGCGTTCTTGAATTTTTAGAATCGGGCAAAATATCAATGTTTGTTTCAGTGCCAGCAGCCTATGAAAAGCTGGTGGAGTTTGAGCCAGACAAGAAATTTGATTTATCTAAAGTACGGCTTTTTGCGTCTGGATCCTCGGCTTTGCCGCCATATCTATTCGAGGATTTTAAAAAGCGCTTCGGGCACAATATTTTGGATCGCTACGGTACCAGCGAAACCGGTAGCATAGCCTTTAAGCACGATGCTAATTCCGGAATTTTTGATACGGTGCTTGAGGGCGTAGAGCTTAGAGTCGAGCCAGACGGCGAAGTGGCCCTAATATCGCCAGGTTTGTTCCCGGGCTATCTTAATAACCAAGAAGCGACAACCAAGAGCTTGACCAAAGACGGCTGGTGGCTGACTGGTGATATCGGAGAGACTAAAAACGGTAAATTAATTCTAAAAGGCCGCACTAAGGAGCGCATTAATAAAAGCGGCTATTCTATATACCCTCAAGACATCGAATGGGCGCTTAAGCAAAACAAAAAAATCCGCGAAGTTAAAGTTATTAGCACGCCGGTTGAACATCACTTGGACGATAAAGTCTTTGCCTTTTATGCGGGCGACGCCAACGGCCAAGAACTGGTGGAATATTCCAAATTAAATTTGCCCAGGAGCTGGCGGCCTGACGAATTTATAAAAATTAATGAAATTCCCAGGAATGCCAACGGCAAGTACTCATTAGTTAAGTTGCACGAGCTTCTTAATAAGGACTACAAACATTTGCTCTAAACCTACGATTACCCAGCGAATATAAATATTAAATAAAATACAAAAACCTAGTAGCATAAAAATATGAGAGCTTTTTGGGTTTTTATAATCATGGTGGCAGCAATTGTTGGCTGGTTTGGAGGCACTAACAATTCTACTCAAATAGTTCAGGTCAATGATGTTTCTTGGCCGAATTGCGGAGTTGCCTTGCAGAGAACGCAGGCTGGTATTGTGGGCATCACGGGTGGCCTGGCTTTGCGTCCAAATCCCTGTTTGAACCAAGAAGCTTCAAAGTATAAAAACTTGTCCGTTTATATTAATACTGGTTATCCTGGCCCGCATGTCGCGCACCAATTTCAACTTACTCCCAAAGACTGCAGCCCTGGCGACAAGCAATGCCTAGCCTATAATTATGGCTATAACAGTGCGGTTTATGCCATTAAATATTCTTTAATGAACGGCGTTGTTGCTAAAAATTGGTGGCTAGATGTCGAGACCGAAAACAGCTGGGACGGCGATGCCAAGGTTAACCGGGCGGCGTTAAGCGGTAGCTTGGATGCCTTAGCCGGCTTTGTTGGCAGGCAAAATCTGGGTTTTTATTCCTATCCAGGGCAGTGGGATTTGCTGACGGGCAAGTGGCGAAATCAATATCCTGCTTGGGTTGCCACCGGGTCTACCGAACGCCGCGATGCTCAGCTTGCTTGCGATCAAAGCAGCTTTACCGGTGGCCCGGTCGTGCTGGCTCAATACACCAAAACTTTAGACGAAGATTTAGCTTGCTAGCTCAAGCGTAAGTTTTTATTAGTAAACCTAGCGAAACAACTACGCCGGCAACAACGACGATTGCCCTAATATAACTTGCCGGCAAACGCGAGCCATAATTGGCGCCAAGCCAGCCGCCAATAACGTCGCCAATGGCCAGCAGTGGCAATACGTGCCAGGTCACCAAGTGGTGCGAGACAAAATAAGTAATAGCCATCAAATTCATAGAAATCGACGAAAGGTTTTTAAAACCATTCATTTGGTTGATGTCGCTAAAAGAAGTCAGACTTAGGAACGCTAGCAGCATTACGCCATAGCCGGCACCAAAATATCCGCCGTAAATCCCCAGCAAAAACAAGGTGATAGCTGCCGCTGATCCTAAAAAGAGCGGATGGCGACCCTCAAAAGCCTGGCTGGCTTTAGAGTTCAACAGCCCGTGGACTTTGGTATGCAGACCAATTAGGCCGGCGGCCAAAAGCAGCAGCCACGGTACGATGTACTCAAATGTGTTGTTGGATGTATGCCCCAAAAACACCGCGCCGATTTCGCCGCCAAGAAAACTAGGAATCAAAAGAAAAAAGAACTTACTAGGAATCTTTTTTATGGCCCGGCGGTAACCAATCGCCGAACTTATAGTGCCCGGCCAGACCACCAGGCTCAGAGTGGCATTGGCGCTGACAGGCTTTAGGCCCAAACTCAACATTAATGGGTAAAGAAAGATTGCCGCACCGCCGGCAATAGAGTTGAGCGTGCCGGCCGCCAAGCCGCCTAATAATAAAAGGATGCTTTCCATTAATTTATTGCTGGTTCAGCTGGTCCACAAAACCTTGAATTTGACTGAAGTCGTAAATACCGGCTGCCGGGGACAAAGTTGAGCCATCCAGATACGTGCTCACCAAAAGGTTGGTGCCTTTGCCGTCAATGTTATTTAGGCTCACCGATTTAATTTTAGAATCAGGAACTTGCTTAGAGACTTTCGCCAGCCGCCTGATGTTGTTGCCGCTAAAGTCAGTTTGCACGTTATTGCCGGCGGCATCCATGAGGCTGCCAAGCTTAAATGGATTAGTCAAAACACCTAAGCTAGTGGCTTTGTCTTTGACGGCGGTTAGCATCTGGCGCTGATAATTAGTTCGGTCGAAGTCGCTATAGACTCCATAAGCGCCTGGTCCGTCGCCGCGCGAGCGGGCTAATGCTAAGGCCATGCCTCCGTCTAGTTTATCAACGCCGTTGGGCAATTTGAGAGCAGTGTAGGGGTCGTAAACGCCCCTTGGGTCCGAGCTCTTGATCGTTACAGTGATGCCTCCAACCGCATTAACCATGTCACGGAAGGCGCTGTAATTAATCAGCGCGTAATAATCGATAGGTACGCCAAAATCTTGGCTAACTACTTTTTCGAGCAAACCCATGCCGCCCGACGGATAGCCCGATTCGCTAAATTTCTGTGCCTGCCCACACTCGTAAACTGCATTAATCTTACCGTCATCTCCGTATGGGCAGTTGGTTGTGCCGTATTTAACGTAAAGATCGCGGGGAATACTTAGCATATAGCCGGTGTGATCGCGGGTGTTGATACTAACTAACATTATTGAATCGGTAAGTTGAGCGCCGGAGTGGCCGGGATCATCTACGGAATTGCCAGCTAGTAAAATATTAACCCGGCCGGTGTCCTCACCCTTGAGCGGCGAGCTGGCAAACAGACTAAAGATTGTGCAATCGTTGAAAACTTTAGAGCAGTTTTTCTCGAATTTATAACTCAGCCAACCAACCGACGCGATAAACAAAATTAAAACCACCAGAAAAAGTCTTAAAACAACCTTTTTCCAGCCGATTTTCTGCTTTTGGACGGGCAGAGGCTTTGGGGTGATTTCTTGGCGGCGGTTGGCGTGCGCCAACATATTGGGCAGGCTTTTGCCAACGTCAAAATTTTCTTTATGTTTCTGGGTCATTAGGCATATTTTACTTTAGTTGATCTTAGCAAACCATACGGTATATTCTATCTATCAAACCTTAGCCAATACTTATAATAATTGGTATAATTAGCTACAGATGGTGAAAAGTAAAAAAGCTCGAGTGGATTCGGGCGGTGAGCCCAGCCTAGCAAAGGGTGATGGCGCGGTATTTCTAGCCGCGGCATTAGATATGAGTTGGCGGCTGGCGATCGCGGTTTTGGTACCGATTATCGGCGGACATTATTTGGACGAAGCATTTAACAGCTCGCCATGGATTACTGTGGCCGGTTTTGTGGTAGCTTTTGTTGGTGTGATTGGCGTAATGAAATGGGTGGTGGCCGAAAGTAACCGCCGCATTTCCGATTCTGACCAAAAGGGGAGGTCGTAATGTTCCCTCATCTTCTAAGTTTGGCAGCGGCTGACGGTCCGGCTATTAATTTAACCCAGCAAACAGTATTCCATATCGGCTCCTGGGCTATTTCTAACGTTGAGCTGTATGGCTGGGCGTCAATTATTTTTGTAATTATTTTCTTAACTGTTATGGCGCGCAAAGTCACCGTTCATCCCAGGGGCGGCATCATTCAGATAGTTGAAATAGTGGCGGAGTTTATTCGTGGCACAGTAGATAATGCTTTTGAAGACAAGTCTAAGGCCAGGAAGTATTTACCATATTTTGTTACGTTATTTTTCTTTATTTTGAGTGTTAACTGGCTAGGATTACTGCCGATCACCCGCGACGCCTTCCAGAGCCACGGCGCGCCGCTGCTCAAACCATGGACGGGCAGCTTTAACTCAACTTTGGCTATGGCCGCGGTCACTATGCTATTCGTTTACACCATGACGCTGCGCGATTTGGGCTTTAAGCGTTTTATTGGGCACTTCTTCGTCGGTAATCCAAAGAATCCGTTGTTTCTATTCATCGGTTTTATCGAAATGATTAGCGATGCTATACGTGTTATCAGCCTTAGCCTCCGACTTTTTCTCAATGTGGCCATTGGCGAGATTATGATTGCTGTTTTTACCTATCTGGGCGGCGTGTTGGGACCGGTGACGGCACTGCCTTTCTTTTTGATGGAAATGTTCGTACTGGCTCTGCAAGCTTATATTTTTGTCATCCTGTCGATTATGTACTTGGCGGTGGCCGTTAACCACGGCGCTGAAGCTCCTGCCGAAGACTTGACCGAAGAAACTGTTCCTGGAACAATAAAGGCGAGCCCAGAGAAAGCATGAGGTGGGGTAAGACGGCTCTTTTTTAATGTTTATGAATTTTAATAATTAATAACAAGGAGTAATGACAGACATGATCTCATTTGCAGACGCGATCAACACCGCCATCATTGGCAAGGGCCTGATGATTGGCGGCGGATTTATCGGGCCGGCTATCGGCATAGGTATTATTGGCGGTAATTACATGCAAGCGGTTGGCCGTAATCCAGAGGCTTCTAAGTTTTTGGGTCAGGCGCTAATCTTTACGGCGCTGGCTGAGCTTTTCGGGTTGATTGCTTTTGCCTCAATCTTCATCGTCAAATAAGAGAGATTTCCGAGAAAATGCACATTTTGCCCGAAAATTTGCGCTTCAATGCTCACGTACCAATAAGTACGCTGCGCTTCGATGCTCAATTTTCGAACAAACTGCACTATTTTTCAAAAATCTCTAAGTTAATAAGGAATAAATGATTAGTTTAATCATAGAATTTGCGGCCGACTCGGCTAATTCAGGTATTCTAGGACTCGATGTCCACGAGTTTGTAGTGCAGCTAATTACGTTCATTCTGGCGATTTTAGCTCTGATGAAATTCGCTGTGAGCCCGATTAACAAGATGCTGGACGCTCGCCGTGAAACTATTGAAAAGGGCGTATCTCTGGGCGAAAAAATGCAAAAAGACCAGGCAGAGATGGAGGCTAAAGTAGCCGCAGCCTTGCGCGATGCTCGCGAACAGGCCGATAAAATTATTGCCGACGCAGCCGAGCACGGCCGCCAGGCGATCGTTGAGGCCGAGGCTAAAGCCAAAGAAAAGGCTGAGGCCATAATCGCCAGTGGTCAGGAGCGCGTTGAGCAGGATATTAAAGAGGCTCGCACTAAACTAGAAAAAGAATTGTCTGGTTTAGTCGCTGAAGCTACCGAGGCGGTTATAGGCGAGAAGGTAGATGCCAAAAAAGACGCCGCTCTAATTGATAAGGCTTTGCGGGGGCGGGCATGAGTTCTAAGATATCCCGCAGCGAGCTGGTAGTGATTTTAGACAAATTGTCTACAAAACTGCCATCTAAAAAGTTCAGCCGCGAGGTAGCTAACTATCTTTTGAGCGAGAAGCGCACCGGTGAGCTAGACAGCCTGGCTCGTGAATTGATTAACTACCGGGCCGAGAAAGGCGTAGTGGAAGTTACCGCCGTTAGTGCGCGCGCGCTTAGTTCGACGGCGGTCAGTGAGGTGAAGCAGAAGGTTAAGCAGCTCTACCCAGGCGCCCGTCAGATAATTATTAACCAGAGGATTGATGATAGTCAGATTGGCGGTGTGCGGCTGGAGTTCCCCGACAAGCAGTTGGACTTAACTCTGAGAAGCAAAATTAACAAATTTAAACAACAGACGGTAGGTAACTAACTTATGGCGACAGATTTGAACGTTAAGAATTTATCAGGCGATATCCGCGCGGCCATTGCCGAGCTTAAAAAGCGGCCCGAAATTGAATCAGTAGGTATTGTTACCCGCGCTGCCGACGGCATTGTCTGGATTTATGGTCTTAGGTCTTGCGGTTATTCGGAGATGATTGAGATCGACGCTGTGGGCGGCGGGGTGGTTACGGCTTTCGCCCTTAATCTTGGCGAAGATGAAATCGGTGCCGTACTCTTGGGTGCCGATGACCGGGTAGAAGCCGGCGCTAAAGCCCGCCTTTCCGGCAAGGTTTTGGAGGTTCCGGTAGGGCCGGAGTTGGCCGGCCGAGTGGTCAACCCGCTAGGCCAGCCACTAGACGGCGGTGAACCTATCAAAACCAAGCAAACGGCTCGCGTGGAACGTCCGGCACCAGGTGTACTGGACCGCAAACACGTCGCCGAACCGCTGATGACGGGACTAACGGCCATCGACACTTTAGTGCCAATCGGCCGCGGTCAGCGCGAGCTTATTATTGGCGACCGTCAAACCGGCAAGACTGCCATTGCCGTTGACGCCATGATTAACCAGGCTCGCTCTAAGTCCGGTGTTATCAATGTTTATGTGGCTATCGGCCAGAAATTATCTAAAATCGCAGCCTTGACTGAACGCCTCAAGCGCGAAAAAGTTATGGACCAGACCATTATCGTGGCTACCAGTCCCAGCGATCCAGCCGCCTTGCTTTACTTGGCACCATACGCGGCGACCGCCATGGGCGAATATTTTCGCGATAACAAGCAGCACGCCTTGATTATTTACGACGATTTATCTAAGCACGCCGTGGCTTACCGTCAGATGTCACTACTCTTGCGCCGTCCGCCAGGCCGCGAAGCTTATCCGGGTGATGTCTTCTATCTGCACTCACGCCTGCTGGAGCGTTCAGCGAAACTAGCCGATAAGCTCGGCGGCGGTTCACTAACCGCTCTGCCGATCATCGAGACCCAGGCCGGTGATATTTCCGCCTACATCCCAACCAATGTCATTTCTATCACTGACGGTCAGATCTTCCTCGAGACCAACTTGTTCTACCAGGGAATCCGGCCAGCTATTTCTGTAGGCCTGTCTGTGTCGCGCGTTGGTGGCGATGCTCAGACCAAAGCCATCAAGAGCGTTGGCGGCGGTTTGAAACTGAGCCTAGCGCAGTTCCGTGAGTTGGCATCCTTTAGTCAGTTCTCCACCGACCTTGATGAAGAAACCCGCAGCACGATTGAACGCGGCCAGCGTTTGACCGAACTTTTGAAGCAGCCACAATACTCACCGAAATCTATTTGGGAAATGTATTGTTCTCTGCTCGCAGTCACCAATGGTTGCTTTGATAATGTGGAGCTTCCGAAAATCAAGCCGGCCGAGGCGGCGCTGCTTGCCGAGCTAAAATCCAAGCACGCTAAGCTGGTCGAAGCTATTAATAAGGGCGACAAACCAACCGACGAGCAGACCAACCAGGTATTGAAAGTAGCTCAGACGATCGCTAAGAGTTACGAAACAACTAAGTCTAACCAGAATAGGGCGGCTTAGAAATGCCAAGTCTAATAACGCTAAAGCGCCGGATCGGCTCCATCAAAAATACTCGCCAAATTACTAAGGCGATGGAGTTGGTTAGCTCTTCTAAACTGCGCCGGGCCCAGGCCGCGGCGCTAGCGTCCAGGGCTTATCGGGAGGCGGCTTATGATCTGCTATCTCGTCTAAATCAGGTGAAGGAAGTCGAGCAGCAACCGCTGTTTAAAAAGCGCCCGATTAAAACTCGCCTGTACGTAGTGATTACATCCAACAGTGGGCTAGCCGGGGCTTATAATTCCAATGTTTTAAAGTTACTGGCCCAAGATTTAAAGCAAGACCAATCAGAAAAAGTTAAATCCAGCGCCATCACGGTTGGTTCCAAAGGCGCCCAGTTTGTCCGAAGAGTTGAGAACGTCGAACTCTTTAGTCATTATCCGGCCTTTGGCGACGAGCCAACAGAGGGTGATATTGTGCCACTCTTAAATTCGGTTATTGACGCTTACCGCGAAGAGAAGGTTGACGAAGTCCGCTTAATCTATACGGAGTTTAAATCCAGCCTGAGCCAGGTAGCGACCAGCCTTTCGCTATTGCCGGCCGGTACAGAAGAAATGCCAAAAGAACCGCCGGCCACTGCCGGTTTTATGAATTTTGAGCCGGATGTTGAAACGGTTATTCATAACGCCGGCGTCCGGCTGATTCAGGCCCAGATATGGCAAGCTTTACTGGAAAGCAACGCTAGCGAGCACGCTATGCGTGCCGTAGCCATGAAGAACGCCACCGATAACGCCGACGATCTTATCGAAGATTATACGTTGGAATATAACTCGACCCGTCAAGGTAAAATTACCCAGGAAATCGCCGAAATCACAGGAGGAGCAGAAGCACTTACTGCTTAGGACATGATGGATAGATACGAAGTTTTTATACAAAATTGTAAACAAATTCTTGTTTGCAATTTTGAGAGGAGGAGCAGCGATTTGCTGGAGACTCGAAACAGGTCTGCAAGAATAGTTTCGATGTCGGAAGCATTAAGCTTGCTTCGACGAGGAGCCGAGGCGATGGCCGGTTAATGAATGAAAATGGAGGAAGAAAGATAAATGGCAACCACAACTAAAACCAAACCAAAGACCAGCGAAGGCGTTGTTAGCCAAATAGTCGGTGTCGTAGTCGACGTCGAATTTAAGCCGGATCACCTGCCGGCGATCTATAATGCACTAACCGTGGAACTCGAAGATAAGCTTTTAACTCTCGAAGTCGCTCAGCATTTGAGCGAATCTAGCGTGCGGGCTATTGCTCTCGGTAGCACTGATGGCCTGGAGCGCGGCGTTAAAGTTACCGATACCGGTACGGCTATTTCGGTACCGATTGGCGAGCAGACTCTGGGGCGAATGTTTAACGTTACCGGCCAGCCGATTGATGATAAAGAAGATAAATTTACCAAACACTCCCCGATCCACAAGAGTCCACCGCCGCTGATCGATCAGTCCGCTACGGTTGAAGTTTTGGAAACTGGTATCAAAGTTATTGACTTGATCTGCCCGATGACTAAGGGCGGTAAGGCCGGTTTGTTCGGTGGCGCCGGCGTCGGCAAGACCGTTCTAATTCAGGAACTGATTAACAACATTGCCAAGTTCCACAGCGGTTACAGCGTATTTGCCGGTGTTGGTGAGCGCACCCGCGAAGGCAACGATCTTTACGCCGAAATGACAGAGTCTGGCGTTATTAAGAACACCTCGATGGTCTTCGGCCAAATGAACGAACCGCCAGGAGCTCGCCTGCGCGTTGGTCTTTCTGGATTAACGATCGCCGAAGGCTTCCGCGACCAAGGCAAAGACACACTGTTATTTATCGACAACATCTTCCGCTTTACCCAGGCCGGTGCCGAAGTATCGGCTTTGCTTGGCCGCTTGCCGTCAGCCGTCGGTTATCAACCCAACCTGCAGCAAGAAATGGGTGCGCTGCAAGAAAGAATTACGTCTACGCGCGAGGGTTCGATTACGTCTGTTCAGGCAGTTTATGTGCCGGCCGACGACATGACCGACCCGGCGCCGGCTACCACTTTTGCCCACCTAGACAGCACGATTGTTCTTTCCCGCGCGCTAACAGAAATCGGTATTTATCCAGCCGTCGATCCGCTCGACTCCACATCGAACATCCTTGATCCGGAAATCGTCGGCGAAGAGCACTATAACGTCGCTCGCGAAGTTCAGCGCGTATTGCAGCGCTACAAAGACCTTCAAGACATCATCGCCATGCTCGGCATGGAAGAGCTTTCTGAAGAAGACAAGCTAACCGTTACCAGGGCTCGCAAGATCCAACGTTTCTTTTCTCAGCCGTTCTTTGTGGCCGAGCAGTTTACCGGCAACAAGGGCCAGTACGTTAAGCTAGCTGATACAGTGCAAGGCTTTAAAGAAATTCTTGAAGGCAAGCATGATGAGCTACCCGAGTCTGCTTTCTACCTTAAGGGCGCAATTTCAGACGTCAAAAAGAAGTAGAATCCGATAAGCAATGATCCACTTACAGCTAGTAACATTAACCGGCATTAAGTTCGACGATGACGTTTACGAAGTAACTTTGCCGACGCTAGATGGCGAAATTGGTGTGCTGCAAGATCACATGCCGCTAGTTAGCGTAGCTACCAGCGGAGCCATTGCCATTAGAAAAAATCGTAATGACCCAGATCGCGCGCGCGATATTTTTGCTATCAGCGGCGGTGTGATAGACGTAGAAAATAATAATCTGCGAGTTATTGTGGACGAGGCCGACCATGCCGACAATATCAACGAAGCCGAGGCCGAGGCTGCCCACCAGCGGGCGCTCGCGATGAAAGCCGAAGCTCGTGATCAAGTCAGTCTGGAGCACGCCCAAACCATGGTCGATCGCTCCAGCGCCCGCTTAGATGTCGCTAGGCTCAAGCGCCGCCACCAGCGATAACGGCTCCGCTTACGCTTTGCCTTATGAGGAACCCCTTCGCGGTTCCTCATCGCACCGGGCAAAAAGTGCGATTTTTGCTCGGGCTCTCTTCCGGAGGAATAGCGCGAGGCGTTACTACCTTTCCTTTAGACAGATTTTATTAGGCCCGTATCCAAGTACGAGCCTTGCTGCCGGCATGAAGTGCACCGTGTCTCTATAAGTGATAATATTATGATAACTATGAATAATGAGCTGCCGACCACAACTTTAGTGATTTTCGGCATTACCGGCGATCTAGCCAGCCGATATATTCTGCCGGCGCTGGCTAAACTCGACGAGCTGGGGCAGCTGCCCGAAAACTTTAGGTTACTAGGGCTGTCACGTCGCCAGATTAGCTCGGAAGACGTGCTTAAGGGCGAGACCAGCCGGCTAAAGAAATACCTGGAAACAACCCAAATGGATATGGCCGACCCGGCAGATTACCAAAAGCTAAAAGAAAAATTGCCAGCTCAGGGCCAGAAAATTTTCTACTTATCCATTCCGCCGGCTGCCGTTATGCCAATCTTGCGCCGCTTAAGCGCGGCCGGTTTGAATCACGGCAACACCAAACTGCTTTTAGAAAAACCGTTTGGTTACGATTTGGAGTCCGCCAGAGAATTAATAAGCGAAATCGAGGAGTGCTTTAAAGAAGACCAGGTCTACCGCATAGATCACTACATGGCTAAAGAAATGGCCCAAAACATCTCTGTTTTTCTGGGTAGCAACGCGCTGTTCCGCAAAATCTGGAACAACCAATTTATTGACTCTATCGATATCATAGCGGCCGAGAAAATTGGTATTGAGGGTCGAGCAGATTTTTACGAACAAACCGGCGCTCTGCGTGATATTGTGCAGAACCACTTAATGAATCTGGCCGCCTTAACGTTGATGCGCCCGTGCGGCAGTCTTTTTGAGTTCGAAGATATGCCCGAGCGTCGTCTAGAAGCGCTCAAAAGTCTAAAAGCCGCCGATCCTAACGGAGCTGTTCGGGCTCAATATGATGGCTATCAAGACGAGGTGAGTAATGAGCGCTCGCTTGTTGAAACTTTTGCCGCCGTCACTCTAGAGTCCAGCGACCCGCGCTGGCATGGTGTGCCTATCAAGCTAGTTACGGGCAAAAATTTAGACACCAAAGTTACAGAAATAAGAGTTAGGTTCAAGCAAACTGACGAATCGCAAGCTAACGAACTTTGTCTGCGTATTCAGCCAAAAGAAGGTGTAGAGATTGATCTGTGGGCTAAGCAGCCAGGCTTTAGTCACGATTTGCGCCACTTGCCGCTGTCATTCGATTACGCTCAGGGCGCCGAGCGTTTGCCGAATGCTTACGAACAAGTCTTGGTCGACGCCATGCGCTCACGCACCAGTTTGTTTGCTGGCGCTGGCGAGGTATTAGAAACCTGGCGCGTGCTTCAGCCGATCTTGGAGCATTGGCAAATGAACTCAAATATAAATACCTACAAACCCGGTGTCGCGGTTGAACAAGTGCTCGAGGCCGACGTATAATAGAGTAAATAATGTCAGAATCAATCATAAAAGCCACTAAAGTGGTCAAGACTTTCGGTGACGTAAAAGCCGTGCGCGGCATTAGCTTTGATGTGCCGGCCGGCGAGATTTTTGCTTTTTTGGGTCCGAATGGCGCCGGCAAATCAACGACCATTAGCATGCTGACAACTATGCTCAGGCCGACTAGCGGCGAGCTTTTTTTGAACGGCCACAACGTAGAGACCGACCAAGACGCTGCCCGCCAAAGCTTCGGCATTGTTTTCCAAGACCCGGCCCTTGAAGAAGAATTAACGGCCTACGAAAACATGCAGATCCACGCTGTTTTATACGGCATTCCAAAAGCCGAGCAAAAACCGCGCATCGAAGAGCTAATGAGATTAGTTGATCTATGGGAGCGCAAAGACAGCTTTGTCAAAACTTATTCCGGTGGTATGCGCCGCCGCTTAGAGATTGCCCGGGGCCTGCTTCATCATCCCAAAATTTTATTCTTAGACGAACCAACACTTGGACTCGATACTCAAACCCGCAATTTGCTCTGGGATTATGTCAAAAAATTATCCGACACCGAAGGCATGACTATTTTCTTTACCACTCACTATTTAGATGAAGCCGAGGCGGTGGCCGACCGGATCGCCATAATTGACCACGGCCAAATTATCGCTGAAGGCACAGCTAAACAACTGGCTCAAAAAACCAAGACCAAAAGCTTGGAACAAGCCTATTTGCAGTTGACCGGCAAAGAAGTCCGCGACGAAACGAGCTTGTCTAATAACGGTCTAAACGTTCGTACGGCTCAACGCAATAGGAGACTGCGCTAGTGGAAGTTGTATATACGTTATGGCTCCGCCAAATGAAACGCTACGTGCGGACTCGCTCGCGCGTGGTTGGCGCTATCGGCCAGCCCATTTTATTCCTTTTGGCGCTCGGTTACGGCGTGGGTTCGGTTTACAAAAAAGCCGGCGAAGGCAACTACTTGGAATTTTTAGTACCCGGCATTATTATTCAGACTATTTTATTCAGCGGTGTTTTTTGGGGAATTCAAATTCTATTCGACAAGCGCTTTGGTTTTTTAAAAGAAATGTTAGTGGCGCCGGTTAGCCGGTTTCGCATTTTGCTTGGCAACGCCAGCGGCGGAGCGACTATTTCGCTAATCCAAGGTATTTTTGTGCTGATCATCTCCGTGGCTTTAGGTTTCCGACCGTATAACTGGGCTTATTTGCCGCTTAGCCTGTTGATCATGCTAGCGCTGTGCCTAATGTTGACCAGTTTTGGCGCAGGCCTGGCCAGTATAGTCGAGGATTTCCAGGGCTTTCAGGGAATCAACAACTTTTTGATTTTCCCGTTATTCTTCTTATCGAGTGCGCTTTATCCTCTAACCAATGTGCCAACCGCGCTAAGGATCATGTCTTACTGCAATCCTTTAAGTTACTGCGTGGATGCTCTGCGGTTCAGTATGATTAATCAGCATCACTTTAATATCTTTCTCGATCTTGGCGTGATTGGCGTAACTTTAATTGTTTGTGTGATATTTGCCGTTAATCGGTTTAACCGTTTGCAAGTTTAGTCAGACTTAGTCGAATAGTACCAGCCGGAGCTGCCGGATAGTAAGTTACGCCGGCTTTCAGATGGCCGCCTTGAGCCTGCAGGATGCGCTGGTATTGCTGGTCAATAAAAGAAGTCAGTTTTAGCTGGCCCGCGCTATTTGGGCGAGCGACTATCGGGGTGATATTTTCGTCAGTATTGCCGGTAACCGACAAAATACGGTCTTGCTGGTCAACGTAAATAATTCTAGTCACAGGCATATATCCCCTCAAATGGACCTTTTGAGCGGTGCCCGAATCGTCGTAGCTGGCAAGCGCCAAAGCTTGGCTAGCACCAAGTAAATTTAAAGTTGCTAAAAAAAGCCCGCCTAATATAACTCGTCTCACTTGGCTAACCTCCCCAGGTTGCTAATAATGACTAAACTAAATTATACGTTAGCGGTTTGAACTAGCGCTAGTGGATAAGCGTAGTATTTTTTGCTAAAAAACGCTTGCTAACAAAACCTACAAATATTTATAAGCTTTGTTAGCGCGACAAGCAGACTTTAACTTGGCACGTTGCTGGAGCGACGAAGGCGGGGGAGGGGGCGTGTGATTCACCTCCCCCGCCACGAGCGCCGCTCTCGGCTCCCTCGGAAATGAGACAAAACGAGGGGTGCCAAACTTGCAAATCAGGCAGCGAGAGGGGGAGCGCTTGATTGGCAGCGCCTCCCCTTTTCTCGCCGCTCGCCGATTCCCCGGGGAGAGGACAGGGAGTCGAGCCCTTCAGCTGGACGTCAGCGATTCGGCGTACCAGACGTTCTCGTTCGTGGCCGGGTCCTCGCTCAACGGTTCCGAGTTGAGGTAGAGGTCTTCTCCCTCCTCTTCGATGTCGATCGGCCCGGCGAGCATGGTCACGAGCTTCTCCTTGATCGCCTGCTCGAAGTAGTGCTCGAGCACGCTCTTCAGGAGGTGCTCGGCGACGTCGCGATTGATGGACAGCTGGAGGGTAACCCTGCCGACGCTCTCGAGATCATCGGAGATCTCGAACATGATCAGCATGGCGTTGGACTCCAGCTTCCGGCGGTCGTCGAACAGCTTCGTGAGGACGCGACCCACCTGCTTCCAGGTGGTCTCGATCATCTCGATCAGTCCGTCGATTTCCGCTTCGAACTTCGGCGGAACATCACCTTCGCAGATGATGCGGTAGGTCAGGAAGGCCTGCGAGGCGCCGTTATGACGCATAGTCTTGCAGTCGTAGCACATGACCCCTCTCGTGTGGTAGCAACACCTCGGCATTTGTTGCCTTAAGCGGCGCATTCGGCGCGCCACAAGGTGAGGGCCAAACACTTATTAAAAATGCTTGGTTCTCACCTTGTGATGCAAAGTCTGCTTGTCAATAAAAACAACTTCGGAGTAATCTCAAACGAAGTTAAGCATATTATACTATAAAATTACGCTATTACAACACTAAGAAAAGAGATGATATACTTAAGCGTAATGGATGCCGAAGCAACCGCTATTAAAATAAATAATTTATCAAAACGCTACGCCAGTTCTGAGCATTTGGCATTGAATAAACTGTCGCTTGCGGTTAAGCCCGGCGAAGTTTACGGATTCTTGGGCGCTAACGGCGCCGGTAAGTCCACCACTATCCGAACATTACTTAACTTTATTCAGCCCACTAGCGGCTCGGCTACCATTTGCGGACTGGATATAGTAAAAGATTCGGTGGCCGTTAAGAAGCACGTTGGTTATTTGGCGGGCGAGGTGGCGCTTTACCCAAAAATGACCGGCCGGCAATTCCTAAATTACATGAGCGATCTGCAGCCGGCCAGCAATGCCAACAATTTGAATAAGCTTGTCAAGCGACTAACTGCCAACCTTAGCCGGCCGATTCACGAACTCAGCAAGGGCAATCGTCAGAAACTTGGTCTCATTCAGGCCTTCATGCATCAGCCCGACGTACTTATTCTGGATGAACCGACCAGCGGCTTGGATCCACTAATGCAGGAACAATTTTTTGAAATGGTTAATGAAGCGAAATCTCGTGGCGCGGCCATTTTTGTCAGCAGTCACAACTTCGCGGAGGTACAGAGAATGTGCGACCGCGTGGGTTTTTTGCACGCTGGCGAGCTAGTGGTAGAAAAGACTCTAGAAGACCTGGCCACTAAGGCTGCTCATACTCTTAAGCTTACGTTTGCCGATACGGCACCAGTGGCTGAGCTCAAGCGTCTGCCTCGCGTCAAGGTAACCTCGCATGATGCGCATCACTTGAGCGTTTCGCTGGAGGGTGAACTTACACCTTTGTTCAAGGTTCTAGCCCGCCACCACGTCACCCGCTTAGAACAGCAAGAGGTCAACCTAGAGGAAGAATTCCTGCACCTCTATCAGAAAGGCGGACAATAATGGGTGTTGCCGTTACAGAGCTTCAAAGGCGTAAGTGGTCAACGGTTTGGTGGACGGTCGGTATCGGATTGTTTATCGCGATGATCTTCGCTATCTATCCGTCATTTCGCGGATCGGCGGGTCAGCTGGATAAATCACTTTCTAGCATTCCGGCCTCCGCCCGTGACCTATTCACCGATACGGGGGATTTTCTGTCGCCGGTCGGCTATCTTAGTTCGCAGTGTTATTTTTTGTTGGTTCCATTGCTTTTTTCTTTCTTATCCATAGCTCTAGGCAGCTCACTCTTAGCCCGTGAAGAACAAAGCGGAACCCTAGAACTGCTCTTGGCCCGACCAATATCTAGGTCTCGCTTGCTTTTAGCTAAAGCCGCTGCGGGCACCGTTATTTTACTGGTGGTTGGCGTAGTTATAGCGATACTCGGCGCTATTTTGTGTGCCGCTATCGGCTTTCCGGGCGTCAAGTCGGTCGGTGTTTTCTTTACCACCATCATGTGCTTGGATATCGCAATATTATTTGGGGCGCTGGCCTTTGGTACGACTGCCTTGGGTCGGATGGGCCGTGGCGCGGCGATTGGCGTCAGTGTTCTAGCGGCATTGGCCGGCTATCTTTTTAATTCGCTCGATAAGTCCGTTACTTGGCTGGTTTGGCCGGCTAGGCTGCTGCCGTTTCACTACTATCATCCGGCAGCTGTTCTGCAAAGCGGCGGTCTCCCGTACTGGGATGCGGCTGGTATGTTTATTGCCAGCTTGGTTTTGCTAGGTTTAGCACTACTAGCCTTTCGCCGCCGCGACATTGGCTAAATGTTTTAAACGGTCAGCGGTATAATTAGGGTATGGAGAGGCCTTTGGCGGAGCGCATGCGTCCGCAGAAACTATCTGACGTTGTCGGGCAGGAACAAATCCTGGGCGAGGGCAAAATCCTAAGCCAGCTTGTTAAAGCTGGTAAGCCGTTTAGTTTAATTTTTTGGGGGCCGCCGGGCAGCGGCAAAACCACTTTGGCGCGGACTATCGCCAACGAGATGGAGGCGGACTTTATTGAAATCTCCGCCGTCACGGCCGGCAAGGCCGATGTTAATAAAGTTGTTGAGCGGGCAAGGGCGAACGAGCAGGGTAGTACAATTGAGCGGCCGCGCCATACAGTTTTATTCGTCGACGAGATACACCGTTTCAACAAGGCTCAGCAGGATGCTTTTTTGCCGCATGTCGAATCGGGTTTGATTACTCTCATTGGCGCCACGACCGAAAACCCAAGTTTTGAGGTAATCACACCTCTTTTAAGTCGTAGTCGGGTAGTTGTGCTCGAGCCTCTAAGCAAAGAAGATATCATCGAGATTATCAAACGCGCGGCTAAGGCCGAGAAAATTACCAAAAAATTATCTAAGGAAAGCATAGATTTCCTGGCCGAAATTAGCGGCGGCGATGCCCGCGTGGCGCTTGGCAACTTAGAGCTATCCATGGAGCTGGCCGGCAGCAAAAATATAACCAAAGAGTTAATTCAGCAGGCCGCCCAAAAACGTATCCCGGGATACGACAAAGCTGGCGAGATGCACTACAATATCATCAGCGCCTTTATAAAATCCATGCGCGGCGGCGATACATCAGCCGCGCTTTACTGGATGGCCCGCATGCTGCAGGCCGGCGAAGATCCGAAGTTTATTGCCCGGCGCATGGTGGTTTTTGCCAGTGAAGATATAGGCCTGGCCGCCCCGGCCGCGCTAAACCTGGCCGTATCAACTTTCTTGGCCGTGGAACGGATTGGTTTGCCGGAATGTTCTTATAATCTTTACCACTGTGCCACGGTTATGGCCAAATCGCCAAAGAGCAGGGATGTTACCAATGCTATGGGTGCGGCGCAAAGAGCGGCGCGCGAACACCCCGATGCTTCTGTGCCTCTACATTTACGCAATGCCCCGACCAAATTAATGAAAGATTTGGGCTACAACAAAGGCTACAAATGGGACGCCGGATTTAAAGACCAACGTGGCTTCTTGCCAGAGGAGCTCAACGATATAAACTTCTTCTAGGAAATCTAGATATAATGTCTGTATGGACGATATTGAAGCCTGGGCGCGCAAAAAGAAAAAAGCCATCGCGAAAGGATTTATAAGAGAAACAGATTTTAAGCCAAGCGAAGAGCTTGCTGGCATTTTTACTGCAGGTCTTCCTGGGGCGGGTAAAACAGAATTTACAAAAGAGTTGATAAAAGAAATTGTGAACCCGCCAGTCCGCATTGACATGGGTGAAATAGCCACACTAATGGAAGGATATAAGCCCAAACTTGCCAACAAGTTTCGAGCGGGCGCAACGATAATACTAGAGCGCATCTATGATGAGGTAGTCAAAAACAAATTAGATTTTGTATTTGACGGAACTTTCGCACACGCTAAAGCTATTCCAAACCTACAAAGAGCCTTAGACCACGGCTATAAAGTAAAAATCTACTACATCCATCAAGATCCAGTAGTTGCCTGGAGATTTACTCAAGACAGAGAGCTGGTGGAGCATCGATCTATAGAGAGAACGGGGTTTATTGATAGCTATAAATCCCTGCAAGCAAACCTTCACAGCTTGTGCAATGACTACAAAAATGTTACAATAAGTCTAATTATTAAAGATGGTGATAATAAGATCGGCGACCGCAAAGAAGATGTCTCAGATCTTTTTAGTGAATTGCCGAAATTTCTTACCGACGAGGAGATAGCGACTGCTATACTATAAATAACGTTATGACTCGACTCATATATAAGATTTTCAGACCCAAAGTAAAGCTAAGCGAAGTGGCAGAACCTAAGCCATCAAAGGCCGCCGCTCGCGTTCTTAATGATGCTTTAAAACGAGCGTATGTTGAACAAAAAAGCGTGAGTACTCACGCAGCCTCAATAAGGAGCTCCAGCTCTACCTCTAGCTTCACGCGCACCTAAAGCGCGCGTGGGGTGGAGCGTATAAAATTATTTCCAACTATGGCCTAATTCGCTAAGAATGAGCCAAACTTTAATATCGCTCTGAAGAGCATCTTTTAGAAACTCCTGAATTTTCAGACATATTTCATCTTGCTTTTTCACCCGTTCCTCAAAAGCGGCTGCGTTGATTTCAACCTCAACGGGTGCAAGCATGCCGTCTCCTGCAGCTTTTAGCAGACGAACACTTACTTCATCTTCGGAAAGAACAATATCTTTGCCGGAAAGTTCTTTAGCAATCAGTCCTTTTACGCTTTTCGTCATAGTTGCTAGCTTGTATTCAAATTCGGAGTTCTTTTGATAAATATTAACTGTCGGCATAACTCAAATTATACGCTCAAAATAGGTGGCTAGGCCTGCATGTCTTCTTGGGGAACATGGATTGCCCAGTCAAAATTACCAGAGCTAAATACGCGCTGCTCGCTTCCGCGGAAAGGCCGTAGATCTACCATAAATTCCTCGTCAGATAGACCCGCGGTGCGTACGGCGTCGATAAAGAATGTTGGTGCATCACAAACTCCACCCACCACCCACAGGGGTGAAATTTTATAACCATCTCGCGCTAATCTTTTAGATAACGCCGATACTCTTGCATGGTATTTATATCCCCATACACCGTTCATTAGCACTCCTCGGTTCCTTGCGGCGTGGTCGGCGCCCACTAAAGCCGCCACTACGGCCTTCTCGTCGGCTTCAAAAATGTCCCTCAAGCCCTGTGTCATATGAACTTCGCGCTCCTCTGCGCCATAGTGGGGGAGGGAATAGTCTACGTCGATCGGAACAACCTTTATACCTTGCCTGACCATGGCCTTAGCAACCTCTTGGTAACTTTCACGGCGCTCCTTTTTTAGAGGATCGGTATCGTATTTAAGCTCTACTCCTACCCGGGTGTCTCCAAGTTCGTAAGAAGGATCTTTATTAAGAAGGTCAATCCCAGGGCTGGGAGGGCTCTCTACGGCATAATGGGTCGTGCCACAGGCCTTGATTTCTGCCGCATGTGCCGCTAGATGTCTGCGAACCGGACTATTCCTGTGGTCTTCACCTATCAGTACCAGCTGGCTGTTGTCAAAGATGCTTGCATAATCGACCGGCTGGACAATATCGTCTAAATCGTTAGCAAGGTCGTCACTACTAGTCCATGTATTATCAGATTCTAATAAGCGTTTGTGCGGCATAGCGGTATCCTACTTCCTATGCGGTTCAAAGTGCAAGCATAAGCGGACTATAAAGGAACGCGCGCGGGGTGGAACAGATAAATTAGTTCAAGCAATCCACCGCGCCGGTGCCAAACGGGTTCTCGGCGGCTGATAGTTTATAGCCCATGCAGGCAGGGATTGGTACGCCTTTGCTATTTGGTCCGTTGCCGTCGTAGCCAAAATCTCCCCAGTGATCGTGAAAGGCCTGCACGATATCCGGCGTGAATATGGCCGGCGCCATAAACTGGCCGTTATGGTGGATATCAAAGTGGATATGGCTGCCGTTAGATCCCGCTTGGGTCAAATACATGTAGCCGATGATTTGGCCCTTCTTAACCTTTTGACCGTTATGTACCAATACAAAGGGCTTGTAAAAGCCATTTGGCTTACTGACAAAAGGTTCAATGCTGTAGTCAAAGTTGTATCCCTGGGCGATCTCTATTGATATGTCGTACTTGGTGTTATCGCCAACTTTAAAATTATAGTCAACACCGTTAACAACACCGTCAGCTACGGCGTAAATTGGCGGATAGTTACTGGGTGCCGTGCCGCCTTTGGGCCAGGTTTTATAACCATCACCAAATTGCGCGTGACCGCCAGTGTGCGGGGCAATGGAGCGTACGCCTTTATAAGGGTTGCCGCCCTGAACAACGTCCATATCTACCAAAAACCGATCTGATTTATGAGTTTTGAGGTAACTGATATCCGGCAATGAACTATCGTGGGGCAGCGGCGGGCCGTTGCGGTGAATCCAGACTTCGTAGCCGGCTACGCCTACCGCTAAAACAATAATTAATCCAAATAACCATAAGTGGCCAAAGCCATTCTGCTTATGCTTCATGAATTGAATTATACGCCAAACGCACGCTGGAATATGCGTCCAGTAATTTTCTTCAACTTAAAAAAGGACGCCGCTCTTTTCTCCTTCTGCTTTTCTAAAGCTCGAAGCAAATGCTCTACCTCACGATTTAGCCTAGGTCATTAGGGCAAAAGGTGCCGTGAGCGTATACTTATAAATAACTAGACGACTGCAACACTAAAAATCAGTTAGGGAGCGGATAAAGATTGTTGTTGGGCTAAGCCAAAATAGCAATCATAAAAGAAAGGACATCTCAAATGTCTTTATTCCACACTTCTAACAACGACGCGCCAGAAACTAAGCCAGCCGAAGGCGCCGAAACACCAGAAACCACTACCGAAACCAAAGAGTAGTCGGTATGTTGGGGAGCTTGGTTTTTAAGCCGGGCTCCCTGGTCCATAAATATTTAAGAAAGGTTTATTTAAGAAAATGTCAGCTAAATTATTTGTAGGGTCATTACCCTTCAGCATCGACGACACCAAACTAAAGACTCTGTTTGAGGAGTTTGGAACGGTCGAATCGGCCAGAGTAATCATAGATCGCGATTCGGGCCAGTCAAAAGGCTTCGGTTTTGTAGAGATGAGCACCACTGACGAAGCTCAGGCAGCCATAAAAGCAATGAATAGCAAAGATATCGATGGTAGAAATATCGTAGTGAACGTAGCTAAGCCGCAAGTAGATCGCCAAAATTCCTTTGGCGGACGTGGGCGCTACTAAAGTGTCCAAAGATCGCGGTCGCAAAGAGGTCAAAAAACCAAAGAAAGCTTAAGCTAAAAGACTAGCCAGGAGTCGGGCTGGTAAAATTATTCAACTTATGCTAAAATAAGCTCTAAGTTGTTTTAAGAATCCAGGTTTAGTTTTTCTCTCCATGGCTTTTTATAGCAATTCAAGAGTTAACTAAATAAAGGGATTCTTTTTATATGTATAAAAATTCTAGATCCGGCGCCGGCCGCCGCTCCGGCTATACCGTATATAGCAGCAAAAACCATCGCCCGCCGAAAAACCGCTCCAAAGGGCAGGTTATTGATCCGGCCAGATTTATTAAAGCCGCCACCGCCAGCGAACAGATAGATTACGTAGCCACTAATAGCTTTGATGATTTTGCTATGCACCCGTTACTTAAAGCCAATGTAACAAGCAAGGGCTACAAAGCGCCTTCTGAAATCCAAGATAAAACAATTGCTATAGGACTTGCCGGCAAGAACGTGGTTGGCGTAGCCGATACGGGCACCGGCAAAACCGCCGCTTTTGCGTTGCCGGTTTTAAACAACCTAATGCGCCGCCCAGGCAGCAACGCCATAATCATCGCGCCAACCCGCGAGCTGGCTATTCAGATAGAAGAGCAGTGCGTGCTTTTGAGCAAAAACAGCGGCATAAAAATGGCCACGCTGATTGGTGGAATGCCAATGGGCCGCCAGATACATTCATTGCGAATCGGCGCGCGCCTGATAATTGGCACGCCGGGCCGCATCAAAGACCACTTAAATCAAGGTACTCTGAATCTAGCTTTCTGCGACATGGTTGTTCTGGATGAAGTGGACCGTATGCTAGACATGGGCTTTTTACCAGACGTGCGTACGATACTCGGTGAGCTGCCCGGGGAGCATCAGGCCTACTTCTTCAGTGCCACGCTAAGCAACGAAATAAAGAACCTGATAAATACTTTTTGTCACGATCCGGAATATGTAGACGTAAAAGGCGGAGAAACTAGCGCCAACGTGCACCAAGACGTGGTGCGCTATTCCGGCAAAGAAGAAAAAATTGAGCTACTACACGAAGAGCTGATCAAAGAAGGCAACACCAAGACGATCGTCTTCGGCAAAACCAAATATGGTGTAGAGCGTCTGGCTAAGGAGCTCGTGGCTCGCGGCTTTAAGGCCGAATCTATCCACGGCGGCAAAACTCAAGGCCAGCGCAAGCGCGCGCTAGAAGCCTTTCGTCAAGATAGATCAAACATTTTGGTAGCGACAGACGTCGCGGCTCGCGGCATAGACGTAAAAGATATTTCGCACGTTATCAACTACGATACGCCGCAAACTTACGATGATTACGTGCACCGCATCGGTCGTGCCGGCCGGGCCGGACGGGCCGGCCACGCCCTGACGTTTGTCGAGCGGTAATTCAGGATTTTTCCAGCAGGTTTAAGACGCAGTGTTCGTCGGCGGTGAAGTATTGGGCGCGACGCAGTTTGCTGACTGCTTCGCGGACTTTATATAAATCATTACTGACTACGTAAGCGTGTATGACGCGCGGATCGATATAGCTGGCGCGGGCGATGGCCGGCGTGTTGCCTAGCCTTTGAGCCACCTTTTTAACACACTCGGTCACGGCTTTCTTGCGCTCTCGCTCGTGCCTTGAGCGTTCAGTTTGCGCCAGTTCAATGCTGGCCAGCAGCGTGCCGCCCCAAGTGCGAAAATCCTTGGCGGAAAATTCTTCGCCCATGATCTCTTTGATGTATTCATTGACATCGCCGCTATGGATATCCTTTAATTCACCATTTTCATCAATGTATTTAAAAATTTCATAGCCTGGCAACTCGTCCAATTGTTTGACTATACGGGCCAACCGCTTATCTGTGACCTTCTTAAGGTTTTCCTGGCCGCTTTTGCCCACAAAATCAAAGACAATAGTATCGCCTTTAACTTCAGTGTGCTTGGAGCGCAGGGTAGTCAGGCCATAGTGCTGATTTTCTTTGGCGTATTCTTCGTTGCCAACCCGAAAGTAAGCTTTATCCATCAATTGGACAATGCAAGCTAGGATTTTCTCGCGAGGCAAACCAGGAAGCCTCAAATGCTCATCGGTAACGCGGCGCATTTTGGGCAGCGCCCGGGCAAATCGCAGAATTCTCTCGAACTTTTCCTTTTCCTGGCGGGCCCGGAACTTGACGTTATAAATGTATTGCAACCGCCCGGCTTTATCTACTCCTGTCGCCACAATTTTAGCGTTATGGCTGGCGGCAATCTTCACGTCTTTCCAGGCCGGTGGTATGGCCAAGGATTTAAAGTAGGCCAACTCTGCTTTGGCGGTAACTTGCCGCCCATCATGAAAATAGCGGAACGACCTGGTTCCGGTCCGCTGCCGCTCGATATAGCGCTTAGACATAACAGAAATTATACGACGAAAACCAAGCAGACGGTTAGGCTGATGGATCTAACTCGTCATCTTTAACCACGTGTAGCAAGCGGCGCAAAGATTGGTGACCAACGTTCCGAGCTTTATCGTCGGCAATTGGCCATGTTTGTGTCCATTCCCTTGTGGTGGGCGATTGGGCGTACCAAAGTTCGTCGGAAGCTCCCCGTTCACGCTTCATGCTGGTCAAGGCCGCCTCGTATTCTTGATTAAGTTCATCTAAGCTCAAACCCAAATAAATGCCTAACTTATAAATGCCTTCGATTAAGCTTCGGCGCTCTAGTGCGTTGACAAGCTCGACAGCGTATGCGAATTCGCCCGGCAGGCTTTTTCTGAACTCCGCCGCGGTTTCTCCGCTGCTTGCAACCTCCTCCGGCGCAGGCGGGTCAACTGGCTTTAAATGTCTTTCACCTTTGTGGTCCATAAAACCATCGTAGGCGCTATTTAAGGATAAGAAAATGAAGATGGTCACAGTAGCGAACAATCATGGGCGGGTTTTAAACCAAAGACCGGTAGCGGAGGCGTTGGAATATAAAGTGGCCGATAGTGCCCAAGACAGTAGCCAGCCCGCCGATCGCTAATACATCACCCGGGCCGGTATTTGGCAAAGATTTGCCCGAAAAACTATTATTTTCGTTTTGGGCTGGAGCAGATGACGACGTGTTGGCGTTTGCTGGAGCAGGATTAGCAGAAGTTTGACTGGTTTCATTAGCGGGGCTGCCGCTACCGGTTAAGTTTACAGTTGCGTTGGCTGTGGCGTTAGATGTGGCGTTGGCCGACGAAGTCGAAGAGGGGTTGGGCGTTTGCGGAGACGGTGTCGGTACATTGTTATTCATATTGTTGTTCTGGTTGTTATTGTTATTACCGCTCTGGTTTTGGCTGTTGCCGCTTGATGGACAACTATTGCTGGTGCCGAAAGGATTAGAAGATCCGCTGGCTATTTGACCTTTTAGGTCGCTGGTGGAATTTATATTACCGATATTCGCTGGATTGACCCAGCCTTGACGATAAGGCGTGCCGCCGGGGCTTTGCTTAATCACCGCCCCTGTGCAGGTTATCGTCATGGTCGACCCATCAGCAGGATAAAAAACTTTACTTATTGATGCGCCGCCGCCATAAGGCGGCACCTGATTGCCGCTTGAGCTGTCCGACATAGCGCTTACACCGGCGCCAATCATCAAACTAGAGGCTATTAATCCTAGAGCCGTTGCTTTCTTGATGTGTTTTAGCATTGAGTCCCCCAATCCCTTACTGGTTCAAGTTAGCTTAATACCTGGAACGTGTCGGTTAATTTGGCGACAATTTGAATACCAAAAACATCACAACTGCGATAGCTTAAGCAGTTTACATATAGGCGATAAAATTGTATAATTTGCGCTAGTTCAGGGAAGATTTTTCTGGAAGGGGCGCCTTATCGCGTCCGAATACAATTCATTGGAGGTCAGCTATGACCGAGGCCATCCATTGGGCGGCCAAGCGTCTGGACGACACCCGCGTGGCCTGGATCCTCGCGGCACTCGCTGCCGCGGTGTTCATCGAGGCCGCCGGAGCAGAGCTGGGGCAGCTCAAGTGGTCCTACTTCGACTGGGGCCAGCTGCTCGCCTTCGGCTTCGTCACCGCAGCAGTGGTGGTGGGCGCCGAGACGATGAAGGAGGAGATGTACAAGCTCTTCAAGGCCGTCACGGTCGTGGCGATGACCCTGTTCGTCGTCGACGTGTTCGTCGAGAACGGCTCGCGCTTCCCCGGGCTGCGCCTGGGGTGGCTGTGGCTGGTGCTGGCGGTCTTCACCGTCTGGATGTGGTTCATGATCGACATGGACCGCGATCCGCAAGTGACACCGCCCGGAAGGAGTCTCTACTTCTACCCCGCGGCTCGTCGGCTGGCGGTGACGGTTCTCGCCGGGGCGATCATCTTCGGCGTCGGCCTGCTGGCGATCTTCCACTCGTGGAAGGGTCTCGGGGTGGTTGCGTTCATCGAGATCCTGTCGGCCGTCGTGCTGGCGGAGCTCTACAGGGCCTCACCACGCGAGCGTGTCGGCCAATCCGTCGTCACCTGAACGAAAGAGGGCCGCCCCGCATGCCCTCACCGGCTGCGGGGCGGCCCTCCGCTCACAACTATTAGCTTGTGTAGGTTAAGCACACTTTTATCCACACGCTAACCACAATTATTAAGGAGTTATATAAACATAAGCGTTTTAAGAAGTTAAATCGTTGTTTTTTATTGTTGACACCAAAAGCGGAGAGGAATATAAATATAAGTGTCACTGTGAGGTGACAAAGCCAAGTACCAATTTATTGGCAACTGGCTCGGTAAACATCCCTCGTGGATGTTTACCACCCAAGAAACGAGCTTTCGGGCTCGTTTTTTGTTTGCTCTGCCGATATTGAAAACTACAGATATTTATGATATAAATTGCTCCGTGCACTCGGTACATACTGAGGCAAGACCTACGTCCCCGTCCAAAGGAGGCTTTTCGGTGCCGTATCGCAAGAAGTCGCTTGCGGACCGCCTAACGGCGGCCCTCGAGCAGGAGTGGATGCCGCTGACCCTGCTGATCGTCGCCATCTTGGCGTCGGTCGCCGCGGCGACGGCCCACCAGCACGTGCGTTTGCACCACGTCTGGTTCGTTCACCTGACTCCCGACGTGCTGAACTACGGCACGCCGGTCGGGACCATGCTTGTCTGCCTGGCCGCCTTCGCGGCGGCCTTTCAGACGAAGTACTCGAACCTGCTGGTCATCGCGGCAGTATCGGCGATCATGGGCGCATCGCTGCCCAACTCGCACCGCTTCCCGGGCCTGCACGCCAGCCACGACTGGTACTTGGTCGCCCTCGCGGCGATCATCTTCTACCTCGTGGCGGCACTGCAGAACTGGAAGGGTGTGAACTTCCAGCACAAGCGCGCTGATCGCGTGACGATCTACGCGATGGCGTGCGTGGCGGTGTCGGCCCTGATCTACCAGAACACCACCTGGGCTCTGCACGGGTGGTTCGCACTGACGATGGTCCTGATGTTCATGTGGCGCCTCTCGGTGCCGCGCTACTCGCGCGACCACAAGCTCGACAAGGCCACCGTGAAGCAGTTCAGCGGAACGTAGGTCGAAGCCGGGCCCCCTCAAGGGCCCGGCTTTAGACCAGTTTTATAGCTAAAATTCAAGTTGATTTACTGGGGTCATTTGGCTTATGATTATAGAGGCTAAACAAAAAGCCAAAAGTACACCTCACAAAAAAGCGGGAATAAACCTCCCGCTTTTCTCGCTATTAGGGCCAAAATTCAATTGGTTCTCAGCTTGGTATTGTTAAACTAACACTTATGAAGAAGACGGCCGTTATCATCATAACCATCGCTCTACTGGGGTTAATTGGCATTTACGAAAAGACTCATGCCAGCACACACGAACTAGTCTCGCCGTCGCAAACAGAGGCAGCAACCATGATGAATAAATCAAGAATATCTTCTATTAGCTCCAATACAACTTCAACCGTCAGCTACAAGGACGGTACATATACTGGCGATAGCGAATCTACTCCTTACGGCCAGGTACAAATTGCCGTGGTGATTAACGGTGGCAAAATAACCAACGTTAATTTTTTGCAAATGCCCAACGATCAACGCGAATCTGAGCAACGAACTATCTATAGTGAACCGCTACTTAAACAAACAGCTATTGATAAACAGAGTGCCAACATTGATTTTGTAAGCGGTGCTACAAGTACTAGCGAAGGTTACCAGCAATCCCTCCAGTCGGCTCTCGATCAAGCCGCTAGATCGACGTAGCGCCTGCACCTGCCAGCCGGCGGAGCCGGCTGCACCGCTCATGCTTCTGCCGACTCTGCTACGTTATTGTCTCCGATACTCCCTCACCGTATTTCAATACGGTTCGGTCTGTTTCTCGACAAAGCCTTGCATAGCCGGCAGCTACGCCAATCTAATAAATCTGAGACAAGAAAGGTAAAATAAATTTATGCGACGGGTAGAGCAGATTATGGGCATGCCAATAAGCATTGATATTCCCCAGTGCCAGAACGAGGTTGTTTTTGAGGAAGTATTTGACAGGTTAAAAGAAATAGACCGAAAGTTCAGCCCATATAGACCCGATAGTCAATTGAATCTCCATAATAAAGGTCGACTCAAGCCAGATAAGGAACTCAAGAGCATTATTAAAGCTTGCAAAGAGGCCGAAGAGCTAACTGACGGATTTTTTTCGGCTTGGGCCAGCGGTGTTTTTGATCCAAGTGGATACGTAAAAGGCTGGGCAATTGACCAAGCCGGCAAGCTCATCAAAAAAGCCGGCTACCAAACTTTTTGCGTAGCTGCCGGCGGCGACATTCTTGCTCGGTCGCAAACCAATAAGGACTGGGTAATCGGTATTCAAAATCCGTTCGATAAATCCAAGATTATTGGCAGCATCAAAGGAAAAAATTTTGCCGTGGCTACCAGTGGTAATTATGAACGCGGCGAGCATATTATTAATCTCAAAACCAAAAAGCCGGCGCTGGAATTGGCTAGCTTTACCGTGACAGGCAAGAATATTATCGAAGCCGACGTGTTGGCAACGGCCGGATTCGTGGCCGGTGATTTCGGTATTAATTTTGTGGGCAACCAGCACGGCTATGAAGCTCTGGCTATAAATTTAGACGGCCGAGTTTCGGCCACCGGCGGGATGAAGAAAATTTTCAGACCGGTTTAGTTGCCGTAGCCCGGGAAGAAGTCGGTTTTTATCCGACTTTGTGATATGCCGAGCTCGGTTAAGTGCAGGCGGATAAACTCGGTAAAAGCCTGTGATCCAGAAATATAAAAAGTGCGCTCGTGGTAATCGGGCAAGCTCCGGGCAATAGTTTGCTTGGTGATGGCCGAGGTGGTGCAAAGGGCCTTCAAGCCAAGCGGCTCAAGATCGGTGAAAACCTTGCGAAAAGCTATCTCTTCTTTCTTGCTAACCGCGTAAATCAGGCCAACGTCGCGTTTTTGGTTTTGATCAACCAAATATTTGCTCATGCTGCGAAACGGCGTAATACCAACGCCGCCGGCTATGAAAGCCAGCTTTCTAGTCGTGTCTTCGGGCAAAGTAAAACTGCCGGTTAGATAAGAAGCTAGAATGGGGTCGCCGGGTTTTAGCTGTTCTAGCTGCTGCTTGAAGGCGCTCGGCTTAGAAGGTAATTTGACAGTAAACATTACTTGCTTTTCCGTGGGTGAAGACGAGATTGTCAGGTAGCGGCGGTTACCGCGTGAGTCGCTCTTTGCTTGTTTTAATGTCCACTCCATGTACTGACCGGCCTTAAAATTAAAGTTTTTAGGTGCCGAAAATACGTAGCTATAAATTCCTTCGGCATCTTTGACCTTGTGAATAAAGCTGAATTGAAAGCGGCGGTTGGGCGCGATCAAAAAGGTGAGCGCATTGCCAATCAGCAATGACTCTTCCGGGCTGATATGCAGCCTATTAAGCGAGTAAACTACACCGACCGCTACGGCGTAAATCAAAGTTGGGTTGAGTGTGGCGGGCGAAGTGAGCGGCTCCGTTAGCATAATGGTGGCAAAGAAAAGCAAAGGCGTATAGATAATTCCTAGCCATACTAAGTGCTGTACCGTGTCGGTACTGCTGCCGGTTGGCACTTGTAAAATCAAAATCAACACGTAGACGGCCGAGAATACTAAAGCCAGACTAAAGCGTTTGATTTTGCGCAAAATCAGAATACCGCCAATGGCGACTATCGGCAGAGTGAATTTAGACCCGACCCACCACGAGGCGTAGTCGCTAAAGATCGTGCCGGCAACAAAGGCGCCAAAGGCAGCCGGATTAAAAATATGGGCTCTGCGGAATACCAAAACGTATTTGGAGGCCATAGCCACCGCCGCGGCGATCGCCAAAATTGCATAGTCGCTGCCGGTGGTCGCCGGTGATAGAATCAACGTTAAAATTAAGCCGCTTATCAAAGCCGATTCTTTGTTGGCCGGAATATTAAGCGCGCGTGAAAGAATCTTATTCGCTATCCAGCAAACGGCGAGTATTAAAGCTGTCGAGGCTAAAATGTGATCCCACGAGAATCCCACTTGGTGAAAAAAGCTGCCGATTACGCTCCAGCCCAGCAGTGCTAACAAAACGTAAAGGACCAACCGGTAGGAAGTGAGTTGGTCGTTGATTTTATCAACAAGCGAGACGCATCGCTGCCAAGTTAGGTTGATCTGGGTAAGCATACGCTTAATTTCATCTTAAATTGCTGAGGGCGAACTTAAAATATCTTTAAGCGATTTTTTTGGGCGCGCATATGGTGCAATCTTCTGGACCTTCCATATTCTCGGCTAGCCAGTGCTTGGAGGATTTCCACCACGGTTCGTAGTCATTAAAGCCTCTAAAGTCGGCAGCACTTCTAAGCAACCAGCCGAGCTTGCCATAGATTTGTACTTTGCCCCAAAGTACGGCTGCCCACCACGGACCGACCGGAGTCACATAAATCGGCCGCTTTGGCGTGTAGGCCTTGGCTGCCTTGCCGCGGGCCAAGCGTTTTAAGTTACGAGTCACGAAAGACGCGTCATAAAGAGCAGTTTGAGCCATGCCCGAATACAGAGTGTCGGCATTATCGCCAATAACGTAAATATTGTCTTCGGCCTGCAGGTGATCGTCCACCAGGACCTTGCCGCGTTCGTTTAACTTGAATTCGTTAGCTGAAAAGAAAGGATGGTTAGTAACGCCGGCCGTCCAGACCACGGTATGGCTGGCAATATCGTGGCCGCTGACTGTTAAGCCTTCGGCGGTCTCGGCACTGACTGTCTGGCCTAGATAAAGTTTGACGCCCAAACGGCGCAACCGCCGGGCTACAGCTTTTGAATAACTCTTGGGCATGCGGCCCATTAACTGCGGCGCGGCCTCTACTAGGTCGATATGTAGCGAGTGCTTTTTAATTCCGTGGCGCGCCATAATCGATTTTAAGTAGGCGGGCAAAGCGCCAGCTAGCTCAACTCCGGTCGGGCCGCCACCGATGACTACGTAGTTAAGATCGGGCTTACCTTCGTCTAGCATCTGTTTATGCAAATGGTCACGTAGTTCCGTAGCGTCTTCTATGGTTTTAATGCCGTAAGAATATTCTTTAAGGCCCTTAATACCAAAGTAATTGGTTATCACGCCAAGAGCGATCACTAGGTCGTCGTAAGAGTATTTTTTGCCGGACTCGCCGACCACGTGCTTGGCGGTGCGATCAATATTTTTGGCGCTGTCTTTGATTAACTTCACATTTTTGCCAGCGAAAATTTCACTGAGTGGTATCTGTGAAGCTGATAGCCTACCACCAGTTGCCGCATGGTAGAGGGTGGGGTAGTAGCGGAAATTATCCTGCTCACTCAGCAGCGCTACATCGAACCTATCGTTATCAGCTAGCTCCAGCGCTACTTTAATACCGCCAAAGCCGCCGCCTATTATTAGGATTTTCTTTTTGTTTTTTTCCATCAAGCTTAAGTTTATAACATTTTCGGTAATTTATCGAGTATTGTCCGCTTACCGACCATAGGTTATGATGCTTTAACAACTTTATAAAAGTGAGGGGTATATTTTGGCAAAAAAACAATTATCAAAACATTCTGAGAACAAATGGGTGATCTTGGCGTTACTAGCTATGGCTCAGTTTATGGTGGTGGTAGACGTAACCATCGTCAACGTGGCATTGCCATCAATGGCCCAGGCCCTCAAATTTACGGCCAACAACTTGCAATGGGTAATCACGGCCTATACTTTGACGTTCGGCGGTTTCTTGCTGCTTGGCGGCCGAGCGGCTGATCTTTACGGCCGACGCAAAATCTTTATCTGGTCAGTTGCCTTTTTTGCCGCAATGAGCTTACTGTGCGGCCTAGCTCAATCTGATACTCAGGTAATTATCGCCCGGGCGTTACAAGGACTAGCGGGCGCCATCATGTCGCCGGCGGCACTTTCGATCGTAATTAGCGAATTCAACGAAGGTAAAGAACGCAACACGGCGCTTGGTGTGTGGGCGGGTGTGGCGGCCGGTGGATCGGCCGTTGGCTTGTTGCTCGGCGGTATTTTGACTCAGTACCTAAGCTGGCGCTGGAACTTCTTTGTAAACGTGCCAATCGGTATTGGCGTAGTTTACGCAGCTGTTAAACTCTTGCCGCACCATATTGGTGAAGAAAACAAAAAACTTCATCTGGACTTGCCCGGCGCCGTGCTCGGTACGGCCGGTTTGATGAGTTTGGTTTACGGCCTATCAAAAGCACCAGCTGATGGCTGGGGCTCGGCAACCGTTTGGGAATTTATCGTAGCCGCTATTGTTCTGCTAATTGGCTTTGTACTTAATGAACGCCGTACCGATCAACCCATGCTGCCGCTTGACCTATTCAAAATCCGCAACGTTTCGGGTGGTAACGCAACGGCTCTGGCCATAGCCTGTACGTTGTTTAGCATGTTCTATTTCATGACGCTTTATGTTCAGACGGTGTTGGGTTACGGTCCGGCTAAGTCCGGTGTGTCTTTCATGGTAGTAACGGTAGTGATTGGCGGAACCAGCGCTTTCGTTTCCAAGAAAGTCAATAAGGTTGGCTATAAGCCATTCTTGGTTGCCGGCCCAATATTCTTGGCCATCGGTCTCTATGTAACGAGTGTCTTAATGAAGGTCAATGGCCATTACTGGCAAAATGTCTTCCCAGGCTTAGTGCTGATAGCTCTTGGAATGGGTTGTTCGTTCATCTCTATGACTTTGGCTGCAACTAGCGGCGTGCCTAAGCATTTTTCGGGTATTGCTTCTGGCGTTCTTAACACTTCCCAGCAGGTGGGTGGCGCCATTGGCCTGGCTATTTTGTCGGCCGTATATGCCTCTGATCTTAAGACCGGTTTAGCAAACGGTACGTCGGTAGCCAATGCTAAAATTCACGGCTTTCAAGCTGGTTTGCACGTTGGTGTCGCTTTGGCTGTAGTCGCCGCCATAGTTGCACTACTGGTAGTCAAAAACGAAAAAGTCAACGCCGAAGATCTAGCCGCGGTTGCTGCTGCTTAGGCTTTAGGGCAGTTGGCACACAAGCCATAGATTTCGAGGTGATGGCCGCGTGGGCTGAAGTTCTCTTTGGACACAACGGAATTAATCATAGTTTCTAACATAGCATTAGCGGGCAGGGGGTAAACCCGGTTGCAATTAGTGCAATAAAAGTGGTGATGGTGCTCGGAGAAAATATCCGATAATTCGATTTTGTATTTCCAGCCAATATTTAGTCGGTGAACGATTCCCAGATCTTCGAACAACTCGATAATCCTGTACACGGTCGCTCTGTCTACTTTGTCTTCGGCGCGCTTGACCAGCACTTGCATACTTTGCGGTTCCTGGTTGAGCAAAAGATCAAAAATAATCTTTCTAGGCCTGGTCAGGCTCGAGCCGTTCTTCCTTAAAAGAGCCTTCAATGATTCGTAATGCATAAGCGAATTTTATATTTTTTGCGACATATTTGCAAAAGTGGGCTGGTGCCAGATAAATTAACTTCATGGATGCTTTTTTGCTTTCGATCATTGCCGCGCTGGGCGCTTTGGTAGGCGGCTTTATCGCGCTGAATAGCCGTCGTCATTTATATAAAGCTCTAGGTTTTACCGCCGGAGTCATTTTGGGCTTAGTGGCTTTTGATCTGTTGCCGGAAATTTTTAAAATCATAAATTCGACCAGCCTTGATAGCAAATGGCCGATGATTGCGCTGTGTTTTGGGTTTTTGTTTATGCATGTGGTTGAAAAGCTTATTTTGTTTCACCACGCCGAGGAGCAGGAATACGGTCCACACGTGCACCCCTACGTAGGTTTTGTGAGCGCCATTGCGCTGGCCGGCCATAGCTTTTTGGATGGAGTGGCCATTGGCCTGGCCTTTCAGGTTAATAGCTCAATTGGTACGACCGTGGCCATTGCGGTAATCGCCCATCGTTTTGCCGATGGGTTTAATACTACGAACGTCATGCTTTATAACAAGAACCAGCCTAAGCGCGCCAGGCAAATGCTAATGGTAGCCGCCGCTATGCCGATACTTGGCGCGCTTTTTACTCAAATCTTTAGTTTATCCGAGAAGTCGCTGGCGATTTATTTAGGGTTTTTCGCGGGCTTTTTGCTATATATCGGTGCCAGCGAAATTTTGCCCCAGGCTCATTCTAAAAAATCTTCGCGCATCACTATTGGGCTCACCGTACTGGGCACTGTTTTTATGTTTATCGTGACCCGTTTAGCCTAAAAAGGTATACTTAAAAAGTGAAAATTAAGCTTTTAATAGTTGCTTTGATTGTTGCTGCGGCCGGCTTTCTAGTTTACAAACATGACCACGATCAGCCAATTGTGGCCGACGCACTCAACAAGGCCCAGTCAGCTGCAGATAACGCAGCGAGCGATGCGGCAAATAGTGCCACTAGTGCTGCCAAAGCTAAGGCCGAGGCCGAAGCAATATGCGCCACTAATAAGCTAGATCAAAACATTATTGTTAGTATTTCTAAACAGCATTTATGGGCTTGCGAAGGCGCCACCAGCAAATATGATTCTGCAGTAGTAACCGGCATGGAAAGCTACGCTGCCGATCTTACGCCCGTTGGCACTTACCATATTTACGGCAAGCAAACAGACCAAACACTGACCGGTTCAGACGCAACCGGCAGCTGGAGTGACCCAGTCAGTTATTGGGAGCCATTCCTTTATAACAAATACGGAGCTTATGGATTCCATGATGCCACATGGCGGGCAAATTCGGACTTCGGCAATATTGACGTAAATGCGCCGTTTACTACTACCGCTAAATCTGGTTCGCACGGCTGTGTCGAGCTTCCGCTGGCTACAGCCAAATGGATATATGATTGGTCAACCATCGGCACGACCGTAACTATCCAGAGCTAACCTAAAGCTCTATAATAGTAGGTAATGATAGCGGTAGTAATTATTTTGGGAGTTCTGGTTGCCTCGCTTGTCGGCTTTATTTTGTGGATGCTGACTCGGCCTAAAACCAGCGCGTCAGAAACCATGCTTTTAAAAGCTGACATGCAGGAACTTACCAAAGGCATGGGCGCGCTGAAAGATTCTTTGCAAAAGCAGCTTACCGAGCAGATGGGGCAAAGCAATAAACAAATGCAGGCTCAGTTCGCGGCCAGCGCTAAGATTATCGCTGACGTTACGCAGAAACTGACCGAACTTGATCGCACAAACAAATCCGTTGGCGACGTAGCTAGCGAGCTCAAAACTTTGCAAAACGTTTTGCAGAACCCCAAGCAGCGTGGGGTTTTGGGCGAATATTATCTAGACCAGATTCTTAAGAATTTGCTGCCACCAGGTGCTTATGAACTGCAATATAAAATGGGCGCCGGCATGACTGTCGACGCCGTGGTTAGGCTCGACGATAAGTTGTTGCCGATTGATTCCAAGTTCAGCCTGGAAAATTATAATCGCTTACTGGACGCCAAACCCGAAGAGCGGCCGGCGCTAGAGCGGGCTTTCAAGGAAGATTTAAAGCGCCGCATCGACGAGACCGCCAAATATATCAACCCGGGCAAGGGAACTCTTGACCAAGCTCTGATGTTTATACCGAGCGAGGCGATTTATTATGACCTATTGGCCAATAAAGTCGGCGCTGCCGGCGTAAGTGGCCGCAACTTAATGCAATACGCCGCCAAAGACAAGAAAGTAACTATCGTTGGCCCCAGTACTTTGTCGGCTATGCTGCAGGTGATTGTGCAGGGCCTGCGCAGCATCGAAATCCAAAAAGACACCGATAAAATCCGCAAAAACATCGAGCAATTATCTAAGCACTTAATGGCGCACAATGGCTACATGCAAAAGCTTGGCGCCAGCTTGGGCACAACCGTAGGCCACTTTAACACCACCTATAAAGAACTAGGCAAAATCGATAAAGACATCGTCAAAATCGCCGAAGTCGAACCGACCGTCGAGCCGGTCCTCATCGACCGCCCAACCTTAGAAGATTAAGCTACCAGGTCGCTTGGTTGACGGAAGGATACAATGATGTCGCGGCGATCTCGGCCCTGGCCTGTGCCATCATCTTCGCCGTAGCCCTCTAGCCATTCTTCACCTTCGTAGTGAAAACCCACATAGTCTACCATTGCTCCCTTGCTGGCCCGCTTAACCAGTACCAGGCGAACAATCTTGAGAGCTTGTCTTTCGCGGAGATCGGCTGCGGCTACATCTAAGCTATGCCCGCCTTCGACAATTCCGTCAGTCAACAGGACGACCCGCCCCGCAACATCTACCTCGACCGGTCGCTCTACCCGAGGTTCGCGAGCCTGTCCATTATCGTAACGGCTGACTTTCATGGGGGCTACGGGCGGGTTAAATGGTTCTTGGAGCAGACCAAACTGTCTAACCAGCTCGTCTGAGGTTTCCCTGCCGCCTCGGTGCATAGGGACCACAACCGGATCAAGGTGGCGCATATCATTGGTAACTTGTGCGGCTAGCTGACCTAGACGCTCGGCGATTTCTGCTTCGCGGTAGGCCACCTCGCCGCGCAGTCTCTCAGTAGCAATTAACAAATAAAGCTCCTCATTTGTCTTTATAAAAACATTTTACGGCCCAGTGAGCAAATTAGCTCTTCAATAAATCTATAGTCAGGGCGGCCGTCCAAGAAAAATTGGGCGCGCCGGCGGGCGAACCGTCCAGCGGATTGAAATATTCATAAGAACCGTGCTCGGCCACCATTTTCAGAGTCTTCTTTTTGAGTTCTTCGGCTTCGAGTTTGAAGCTGTAACGATCGAGTCCATCCATGATCAACCAGTTCATGTTGACCCAAGTTGGCCCCTGCCAATATTTTTCTGGATTAAACGAGTGCGAGATTGTCGGCACACTCGGCAGTGGGAAGTTGGTGCGGAACTGCGTGCGTTTTTTCATTAACCGCACTAGCTCTTCAGCGCGCTTTTGGGTGACTACGCCGGCATAAAGCGGCAAAAGCGTGGCAATCGTAGCTTCGTAAATGCTGTCGCCAGACAGGCAGCGGCTGTAGTAGCGACAAGTTTGCTCGTCCCATAAAGTGTCTAGTGCTTCCTCGGTGTGTTTCATGGCCTCGGCTATATCTTCGGGCAATTCTTTGCCGATAGACTTGGCAATGTCTTTCAAAAGTTTATTAGCTCTGATTAAAATGCAATTAAAAGCCAGATCTTCGAGCGCAAACTTAGGCTTGTGCGACAAAATGTCGTGGCTGTCGTAAGAACGATTGCGCAGGTGGTGCAGCAAAGCCCAATAAGCTATGGCATTAACGTTGCTCATGCGCTGGCCGGGCGGCACGTGACGGACGTCGCGGCGTACTAAATTAACCGGCCAATCCAGGCGCGAGACTTCTAGAAGTTTTAGCCACCAGGGCCAGGCGTGCTCACGGATTTCGTAAACTTCTGGCGGCGAATTATCCATACCAGATTCATAAGGGTGCAAAAGAATTATTAGACCGCTGTCGCTTGCGCGGTCCTTGTATAACCATTGATGGTAGGCCAGCAGGTGGGGATAGATTTTGGCATACCAACTGCGCCGATCGACGAGCTTCATTTTTTGGCCAACACGAATTATGGCTTCTGCCAGCATCGGCGGCTGGGTGAGGCCGCTAGTAATCACGCCGTTTGGGGCGTGCGGATTGAGCCAGCTTTGCCAAATATTATGGTCACGACGGTGGCGCGGATGCGGATCAAAAATAATGTGCGGCACCATACCATTAGCCCATTGCCCGCGCAATAAGCTTTCTATTTCTTGTTGAGCCCGTTCAACGTCTAAGTGGCGAAGGCCGATAGAAATAAAACAGCTATCCCACAACCATTGGTGCGGGTAAAGATCGCCGGCTGGCACGATGTAGTTGCCACGGTCGTTGCCATGAAGAACTGCTAGAGCGTGATCAAATAAGGATTTGGCGTCGGCATCATTCATGAGTAGAGTATATCGCTGCGAAGTATTTTTAAGCTGTTAGGTAAAAACCACAAGCATTATAATGTTAGCATGGATGCTAAACTGGCTGACCTAATAATTTTCACCATTATTCTGTTTAGTGGTTGGATTATCGAGGGATTTTGGTTTGATATTAAGCGCAAAAAACACCGCTTAAATGTTAAAAACTATTTGCTATTTTTAGTCGGCCCGCTAGCTTCGACGGGTTTTGCAATTTATAAATTAGGCTCAGCCGCAGTCTATATGTTTATTTTATCTGTATTTTTGGGTGCTCTTTGCGAATACATTGTCGATAGATCTTATACGGTATTTTTCGGTGCGCGTTTGTGGCGCTACTATCGCTATTCAATCAACGGTGATACGAGCTATTTGGCGCTGCCTATATGGGGGAGCGCCGGCCTGGCCGCACTGCTGCTCGCTAGAATATTTTTAAAAAGTTAAGCTTAAGCCGACTGGTGGTATACTTTTAAGAAGTTATGCAGTATCAAAATGAGCAAGTTGCGGCCGCCGCTAACAAGCTAAAGGCAGGACTAGACAAAGCTAAAGATAAGCGGGCTGTTTTGCGCGCGCCAGAACTAGCCGCCCTTTATGAACATTTGAAGACTTTGCCGACCGGCAAAGAACGCGGCGAATTTGGCCGTGAAGTTAATGCGCTGCGCGGCGAATTAGAAAAGTTGGTGCGCGAAGCTACCGAACAAAAGGTTGAGCTCGAGCCAATTGACGTAACGGCGCCGTTTGATACTAATATTGCGCCAGAAGACCGTCCGGGCTTATTACCGGTCGAGCACGCCAGCCAACATCCGCTAACAAAAGAGATGGAAGTTATTCTATCTATTTTCGAGCGCATGGGTTTTACGGCTGTTGAATCACGCGAAATCGATGACGATTACCACATGTTTACTAGCCTGAACTTCCCACCCGACCACCCCGCCCGCGATGATTACGATACCTTTATGACCGACGAGGGTTTGATTGCCCCGGCCCACACCTCTACCATGCAAAACCGCGTGCTCAAGGATCATAAAAAAGATTTAGAAAAGGGCAAGGCGATTGCCGCGGTGATTCCCGGACGCGTATTCCGTAACGAGGATGTCGACGCTCGCCACGAACACACTTTTTACCAGCTGGAAGGAATTTACGTAGACGAGTGCATCAATGCTGGCCACTTAGTGGCGACCATTAAAACCTGGTTGTCCAGCTACTACGAGCGTGATGTCAAAATCAAAATTCAGCCATTTTATTTCCCGTTCACTGAACCGAGCTTTGAATTCGCTGCGTCTTGTCCTTTCTGCGAAGAAAAAGGCTGTAACGTTTGTAGTTATACTGGCTGGATCGAGTTGGGAGGCTGCGGCATGATCCATCCGAACGTGCTCAAAGAAGCTGGCATTGATTCAAGCAAATATTCTGGTTTTGCCTGGGGTTTCGGCATCGACCGCCTTGTGATGCTCAAATATGACATCGAAGACGTTCGCCACTTCCACTCCGCCAACCTAAAATTCCTGAGGCAATTTTCATGAACATTGATGAGTTAACTAAGCAGGCGCTTGTGATTAAAGATAAGTATGCGCTCAAGAATGCCACGAGCGGCCATAAAGAATGGTCGGCAAAAGAATTTATGCTGGGTTTTGTCGGCGATGTTGGTGACCTGGCAAAGTTGATTATGGCCAAAGAAAATCTGCGACATATCGACAACGTCGACGCGAAGCTCTCTCATGAGTTGGCTGATAATTTGTGGTCAATCTTGGTCCTCGCCGAACACTATGGGGTGAATTTAGAAGTTGAATTTGCAAAGACTATGGGCGAACTAGAGAAAAGGATTTCAGCATGAAAGTTAGCCTAAACTGGATTCGGCAACTGAACAAAAACTACGGCACGAGCGATAGCTCGGAGCTTAAAGACGTTGATAAATTGGTAGAGAAAATTGGCGAGCAGCTCGGCGCTGTTGAAGAAGTTATAGACTTAGGCGAACGCTACAAAGGTGTCGTAGTCGTGAAGGTTATTGAATGCGTCAAACACCCTGATGCTGATAAATTGAGCGTTTGTTTGGTAGATGACGGCGGAGTTGTTGAAGGAGTTGAGAGGGCTGACTGGCCACAAGACACGAGAGCGAGTGCAGTTTCGGCACGCGAGCGAGCAGCGGAAGAAGCTGTAGGTAAGGCTACTGTGACTGAGCAGCGGAGCTCGCCAACCGAAAATGTGCCGCAGCCCGGCGGAGTTACTGGCTCTGCCAGTAAGCAGGGCGGGCGGTCTCGTGGGCTTGTGCGAGTGGTTTGCGGCGCGCCAAATGTTAAAGCCGGCGTCACGGTAGCTTGGATACCACCAGGTGCCACGGTACCAAGTACTTTCGATAAAGATCCGTTCGTGCTCGAAGCCCGTCCGCTGCGCGGAATTGTTAGCAACGGAATGCTAGCTAGTGCTAAAGAGCTTGGCATCGGCGATAGTCACGAAGGCTTATTGTTGCTCGAAGATAAAAAGCCGGGCACCTCTTTCGCCGAAGCTTACGCACTCGACGACTTTGTTATTGATATCGAAAACAAGATGTTCACGCATCGTCCGGATTGTTTTGGCATTTTGGGTGTGGCCCGCGAACTGGCCGGAATCAGTGGCAAGCCTTTCAAGAGCCCAGATTGGTACAAAGAAAACGCTCGTCCAGAAGAAGGTTTTGGCTTAGAGCTAAAGGTTGAAAACAAAGTGCCGGAACTCGTGCCACGATTTACCGCTATCGCTCTTAAAGACGTCAAGGTTGGGCCCAGTCCGGTTTGGATGCAAAGCTGCTTATCGCGCGTCGGTATTCGCCCCATAAACAACGTTGTCGACCTCACGAACTACTACATGTATCTGACCGGCCAGCCGCTGCACGCCTATGATTACGATAAGGTTAAAACTGGTATCCTCGGCGTGCGCTTGAGTAAAAAAAGCGAGAAAGTCGCGCTGCTTAATGGAAAGACGCTAGAACTAAATGACGGCGCAGTTGTTATAACTGATGGCCAAAAACCAATTGGTATCGGCGGTGTAATGGGCGGTGCCGAAACCGAGGTTGATGCGAATACCAAAAATATTATTCTAGAATGCGCTACTTTTGACATGAATCTTACTCGTAAAACAGCTATGGCCTACGGTTTGTTTACCGACGCCGTCACCCGCTTTACTAAAGGTCAAAGCCCATTGCAAAATCTGGCTGTCTTAACCAAGACAGTTGACGACTTAGAACGCTTTAGCGGTGCGGCAGTAGCCAGCGCCTTGATTGACGAGAAGTCGCCGAAAGTAAAAGAGCCGAAGCCTTTAACCACGTCCGTTAAGCTTATAAATAGTCGGCTGGGTGAAGAGTTATCCGGCGCGAAGATTAAGGAGCTTTTGGAAAACGTTGAATTCAAGGTCGACGTAGCCGGCGATGAAGTCGGCATCGACGTGCCGTTCTGGCGCACCGATATTGAAATACCCGAAGACATTGTCGAAGAAGTTGGCCGGCTTTATGGCTACGACAAGTTGCCGCAAATTTTGCCAAAGCGCAACCTAGAACCGGCTCAAATCGACCATCGCTTGGCATTCAAATCACATCTACGCAAGATTATGGTGGCTGCCGGCGCTAATGAAGTTTTAACTTATAGCTTTGTTAACCAAAAACTTTTAGAGGCGGCCGATCAAGACCCAGCTAGCGCCTTTCATATCCGTAACGCTGTTAGTCCGGAGTTGCAGTATTATCGCTTCGATTTACTGCCGAGCCTGCTTGATAAAGTTCGTCCCAATAAAAAAGCCGGCTACGATTTGTTTGCGCTTTTTGAGCTTGGCAAAGGCCACGCCAAAGATTACGCCGACGAAAATAAGCTTCCAAAAGAATCAGAAATGATTGCCATGGTAGTGCACAACCCTTATCTCAAAGGCGAGCCTATTTATCAGGCGCGCGCTATTGCCGATTATCTTTTGAACGAGTTGAACATTGATTCGCGTGAATATTACTCGCTGGGCGCCAAAGACTTAGAAAACTCCAAGATTTTTAAATTCTTTGAACCGGGTCGTTCTGCGACGATTTGGTCCGGCGGCACTGGTCTTGGAATAATAGGCGAGCCGTCACAAAAACTGCGTCGAGTTCTAAAACTTCCAGCCGGCGTCTCGATGTTCGAGCTCAATATCGAAGCTCTTTACGAGACCCAAAAGCCAAAGAGCTATCATCCGCTAAACAAGTTCCCGGAATCGTCACAAGATATTTGTTTGAGACTGCCGGCAAAAATTAGCTACGAAGAGGCTGATGATTTTGTTTGGGAGAATCTGCAAAAATTATCTAAAAAACAAGGCTATCTTTGCCAGATGGACACGCTCGACATCTTCCAGAAAGAGGGTGATAAAACTCACAGGCAAATCACCTGGCACATTAGTTTGAGCCATCCCGAAAAGACTCTTAAAACCGAGGAAGTTAACAATCTTTTGGACGAACTGTCATCCGCGGCTCACGACAAACTTGGCGCCGAGAGAATTTAGCAGCTTTATCCAAGTGTGAATATTCTGTAGAATAAATTGAGCATGAAGAGACCGCATATTAATAATTTTGGTGATAAATTACGCCGCGCAGGCTGGTTATTTTTAACGGCCTTGTTTATTTTTACTGGTTTAGGGGTTGGGGTTTACGCTTTTTACGCTAGCACTCACCAAACCGATACTAATCAAGCAGCCAACAGTACCACGCAGCCAAATAACACCACGGCTTGCTCGTTCAGCGGAGCCCAGAGCGCTGCGGTAATGTCTGCTCCGGCGGTGTATAAAACCTCAGGCAAAACCTCTAACTTACAGATCACTGATCTTCAAAAAGGCAGCGGCCAGACCGCCGCAAAGGGTGATTGTCTGCTGGTGAAATATTACGGCACAATTGCCAATACCGGTGTGAAATTCGACGAAGATTATACTCAGCCGCTCGCGTTGCAGTTCTTAGTAGGCGAGGGTTATGTGATTCCGGGCTGGGATCAGGGCTTGATTGGCATGAAAGTTGGCGGCGAGCGTCGTTTGGTAATTCCATCAAACTTAGGCTACGGTGCCAGCGGCCAATGTAAAACCCAGGACCCAAATAACCCAGAAAAGTGTGCCGACTTTGCTATTCCTCCAAATACCGACCTGGTTTTTGTCGTCAAACTCCTTAGCATCAAATAGGTTACTCATACTTTTGTATCGACAAAAGCATGCAAAAACTCTTGGCACATTCGAAAACGCGATTCTCACTCAACCTTCACCAAAAGTGAAGCTGCGGAACTCTCCGCTGGCTGGCGGATCAAACAGTCCTCGCTTCTGCTTTTGATTCACTTTTTGCTCGATCGGTTTTCTCGAGTGCCGAAAATAATATTTCTCGCCCAGTAACTACACCGTTAATGCTAATCGTGCCACATTTGAGCGCAATGCAAGAAGGCCACGAGAAGCGAGCGAAAAGTACAAAGATGTACTTTGAGTGAGCCTCGCAGTGAGTTGCCGCAGCAGTGTGCCAAAAGGCCATCAGAGCGGCTGGCTTTGCCAGTCGGTTGGGTGGCCGTTGTGGTTCGATTGAGGTAAAAAGCACAATATATAGTGTATTGACGCCTATTTTCCAGCGGGTCTACAATACATAAGGAGTTTAGGAAAACACCAAACAAAAACTAATTTAGAGAGGGTTATCAAGGATGCCTAAGAACATCACTGTATTTACAACTAGCACTTGCAGCTACTGCCCAATGGTCAAACGCTATTTGGCAAGCAAGGGCCTAACCTACGACGAAGTAAACCTGGAAGACAATCCAGAGCGCCAGCAAGAAGTCTTGGCCATGAGCGGTGCGTTGACCGTACCAGTCACCATTGTTACTCAGCAAGACGACAGTCAGGCTGTGATAGTTGGTTATAACTTACAAAAGCTCGCCCCAGCGGTTGCGTAGCTTTTTTGTGGCGCTATGCTGCGTCAGAGTCTGCGCTTTTCGCGAGCAGTATTGAAATAAAGCTCGTTGCAATGCTTAACTCTTCCTTGCGTTGCACTCGCCTAAAGCTTAATTTGAATATAGTTAAGGAGTTCGAGATGAATGCGTTATTGCTGGGTGGTAACAGCTTGAGGAATCAGGAATGGATTCACCGGGTTGGCGAAGCTTTTTCGCCTTTGTTCAACCATCTAAAAGTGCACGACTACAAACACTGGTTAGAGGGTCGCCCGAACATTAATCTAGCGGATGAGCAGCCGGTAATCGCTAAGGAAGCCGCCGGTCTTGGCGACTATGTAGTGTTCGCCAAGTCTGCCGGCTCAATCCTGATCGTTAAAAGTATTTACGACGGCTTGATATCTCCTAAAAAATGCGTCTTTGCTGGTACGGCGCTCGCTATGGTCAAAAACGAGAACTTGGATTTTGCCCGCTGGTTATCAGCAGTGGAATGCCCGGTACTATTTATTCATAACGGCGACGACCCGGTCGCTTCGTTTGCCGAGCTAAAAGAATATATGACCGAAAACGGTCCGGCTAATTTTGAAATGGTAGAATTGCCCGGCGAAACGCACGATTACGACGATTTGCCCGAGCTAACCGAGCTGGTTAAAGAGTTTGTTTTTAAGTAAGATAGGTTGATATGGAAGACAACAAAATTCACGATCTCGTTATAGTCGGCGCCGGACCAGCCGCTCTATCCGCGGCCATCTATACCTGCCGTGAAGACATCGACACTTTATTATTCGAAAAGGGCGCCATTGGCGGGCTGGCCGCCATTACCGACTGGGTAGATAACTACCCTGGCTTTGCCAAAGGAATCGCCGGCCTAGACTTATCCGAACAAATGCGCCAACAAGCCGAGCGCTTTGGCGCTAAGATCGAGCTTGGCGAGGTGATGGGTATAAAGAGCGAAAACAACCATCACATTCTAGACACTACCAGCGGCGAAATTACCGCCAAAGCCGTGCTAATAGCCACCGGCAGCGAGTACCGCCAGATTGGTGTGCCTGGCGAAGCCGAATATTACGCTCGCGGCGTGCACTACTGCGCTACTTGCGACGGCGCCTTCTACCGCGATAAACGAATCGTAACCGTGGGCGGCGGCAATTCGGCTGTTCAAGAAGCAATGTTCCTAACCAAGTTTGCCAGCCACATCGATATGTTGGTTCGGGCTGATAAATTCCGCGCTAGCGACGTTTTGCAAAAAGATTTAGAAAAGTTCAAAGATAAAATTACCGTGCATTTTAATACCACAACTGACGAGATTGTGGGCGAGGGCGGCAAAGTCACCAAAGTTATCGGCACCGATAAAACCGCTGGCAAAAAAGTAGAGTTCCCAACTGACGGCGTGTTTGTATTCGTGGGTTTAGATCCCAATACTAAATTTCTAAAAGACACCGGCGTGGAGCTAGATGAAGCTAACTTTGTTAAAACTGACCAGCATTTAATGACCAAAGTGCCGGGTATTTTTGCCGCCGGCGACGTTCGTTCCGGCGCGACATTGCAGATTGCCAGTGCCACCGGCGAAGGCGCAACGGCGGCATTAATGATCCGCGAATATCTAGAAAACCATCAAAAAGTATCAAAAACCGCCGTCCAGACTCTGTATGGCAACTAGTGTACAATATCTGTTAGAAACAAGGAGAAAAAATGGCTGATTTCAATCAAGTTCTAGATTCTGGTGATTATAAAAACAGCACAGTAAATACCGTAATTGAAATTCCTAAAGGCTCGACCAACAAAATCGAGTGGGATCGCAAGCGCGCTTGTTTTATGGTTGACCGCGTTGAACCAATTATTTTTGCCAAACCGGTAAATTACGGTTTTATTCCGCAAACGCTGGATGAGGATGGTGACGAACTGGACACATTGGTAGTTACTGACGAACCATTGCCAACCGGCGTTTGGCTGGAAGCCAAAGTTATTGGTGTTTTAAATTTCGAAGACGACGGGGAAGCCGACCATAAAGTCGTGGTCGTGCCAGCCGACAATCGTCAAACCGACGACTCTATTAAAAGTCTCGATGACCTTGGCGAGCGCTGGAAGCAGCAAATCGTTCATCATTTCACACACTACAAAGACCTCAAGAAGCCAGGCAGCACCAAAGTTCTGGGCTGGGGCGATATTGAAGCTGCCAAGCAAATTATTGCCGAATCAATCGAGCGCTACAAAAACCAGTAGACTTCTCTAAACTTGCACCATAATCCTAATGCTTTTACAATAAAGACATAGTTTAAATTTGAACTTAAAAGGATGGGCATTTAATTCATGAAGACAAAAATCGCAATTAACGGCTTTGGCCGCATTGGACGCAACGCTTTTAAGATCGCGCACGACCGAAGTGATCTAGAAATTGTGGCCGTTAACGACCTGACCGACACCAAAACCTTGGCGCATTTATTAAAACACGACAGCAACTATGGTGCTTATGATGCCGAGGTTGGCTACGACGACCAAAACTTAATTGTTAATGGTCAAAAGATTCGAGTGCTAGCCGAAAAAGATCCAGCAGCCTTGCCATGGAAAGATCTGGGCGTTGAAGTTGTTATAGAATCGACTGGATTCTTTGTTGATCCAGAGAAGGCCAAAGCCCACATTGCTGCCGGCGCCAAAAAAGTGGTTTTGAGCGCGCCAGCCAAGGGCGAAGGCGCGACTACTATCGTGCTGGGCGTCAACGAAGATAAATTAAAACTGGCGGGCGAAGTTATTAGCAACGCCTCTTGTACCACTAACTGCATTACGCCGGTTATGGCCGTACTTGAACAGCATTTTGGTATCGACAAAGCCATGATGACCACTGTTCACAGCTATACCGCCAGTCAAAAGCTGCAAGACGCACCGGCCAAAGACTTGCGCGAGGCCCGCAACGCGGCCGAAAATATTGTGCCCACCACTACTGGTGCCAGCATTGCGGCCGCCAAAGCTATGCCAGCACTTGAAGGCGTGTTCGGTGGCTTGAGCGTGCGTGTGCCAACTCCTGTCGTATCCTTGAGTGACTTTGTCGTGGTTACTAAAAAAGAAGTCACGGTTGATGAAGTCAACGAAGTCTTCAAGAAAGCTGCGGCTGATCCGTTTTACCAAGGTATTTTGGATGTAACCGAAGAAGAACTAGTTTCTAGCGACTTTATTGGCAACAGCCACTCGGCAATTGTTGATCTTAAGCTCACCCACGTTGTTGGTGGCAATCTGCTTAAAGTGGTTGCCTGGTACGACAACGAATGGGGCTATTCTAACCGCTTGGTAGAGGTTACCGCCGACGTCGGCAAATTACTGCAAGGCGGTGATTCTGGCGGTGCTCCAGTACCAGCTGCTGTCGCAGCTCCAGCCGACGCTCAACCACAGCCAGGGGTAGCACCGGTAGATCCAGAAACTCCAACACCAGCGGCCGAGCCAATGCTAGAGGCGCCAGCCGAAGCCAAAGAAGAGCTACTGCCGGCTCCGCAGCAATCCATGCAACCCCAAGCTGAGCAACCCTTCCAGCCAACTCCAGCTTCTGATTTCGCAGCTCCTGCTCCAACCCCAGCGGCATCAGTCCAGGAATCACCGACTCCAGCAGCAGCCAACCAGGCGCCAGCTCAACCATTGACGAATCCTAACGGTTCGATTGACGGTTTTCGACAATTCTAAGGCAAATAGCATGAATATCGCCCTAGCTACAGATCACGCTGGCTTTGAACAGCTCAAGGATCTTCAGGGTTTTCTAGAGAGCCTAGGGCACGTTTATACGAATTTTGGGCCGACCAAGCTCGATCCGAGCGATGATTACCCGGATTTTATCTTCCCGGCTGCCAAAGCCGTGGCGGGCGGTGAGTGCGAAGCCGGCATTATCTTAGGTCGTAGCGGGCAGGGCGAAGCCATGGCCGCTAACCGCGTAAAAGGTGTGCGCTGCGCTGTTTTTTACGGAACGGCCGTAGCGAAAAATATCGTTGACGCCAGTGGGCAGGTCAGCCACGACCCGTATGAGATCATCAAGAAAAGTCGCGAGCACAACCATGCCAACATGCTCAGCTTGGCGGCTTCTTACCTAACCTTAGAAGATATGAAGCAAGTTGTTAAGCTTTGGCTAGAAACACCTTATGCGAACGAAGAGCGTCATGTTCGCCGAATCGAAAAACTGGACAAACAATGATGATTAGCTTTGCGAATCATCAGGGCCTAGGGTCTAGGGTAAAGGGTCTAGAAAACCAGAGCTGCCTAACCCCTAGTCCCTATACCCTAAAACCTAAGGTAGCGGCCGGAGGCCGCGCCTGATGCCCTGGATTTGTCCGACAATTACCGCCGAGGATTTAGATGAGTACCATAAACAAATGGAAAAGGTGGCGAGCTTTGCCCACCGTATTCACATTGATTTAACGGATGGAAAATTTGCGCCTAGCCAAACCGTTCAGCCGGCAGAAGCCTGGTGGCCGGTGGGTATTAAGGCAGACTTTCATGTAATGTTTCAGAATCCTTTGCCAGCCGCCAAAGAAATCCTTAAGCACAAGCCTAGTTTAATAATCATACACGCCGAAGCCGACGGCAACTTTGAAGAACTTGCAGAACTTTGCAGAAGTCATGGCGTATCTGTGGGCGTAGCTTTGCTGCCCAAAACTTCTCCGGAAGAAATTTATGGCGCGCTTGAACTTATAGATCACGTGCTGATTTTTTCGGGCAATCTTGGCTACCAGGGCGGCAGTCAGGCCAACCTTAATTTGCTAACCAAAGTGAATATGCTGAGATCCAAGAAACCGAGTCTAGAAATTGGTTGGGACGGAGGAGCCAATACTCAGAATATCTCGCAGATAGTCTTTGGCGGCGTTGATGTAGTAAATGTTGGCGGTTTTATCCAAACAGCCGAAAATCCAGAACATGCCTATAGCTCGCTGCTTAGAATCGCCGAAGAAACCGGCACCACCTAATTAGCCAAAAATCTCTACGTATCTTATTCGTTCTAGCCGGCAAACTTCTACTTCTTTAAGGCCCTCGCCGGTTTTAGTAACACTTTGAGACGTAATTCCTATAACCGCAGGCTTATTGGTAGGCAATCGTAAATCTTCAAATTCATATTTTAGAGTTTCCTGCACGTTCGAATGAAAGCCAACGCCGAACGGTCGGGACATGCCCGTATTGATTCGTTCTTTCACCGGGCGGACTCCAAATACTGCCGGTCTACCCCAATCGTCGTAAAGTATTACGCCCAAACCTTCTTGTCGTTCGAAGCGAGAGACGGCGTGCAGTCCCTCTTCTGGATAGTATTCGTGGTCGGGCTTGGGAGAATATTGAATGCCCACCAAACCACCTCTAGAGAAAACGCCTTTTTCTGCGGCCTCGCTAGCGATGGCCAAATTGGCGTGAGTGGCTACCGTCAGCCTTTCTCGACCGAACTTAATAAAGGTTTCAACGGGTAACTCCGCTAAATCAAACACCTCTCCGTAAAGTAGTTCTTTAATGGGCTGCTTGGGCTTGGCGGCCCTTATCTCAAACACCTTAGCGATGTCTTCTGCCTTTTTCCGGTAGCGCCTCAAAACTTCCCCAGGGGTTCTTCTGCTATACTCGGCATTTGCCGAAGACAGCGGGAACCAGTAGCTTGGTTCAAATTCGTTAAGGGGTTTTAACTCGGGAGCGCTCATAAAAATATATCTTATAATAATATGACATATATGTAAATATCTACCCTCTTTGAAATAGGTGTATAATCTTAAGCAGTATGAGTCCCGTTAGAACTCACTTAATTTCCAGCCTCTGGTTATCGTTTGAAAATCAGTGCTTGCTTCAAGACGCGCAATTAACTTTGGAGGCTTTTTGAGTTCTAACGGGATGGGTGTGGCACCAGAAAAACTAATAGAATTAGAAGAAACCGCCAACCGCATCCGCGTTAATATTATTAGGATGCTAGAGCACGCTGGCAGCGGCCACTCGGCGGGCTCCCTTGGCCAGGCCGATATCTTTACGGCCCTTTATTTTTATATGTTGGTGCATAATCCGAAGAATCCAGATTGGGCCGACCGAGATATTTTGCTGCAATCTAACGGACATACTGTGCCGGTCCGCTATGCGGCCATGGCCGAGGCCGGCTATTTTCCTAAGCAAGAACTTCTAACTCTGCGACAATTTGGCAGCCGATTGCAAGGTCATCCGGAAAGAGTTCGTTTGCCTGGACTAGAGACTACCAGCGGGCCCTTGGGCAGTGGTTTAAGTCAAGCTTGCGGTATAGCGCTCGCAATGCGTATGGATAATCAAACTCATCGTCACGTTTATGTGACGACTGGCGATGGCGAGCTGGATGAGGGCAACATTTGGGAGGCCGCCATGCTGGCCGGCAAATACAAGCTCAGCAACATCACGGTAATTGTTGATCGCAATAACATTCAGATCGATGGTACCACCGAAAACGTAATGCCGCTCGAAGACCTGCACGGCAAATGGTCTAGTTTTGGCTGGCACGTTATGGAAGTTAATGGTAACGACATCGGCGCCGTGATCGAAGCTCTGCAGACCGCCAAAGCCATCACCGAAAAACCGGTTGCGATTCTAGCGCACACGGTTCCTGGCAAAGGCGTTGATTTTATGGAACAAGATTTTCATTGGCACGGTATTGCGCCCAACCACGAACAAGCCAAGAAAGCTTTGGCCGAGCTTAGAACTCTGGGCGGCAAAATCAGATCGGAGCACCAATAATGACGGATATGCATTTAGCGGCCGGCGAGCTAAAAAGTGAACCAATTCGTAAAGGCTTCGGCCTAGGCCTGGCCGAGGCCGGCAAGCGCTGGGATAACGTAGTTGCAGCCTGTGCCGATCTGACCGAATCAACCAACATGCACTTTTTTGCCGAAGCCTTTTCTTCAAGATTCATAGAAATTGGCGTGGCCGAGCAAAACTTAGTAACCGTTGGCTCCGGGTTGGCGGCAGCCGGCAAAATTCCTTTTGTCTCGAGCTATGCTGCTTTTAGCCCTGGGCGTAACTGGGAGCAGATCCGCACCACTATTTGCTTGAACGACCGACCGGTGAAAATCATTGGATCACACGCCGGTGTCAGTGTGGGGCCGGATGGCGCTACGCACCAAATGCTTGAAGACCTGGCTCTTATGCGTGCCCTGCCAAACATGGTAGTTATTGCGCCGTGTGACAGCGTGGAGGCCTACAAAGCCACGCTAGCTATGGTGAGTGATAAACGGCCTAATTACATGCGGTTGGCCCGAGAAGCCACTCCGGTGTTTACCACCGAAAAGACGCCTTTCGAAATTGGTAAAGCCCAAGTTTTTTGGCCGGGCAAAGACGTCACGCTCGTAGCCACCGGCACCATGACCTATCAAGCTATGGAAGCCGCCGATTTATTGGCCGAGCATAAAATAAAGGCCGAAGTTATTCATGTTGCCACCATTAAGCCTTTAGACGGCAAAACCATCCTAGAAAGTGCCGCCAAAACCGGACATGTTATTACAATCGAAGAAGCCCAGATCAATGGCGGCTTGGGTGGGGCGGTGGCAGAACTTTTGAGCGAAAATCTGCCAACGCCAATGATAAGAATGGGTATGCGAGACCGTTTTGGCGAATCGGGCAAACCAGAAGAATTGCTAGAGCACTTTGGCCTGACCGCCAAACATATCACTCAAGCTACCCAACATTTTCTATCAGATCATAACGGGCACAAACATTAGGAGGAAGAAATGCCGCTTACGCTTAACGAAATACGTGATAACTGCCAGAAGGCCCGTAATACATTTGCCCGAGCTCGCCGCGAACACTTTGCTTTGGGCGCCTTCAATCTAGACAACCAAGAGACTTTGATAGCTGTTTCTCGGGCAGCCGCCAAAAAGAAGGCTCCGGTTTTAGTAGAGGTCAGCCATGGCGAAGTCGAGGCCATGGGGCTCGATAATATTCGTGACCTAGTCGATAACTACAAACGCGAATATAACATCGAGATGTACGTAAACCTCGATCATAGCCCAAGCGTCGAAGCTGCGATTGCTGGCGTTATGGCTGGATTTGAGTGCATTCACATTGACATATCTCAAGCCAAGCACGACGCTAGCGACGAAGAAATAATTGCCGGCACCAAGCAAGTAGTGCAAGCTGCTAAATTTACGGGCGCTTTGGTAGAGGCCGAACCGCACTATTTCGGTGGTGGTAGCAACGTTTTCACCAAAAAATTCGATTATGCAGAGATCAAGAAAACTTTCTCAACCCCAGAAGGCGCAAAGGCCTTTGTGGACGAGACTGGTGTGGACACTTTTGCGGCAGCAGTTGGCAACCTGCACGGCCATTACCCGGTGCCCAAAAAACTCGATCTGGAGCTTTTAAAGCGAATTTGCGAGGCACTTGATTGCAATATTTCTTTGCACGGCGGCAGCGGCACGCCTGGACATTATTTTATAGAGGCTGTAAAAATTGGTGTTACCAAAATAAATATAAATACCGATATGCGCATGGCTTACCGCGAGACCCTAGAAAAGGTGTTGGCTGAAAACAAGACTGAATTTGCGGTTGTTAAATTAATGGGCGAAGTTATAGACGAAGTCGAAAAAGTCGTGCTGTCAAAGATCGATGATTTCAACAGCACTGGCCACGCCCGACCCTAACCTCTTGGCATAAGCAGTTTTGTGGTACAATTTAGGTAGTTAAGCGTGAGCGTAATAGAAAGAAAAATATTTTAATGGCGCAATCAGAACTAGACGTATTATCGGTGGGCGACGTCGTAATTGATGACTTTATCCGCCTGCTAGACAAAGAAGAAAAAGTAGAACACACAAAAGACGGCAGCGAGTGGCTGGCCATTCCGTTTGGGACCAAAATCCCGTTCGATCATAACGAGGTGGTGCCAGCGGTGGGCAATGCCAGTAATGCGTCGGTAGCTTTTGCCAAACTCGGGCTAAAAAGCGGCTTGGTGGCCAACATTGGCGACGACGACCGTGGCCGCACTATTTTAGACGCCCTGCATAAAGCCGGAGTAGATTCCCGTTTTGTTCATATAAACCATGGCAAGAAAAGCAACTATCACTACGTGCTTTGGTATAAAGATGAGCGCACAATTTTAATTAAACACGAAGAGTACGACTACCAATGGCCGACTTTCAGAATTAGCGATATACCACGTTGGATTTATTTTAGCTCCATCAGCGAGCACGCTATGGAATACCACGACCAAATCGCTGCTTGGCTAGAATACCACCCTTCCGTAAAAATGGCTTTTCAGCCGGGTACTTTCCAGATTGAGGCCGGCGCGCATCGTCTAAAGAAAATTTACGAACACAGCGAACTCATAGCCGTAAATAGAGAAGAGGCCACCACCATTACCGGCGGCGACCACGGCAATGTTCACGACTTGTTAGATAGACTGCATGCCCTCGGGCCCAAAATCGTGGTAATCAGCGACGGCCACGCCGGCGCTTATGCCAGCGATGGCGTTAAGCGTTTGAAGATGCCAATTTATCCCGATATCAAGCCACCATATGATAGAACCGGTGCCGGCGATGCTTTTACCAGTACCTTTGTGGCTGCCATCCTAAAAGGCGCCGATATTGAAGGCGCACTACTTTGGGCGCCCGTTAATAGCATGAGCGTAGTCCAGAAAGTCGGCGCTCAAGCTGGGCTTTTGACCGAACACGAACTAGAGCATTACTTAAGAATTGCTCCGCGCAATTACCATCCGGAGAAGTTCTAGCCATGAGCGACTTGCTGGCAACCCTTGCCGGTAAAGACGAGCAAGAGTTTAAGGATATCGTAGCCGAGCTAGAAGAGCGCAGCGGTTTCCCGAGCGAGGACGTCAGGCACCTATCAGAAACCACCCAAGCACTAAGGGCCAAAGTTGCACAACTCGGCTTAGACCCAGATGATACAACCGGCGAAGAGCTTTATTACGCTTTGCAAGCCCGCTATGAAAAGGATGCGGCTAGCGTGGACCGCGCGCTAGGAGTTAATGCCCAAACCTCATTTGCTGAACGGGCGCAAAAAGCTGCCGAGCTTGTTTATCACAGCGTTGATCTTAAAGAAGTCTGGACTCTGAAAAACTCCGCGGCCAAGAATCTAATTAAGCAAAATCCGCCTAAAAAATTGATGAAAACTTTGCATTATCGTTCCGTAGACTCTTTGCTTAAGCGCGAAGATATTGCCGCTATTTTTGTAAGCGCCGATTTGCTAGAAGTTTCAACTTGGCATAAAAAAGTTGAGGCCAAGCTCGCCAGACTTAGTTCGACCAGCTATGAACTCAAGCCTCTAAAGACGGTTGCTTTGCCAGATAAAATTCCTGGAACAGAGAACGCCTTCAAAGTGTTAGCAAACGGAGCGGTAGGTTCTATAGCTCTGAATCCTAAAGTTGGCAATGCTCCTACGTTAACAATGGCACTGCTGTTAATAGACGGCTTAGAAAGTCTGAGCGAAAATCGTTTGAGCCACAATTTACATAGGGCGCATCCAGCACTTAGCTGGTGGCTGGGCGCCGAGCACTTGCTAATGTTTAATGACGGCGAGCCGGTTTCGCTCAATTTTAAAGACGTATCGCATAACCATCTTGTTGGCGCGAATTACCAAGACCGTCTGCGCAGCAATGGTCACCATCTTTTTTGGGCAGGGCTAATGAACCGCTATCGCCAATATGTTGAAGAATTGCCAGTATCGGCAGCTGCCGCCAGCCAAGAAGTTACCAAAGCGTTTAAACCGGCGATTGATTTGGTGCCAGAATTGGTTGAGGCTTAAGGTGGGTAAGTATCAATTTTGTGTTTCTGGAGCGGCTAAGGGCCAAAGCGTAGAGCAGGGCAAAAAGCTGGCTCATTCTGCTGGCGAAGCCATTGCCCGTGCTGGTCATAGTTTGATGACGGGTGCCACCACTGGGCTACCTAACGATTCAGCCGAAGGCTACAAGGCCGCCGGTGGCAAGATGAGTTTGGGCATCAGCCCGGCTAGCACTAAAGTCGAGCACGTTATGAAGTATCGGCTGCCCATCAAAGCCTATGACTGCATCTTGTATACAGGCCTGCACTATTCCGGCCGCGATGCTTTGCTCATTAATTCATCCGATGCCGTAGTCAGTGTCGGCGGACGGCTTGGCACCTTGCACGAATTCACGATTGCCGCCGAGACGCATACGCCAATTGGAATTTTGACCGGCGCTGGCGGCATTGGCGAACAGCTCGAAGGCTTGATGAAACTTCTGCCAAACGCTAATCCTGACTTGATTGTCTTTGACGATGATCCAGATAGCTTGGTGGCTAAGTTGACTAAAATACTCGATGAGCTCCATAAACCCTACAGAAATCTATATGAGTAGGCTACTTGTGCTTTTAAGTGCTTAAGCTTACACTCTGCTTATGAAAACAAAACAAACAGGATTTGCATTCGTAGAATCTGTTATTATATTTCTTTACGTTATCGTTATCGGTGTTGGTATCTATCTAGTATGGCACAACGAAAATTCTAAAAATAAGCCTGCTGCAACTTCAGATCAGGCGTCAACTTCGTCGATAGCTACCTACACCGACTCGGCCGGGGCGTTCAGCCTTAAGTACTCAAACGACTGGGAATTTAAGTATATCGATCCGGCTGGCACCGACAGTCCGGTACCTACGCCGGATTATTCGAAACAAAGCCGGCCATTCACCCTGCTGCCGCCGCATAATCAAAAAAACCAACTGAACATCCAATTTGGCGCAGCCGATGCCATCCCGAACGATAAGGCCAGAGCCGATAAATTCCACACGATCAAAGAATTAACTATCAATGGGCAGCAGGCAATCCTCGACAAGCTGGTTTTTACCGGGCCATCTGCTGCCGAAAAGTACACGGACGATACGTACATAATTACTTCTGGCAGCTTTAGTATCAGCCTAACCTTCCGGGAGAACTACTATCATGATTCGCCTTACGAAAATTGGAGCGACAGCCAAGACCTAGCGGGCTTCGAGTCAATCGTTAACTCAATAAAAATTTCCGGAGCATCAAGCTCAGCCAGTCAAAGTGCTTCGTCCAAAACATCTAGCTCCAGTTCTTCGACCAGCTCCACTGAATATTTCACGATTTCGCAGTGGGGCGTTCGCGCGCCATACAGCGGCAACTTAACTCTCGAATACAGCCTTAATAGCAGCGATAGCTTGCCGTGGGTAGGAACTTTCAGCTCAACTCAGTTGGATGCAACGTCTGCTCAATGCGCGAATAAAACCTACGGTGGCTCAATAGATCGCTACCGCTCGACGGATGTCGTGAGATTGGCCGACGGTACTTCCTCGGGTCAAACTGCGGCAGAATACGCCACAACCTTGAGTAAGTCTGATTACGGCCATGCGGGCGACTATTACTATTTTTTCCAGCATGCCCAAAGCGCCTGCGGTGACAATCAAGCTTCGAGCAATGTCGAAACTCAAACAAACAACGCAGTCAAAGCACTATTGCCCAACCTTCAGGTCATACCCCAATAAGCCTACTCTTGTTACAATTAAATGATGGCTAAGTTCAGCTTAAAGAGTGATTATGAGCCGCGGGGCGACCAGCCGGCGGCTATTGCCAAGTTAACCGAAGGTTTAAATGCTGGTGAGAAAAACCAGGTGTTGCTCGGCGTGACCGGTTCTGGCAAAACTTTTAGCATGGCTAATTTAATCCAGAATACCCAAAAACCGACACTGGTTTTGAGCCACAACAAAACGTTGGCCGCACAGCTTTATAACGAATTTAGGCAATTCTTTCCGGACAATGCCGTGCACTATTTTGTTAGCTACTTCGATTATTATCAGCCAGAAGCCTATATTCCCCGGTCCGATGTTTATATAGAAAAAGACAGTGATATTAACGAAGAGATTGACCGTTTGCGACATGCAGCTACGGCAGCGTTGTTATCGCGCCGCGATGTGATTATTGTGGCATCGGTTTCATGTATTTATGGAATCGGTTCAGTGGAAGATTACGATAACATGGCCCTGCGCTTGAAGCGTGGCGAACGCCGCTTGCGCGATAAAATGCTGCGCCAGCTGACCGACATTCAATATAACCGCAACGATATAGATTTTCACCGCAGCACTTTCCGCGTACATGGCGACGTGGTTGATATCTTCCCGGCCGGCGAAGAGGCGGCTTACCGCGTAGAATTTTTTGGCGACGAACTAGATAGAATTACGCGAATTAATCCACTTACCGGTGAAATCGAGGCTAATCTCGATGAGCTGACCGTCTTTCCGGGTAGCCACTATGTAACGCCAGAAGAAAAACTCAAAAGGGCATTGGTTAAAATCCAGCACGAGGCCGAAGAGCGAATTGCTTGGTTCAAGAAAAATAACAAATTGCTCGAAGCCCAGCGCTTAGAGCAACGCATTAAATTCGACGTCGAAATGCTCGAACAAACCGGCTTCGTGAAGGGCATTGAAAATTACAGCCGCTATTTAACTAACCGCGAGCCCGGCGAGCAGCCAGCTACCTTGCTCGACTATTTCCCGGACGACTATTTAATGATTATTGATGAAAGCCACATGACTATTCCGCAGGTTCGCGGCATGTATCACGGCGATCGTGCCCGCAAAGAAGTGCTGGTGGAGTATGGTTTCCGCCTGCCGAGCGCGCTCGATAACCGGCCGTTGACGTTCAGCGAATTCGAGCACCACTTGAATCAAGTTGTTTATGTCAGCGCTACTCCGGCTGAGTGGGAGCTAAGTCGCAGCCCTGAACCGGCCCAGCAAATCATTCGCCCGACAGGACTGCTTGATCCAGTTATAGAGGTTCGTCCGGTAGAAGGTCAGGTAGATGATCTAATTGCCGAAATCCGCAGCACAACCGAAAAAGGCCAACGCGTCTTAGTAACCACTCTGACCAAGCGGATGAGCGAAGACTTAGCCGAATATCTGCAAGAGTTAAATATCAAAGTTGCTTACATTCACTCCGAAATCGACACGTTGGAACGCACCGATATTCTTCGCGACTTGCGACTGGGTGTTTACGACGTGCTGGTCGGTATTAACTTGTTGCGTGAAGGCCTGGACTTGCCAGAAGTATCCCTAGTAGCTATCTTGGATGCCGACAAAGAAGGTTTTTTGCGTAGTGAGCAAGCCTTAATCCAGACAGTTGGCCGCGCCGCCCGCCACGAAGAAGGCCGGGTGATTATGTACGCCGATAACATAACCGGTAGCATGAAGCGTACGATTGATGAAACATCCCGTCGCCGCGAGATTCAAAATAAATACAATAACGAGCACGGCATTACGCCGCGCGGCATCCAGCGTGAGATTACTGAAGGTTATTTGCCGCGGTCGGCCAAAGAGGAAGCGCCCAAAGTTGATCTGCGCAAAATCCCTAAAGACGAATATAAACATTTGGTCAAAGATCTAACGGCCCAAATGGATCTGGCGGCGGCCAACCTAGAATTCGAAAAAGCCGCCGAACTGCGCGACCTAATCGAAGAAGTCAAAAGCAAATTATAAAGTTTTTGTAACTTGAGGAGCGCTTGCTGCGGGGGTGAGAGTCGCCAATACTGACTCCCACCCCAACCCCTGAAGGTCTACGCCGCTTTTACGGCCTTGTAGAACTTCCACCCTCGTATGGGCATGAAGGCAAGCCCGATCACGCCGAGGACGTAGGCCATGAGCGACCCACTCCAGTCCTGGGCGCGAGAACGGTCAGGAAGGTTCGTCAGCATGGCAGCAAAGAATGCCACCACCCCGCAGATGTACCAGACCGCACCGGCGATCTGCCATCCGTGACCGCCCCAGAAGAACGCTGCCGCTTCGACGCCAGTAATGAGCACGGCGGCGAAGACGCTAATCAGAAGATCTTTCTGATGCTGTTGCATGTTTTCACCTCCTTTCGAGACGAGTCGATTTGCTCGGGGCTAGCCGGTGAGGACCGGGGCATGGCTGTCGCCTCGGCGCTCGATCGTGCTGACGATCCACATGGCGCCGATGACGACGATGACCGCGAACGCAATGACGACCACGGCGAACAGCCAAAGGGCGTCCTGCACGTTGTCGACGCGTGGCATTCGAGCGCCAGCTTTGTCGACCATGTGGCCCGAGACAAGGACCACGACGCCAATGATCGCCCAGAAGGCGGGGACAGCCCACCACGATAGCCGGAAAAGGCCGTACGAGACGGTGACTTCTGCGGCCAGAACGAACAGCCCGGCGAAGACGAACCATCTTGCGCCTAGGAGTTTCACTGCTTTCACCTCCTTCCCAAGGTGAGTCAGGGTTCATTCACCGGTGCCCAGAATGAGCACGATGGCGAACGGAACCGCGAACGAAAGGCCGCAGGCTTCCATCAGGTTGTGCGGCCACCCGAAGATGTAGTGCAATGCCGCGAAGATCGCAGACAAGGGCACTCCTACGACGATTCCCGCCGGAACTGCGACGCTCAGTACGCCCCAATCGTCAGACTCCATCTTCACCTCCTTCCGAAGGTGGATCTAGATTTGCTCCTCAAGTTGCGTCGGCTCCGTAGCGGAGCGGTAGCTTGACGCCTTTGGGAGCACGATAAAGCAAATTATACAATTTTTATAAAAATAGGAATACCAGGGAAGAGGGCAGAGTAGTCGCTTCTTGAGTGCCAAAGTTTCCCTTAGCTAAAAATCTAAAGACCGGTAAGACCGGCGCGCTCGCTCTTGAGCGCGCCGGTCTTCGGGAAGGTCTACGCCGTCGCCGGCAGCGCGATGCTTGTCTGCTTGGGACGAGTCGAGAGGAACACCTTCCTCTCGAGATACATCCTGTCGGCGAGTTCCATCGCTGGCTGCTCGATGTTGCCCCAGGCGTTGAGCTCGTTGACCTCGAGCGCGAACTGCGTCTTGCTCAAGGCGAGTCTCTTGACCGACTGGTTGGCGAACAGCGTCGCGATGAACTCGCGCACGTAGCTGTCGAGCTCCTCGAGCCGAATCGGTGCGCCACCGCAGGTCAGCTCGAGCTTGCCAGAGCCGGTGCGCTGAACGACGATCTCGTCCTTCTTGAAGTGGAAGTGCCCGACGACGGACCTCCGCAGCCCGTACCAGCGAGTGAAGTCGTCCACGCGCTCGAGCGGCATGCAGTGCTTAGACACAGCCTACCCCCCTTCTTAAGATGTTTGACTACTCTGCCAGTCATAAAGAAGCCCACTTGCCTAAAGTTAGCCCTATGACGCATTAAATCTTAGCACCGTTCAACCAGAAATATAACAGTGATATTTACCACGCTTGTTTGTTATAATTTAAAGAAGATTATGAGCAAACTTACCCGAGAAGACGTCTTGAAATTGGCGCATTTAAGCAGGCTGAAGTTATCTGAAGAAGAAATAGAAAAGTTTCGTAGCGAGTTATCAGGAATACTTAGCTACGTTGAACAATTAGATGAAGTGGACGTTGCGGACTTAGCGCCAACCTATCAAGTAACGGGTTTGAAGAACGTCACTAGAAAAGACGAAGTCAAAGATTACGGCTATAAAATTGAAACATTGTTGTCTAATGCTCCGGCCATTCAAGACAATCAGTTCAAAGTAAAGAGAGTTTTATAAAATGCCAAATTCTTGGCCAAAAATAGCGGATATAGTCGCGTCTGTGCAAAAAGGCGAAACTAAAGCTATCGATCTAATTGAAAAATCACTAACTGCCATTAAAGAAAACGAAGAGTATAAAGCCATAATCAGTACACTAGAAGACCGCGCACGCGAACGCGCGCACGAGATAGATCATATGGTAGCCAGCGGCAAAAACCCAGGCAAACTGGCAGGTGTACCATTTATTGCCAAGGATAATTTCTTGGTATTCGGCGGTAAAACTACAGCTGCAAGTAATATTCTTAAACCCTTTGAAGCACCATACCAGGCTACGGCGATCAATAAACTAGAGGCCGAAGGCGCCATTTGTGTGGCTAAAGCCAACCTGGACGCTTTTGCTCACGGCAGTTCTACCGAAAACAGTGATTTCTTTACCACTTTGAATCCGCACGATAAAACCCGTGTGCCGGGCGGCAGTAGTGGCGGTTCGGCGGCGGCGGTTGTGCTCGGTATGGCGCCTTTTGCGCTCGGCACCGATACTGGCGGCTCCATTCGCTTGCCAGCCAGCTTTACCGGCAGCGTTGGCTATAAACCGACCTATGGTTTAGTCAGCCGTAGCGGTGTGATTGCCATGGCTAGCAGCACAGATGTAATCGGGCCAATTGGGAGTAACGTAGATGACGTGGCGTTGGTGCTTGATGTGATGGCTGGCAAAGACGAGCTAGATAGCACTACGATTGATCGCCAAGATACTTATGTCGCCGGGCCAGCTAGTTTCAAGGGCAAAAAAGTTGGCGTTGTCAAAGAGTATTTTGAAGGCCTAGAAGGCGATGTTAAGCGCGTTGTAGACCAGGCTATTGAAAAGCTTCGTTCCGCAGGCGTCGAGATCAGTGAGATTAGCTTGCCAAGTTTGCCGTTGGCGCTCGCGGTTTATTATATTATTTGTCCGGCTGAAGTTTCGTCTAATTTGGCCCGCTACGACGGCCAGCGCTACGGCTATTTTGCCGACAAAGCTAGAGATTTAAACGAAAGTTACGAGCTGGCGCGCGAAGAGGGTTTTGGCACGGAAGCAAAGCGTCGTATTATGATTGGCGCTTATGTGTTGAGCTCTGGCTATTACGACGCCTATTATAAGAAAGCGCAAACGGTGCGGACAAAAATTATCAAAGAAATGGATGAGGCGTTCGCGAAATTTGATTTTTTGGTTGGGCCGACAGCACCTATGACTGCTTTTAAAATTGGCGAAAAAACCGCTGACCCATTGCAAATGTACTTAACTGATATCATGACCGTAGCTGCCAATATTACCGGCAACCCAGCTATCAGCGTGCCGGCCGGCAAGGTTGATGGTTTGCCGGTTGGTCTGCAGATGATAGCCGACCGCCGTCATGATGCAGAATTATTATCAGCGGCAAAAGGGTTCGAGGAGCTATAGATGACTGTTATTTTTCTGCTTGGCATAATCGTTTTTGGTGTTTTGGTCCTGATGTTAGTAGCCACGATTGGAAAGCGCCGCTTCGGCCCGTCCGGAGAAAAGTATTTCCAGGAAAAATGGGTTGAACTTTTAACTCGCGTCAGAACGCCGGAAGGCATGGTATTAGCCGTAATTGACGCGGATAAATTGTTAGACGAAGCCTTACGCAAAAAACATTACAAAGGCAAAACCACTGGGGAGCGGCTTGTTGCAGCTCAGCGCGACATTAAAGACAACGACTCTGTTTGGTACGCGCATAAATTGCGCAATCGCTTGGTACATGAACCGGACGTTAAGCTCAGAAAAAATGAAGCTCAAAATGCATTGGCTGGTTTCCGTGCCTGCCTTAAAGATCTGGGAGTACTTTAGATGAGTGATTACTTGCCGACAATCGGAATCGAAACGCACGTTCAGCTAAAGACCAAAACCAAGATGTTTTCGGCTGTGGGCAATGATGCTCGAGACGCGGCGCCAAATACTTTGATTAGCCACATTGATGTCGGTATGCCTGGCGCTTTGCCGGTTTTGAACGAAAAAGCTTTGGAGCTTGCTTGCCGAGCCGCTTTTGCACTAAATACTACTCCGCAGAAATTCTCTAAGTTTGAACGCAAGCATTATTTTTATCCGGATTTGCCCAAAGGCTATCAAATTACTCAGTATGAAAACCCAATTATTATCGGCGGCCATGTAGAATTGCCGGACGGCAAAAAGATCGGCATCACCAGGGCGCACCTGGAAGAAGATGCCGGCAAAAACACTCACCCGGCCAGTGCTGATTATAGCTTGGTGGATTTGAACCGCGCTGGTACGCCGCTGCTAGAAATTGTCAGCGAGCCGGACATTCATAGTGCCGCTGACGCTAAAGCTTACGTACGCGAACTTTATTTACTTATGAAATATGCAGACGTTTCTGATTGCGACCTGTACCTCGGCCACATGCGTTTTGACGTGAATGTCAGCGTTAGCAAAGATCCCAGCAAACCCGGAATCCGCGCGGAAGTTAAAAACCTGAATAGTTTCCGTAGTGTAGAGGCGGCGATTGAGTACGAAATTAAAAGGCAGACTGAACTTTTAGAAAATGGCGAAAAGGTTGTGCAGGAAACCCGCGGCTGGGACGAAGATAAGCAAGTTACAACCAGCCAGCGCAGCAAAGAAGAAGCCGAAGATTATCGCTACATGCCCGAACCGGACATCCCCCCAACCGAACTTAGCGATGAATTCATTGAAAATATCAGAAAAGACATGCCCGATCTGCCAAGCTATTACAGAAAAACGCTGAGCGATATTGGAATTGATAAGAAAGCAACTGAAGATATTGTTGCTATTCCCGACGTAGCTAGAAATGTCGACCTTGTATATCGCTACGATGGCAAGTTGAATGCAAAATTCGGCAGACGGATAGCGTTCTTGCTTTTACGCCCACAACCCGAAGAGCCGGACAATACTGACGCAAAAGTCGACATAAGCATCAAGAACCTTGTTAAATTATGCCAGATGGCAGAAGACGGACTATTAAGCTCTACGGCCACTAAGGAAATTTTCGATGAGATGCTTATCTCTAAAAATGATCCTGAGCTAATTGCAAAAGAAAAGAAACTAATTCAGGTTTCGGATGAAGGGGCGATTGAAGAAATTGTTAAACAAGTCATTGCCGAAAACGAAAAAGCCGCCAATGATGTTAAGAATGGCGAAATGAAAGCTATCAGCTTTTTGGTCGGCCAGGTCATGGCAAAATCCAAAGGCCAAGCCAATCCGGGTTTAGCTCAGGCAATAATCAAAAAACAACTGGGGGTATAAAATGGCGCAAAAACCAATTAGAAAAGCGGTTATCGCAGCCGCCGGCTTCGGCACACGTTTTTTGCCGCAGACCAAAGCGATGCCCAAAGAAATGCTGCCAGTCGTAGATAAACCGATCATTCAGTATGTAGTCGAAGAACTCGTAAACGCCGGAATCGAAGACATCATAGTCGTTACCGGCTATTCCAAACGGGCGATTGAAGATCATTTTGATAATCCCAGCCAAGACCTTGTTAGCAATCTTAAAAACGGCGGCAAAGACGAGCTTTTAGATCAAATCAAAAAAATTGCCAACCTCGCGAACTTTGTTTATGTGCGCCAAAAAGGTCCATACGGCAATGCTACGCCGCTTTTGAATGCTGAACATTTGATTGGCGGCGAACCTTTTATTTATACATGGGGTGACGATTTCATATTGTCCAGCCCGCCGAGATTTTCGCAATTAGTGAGGGCCTACGATCAGACCAAAGCTTCGGCAATTTTTGCTTGTTTGCCGGCCAAACACGAAGAAGACTATAAACGCTACGCCTTTGTGGGCGGCAGCGAGAGGCAGGGCCAGTTGTTGCGGATGGAAAGAATCATAGAAAAACCCGGTAGCCGGGAGTCCTCGCCATCCAATTTAGCCAGTCTGAGCGGTTACGTTTTTGATTCAAAAATCTTTGACTACATAAAACAGGATTTAGAGAAGCTGGAGCCCAAGCATGAATTAATTTTTCAGCCGTCGGTGCAGCGTATGATGGATGATGGTCTGGACGTTTATGCATGCGAAATCGACGGCACGTATTACGACACCGGCAATAAGCTCGAGTACCTTAAAACGGTTGTCGACTTTGCGCTAATGCACGATGATATCAAAGATGACTTTGCCGACTATTTGCGCCACTTGACACTGTAGCGTTATACTTGGCTTATGAATACAGCAGCCCTAGTCTTACTAATAATTGTTAGTTCGGTTCTGTCCGTTTTTTTGGTTTTTCTGATCGTGGCCCTCGGCTACTTTATCAGCGTGCTTAAACAAGTAAAAAGAATTACGGCGCGCGCTGAGAGCGTGGCCGATACTGTAGAATCAGCAGCCAGTGCGTTTGAACGCGCCAGCTCGCCCATCGCGGTTATTAAATTAATCGGCAAGATCGTCGAACAGACGGCCGGCTTTAAAAAGAAAGGCTAGACTCTCATGAGAATGCGTAAAGATCCTAAAACTGGTCGAAAAATTGCCCTTGGCGCGGCAGTCGCCGGCATAGGCGGATATTTAGCCGGTGTTTTGACAGCCCCTAAAAGCGGCAAAGATACGCGGGATGATTTACAAGCTAAAGTTAATGATTTTAAAAGCGACGCCGCCGAACAACTGCAGGCTGCCCAAGCAGAATTAGGGGATACTCTTAAAAAAGCTCAGGCCAAAACGGTGGCTTTGAGTTCCCAAGCCCGTGATGAATTTAACGAGGCAGTAATCCGCGCTAAAGACGCCCAGAACAAGGCTAAAATGGTGCTCAAGGCCTTAAAAGCCGGCGAAGCTGACGATCCAGAGCTTAACAAAGCCGTGAAGCAGGCCCGTCAAGCTCAGAAGAATCTTTCCAAATTCCTTAAAAGCTAGTCTATCTGGCGCCAAATACGGTTATAAGCTGCGGTGCGCACTCTCTGTATGTAGAATACAGTTCGTTTGCGCACCTCGCTTCTGCCCATATTTTGCATCCAGCTAACTCTTTCATTCTCTTATTTGTGGCGTTGTAATTTAGGGTGCTGAGCAACCGTAAAGGGCTTAAGTTTTTGTATAATTAACTTAAGATGTCCGAGAGGGTAAAACTAAAACCATCTGATTATGTGCATTTGCACAATCACACTCAATATTCTTTGCTCGATGGGTTAACCAAAGTACCGGCTTTGATTGACCGAGTCAAAGAAATGGGCATGGAAGCCGTTGCTATGACCGACCACGGCACCATGAGCGGCGTAATTGAGTTTTATAAAGCCGCGAATGCGGGTGAGATTAAGCCAATCATTGGCATGGAAGCCTATGTGGCGCCGCGAACTTATAAAGACAAAGATCCAGGCAAAGATCGCCAGTATTTTCACCTAACATTGCTGGCTATGAATAACGAAGGCTATCAAAACCTAATGCGACTATCGAGTATAGCCAACCTGGAAGGCTTTTATTATAAGCCAAGAATCGACCATGACTTAATAGAGAAATATAACGCAGGCTTAATTGTCTTATCTGGCTGCATTGGCGGTGAAGTCAGCGATGCCCTTCGTGAGGGCCAGTACGACCAAGCTAAAAAAACCGCCGAATGGTATAAAAAAGTTTTTGGCGATCGTTATTACATTGAGATCATGGACCATGGCCATCCGGAGCATCCGTCGAGCTGGGCCGAGCAAGACAGGGTTAACAACGACTTATTAAAGCTCTCCAAAGAATTAGATATTCCGGCGGTTCTAACATGCGACGCTCACTATTTAAATCACGAAGACCAGGAAGCGCACGAGATTTTGCTCTGTGTTCAAACGGGCGCTTTCTTAACCGACGAGAACCGGTTTAGTCTTAAAGACTTTCATTTGCATGTTGCCGACCCTAAAGAAATTATCGAACGTTGGGAAAAAATCGATCCCAACTTAATAACCAACAGCAAAAAAATTGCCGATCGTTGCCGGGTTGATATTGAGCTCGGCGAAATACTAATTCCAAAGTTCCCAACCCCCAACGGCGAAAGCGAAAAACAAATGCTGGATAAGTTGATTTGGCAAGGTCTTGCCTGGCGCTATGGCGGCAAAACTCGAGATGAAGCAGTTAAACTTTCGATCACGCAGGCCAAAAAATTATTAAGCCCAGAAATTATCGAGCGCGCCGAATACGAAATGGGCGTGGTAGATAGCATGGGCTTCAACGGATATTTCCTGATCGTTCAGGATTTTATCAACTGGGGCAAAGACCGCGGCATCGTGTTTGGTCCGGGACGGGGCAGTGCGGCTGGCTCGATAATGGCTTATGGTTTAAGAATTACTGAGCTAAATCCGTTGGAATTTGATTTGCTGTTCGAGCGTTTTCTGAATCCTGACCGCATTAGCATGCCGGATATGGACATTGATATTCAGGATACTAGGCGCGAAGAAGTCATTGAATATTGCGTAGACAAATACGGCCGCGAGCAGGTAGCCAACATTGTAACTTTCGGCCGAATGGCCGCTCGCAACTCGGTGCGAGATGTGGCCCGCGTGCTTCAGGTCCCCTATGCGGAAGCTGATCGTTTAGCCAAAATGATTCCGCCGCCAATCCAGGGCCGTCACATTCCACTGACCACATCGCTCACGGAAAATTCAGACCTAAAAACCGAGAACGAAAAAAACGAGCAATCAGCAAGAGTCTTCGACCTGGCTACCCGACTAGAAGGCACTATTAGAAGTCACGGCGTACACGCTGCGGGCGTGGTTATCGCTCCGGAAGACATAGTTAAATACACGCCGCTTGAAGTAGCCCAGAAAGGTTCTCTTGCCACTCAGTATTCAATGGGTCCAATCGAGGAGCTCGGCCTACTTAAAATGGATTTTTTGGGTCTATCTAACCTTACAATTATTAAGAACGCTCTTCGAATCGTTAAAAAAGTTTATGGCAAAGATATCGATATTTTGTCTATTCCAATGGACGATCCAAAAACTTTTAAACTATTCCAGAACGGTGATACCACCGGTGTATTCCAGTTTGAATCTGCTGGCATGAAGCGTTACCTAAGGCAGCTAAAGCCTACTGTTTTTGAGGATTTGGTAGCCATGAATGCTCTATATCGTCCTGGGCCAATGCAGTGGATCGAAGATTTTATATCACGCAAAACCGGCAAAAAAGAAATTGAATACATGCATCCTGCCATGGAGCCGGCGCTTAAAAGCACCTACGGCGTGATCGTTTACCAAGAACAAGTCATGCAAATATCTAAAGAAATGTGCGGTTTTACCGGTGGCCAAGCCGACACAATGCGCAAAGCTATCGGTAAAAAGATTCCGGAAGTCATGAAAAAGCTCAAAAAAGACTTTATCGAGGGCGGTGTTAAAACCTCTGGTGCCGAGCGCAAATTAATGGAAAGGTTCTGGGGTCAGCTAGAAGATTTTGCGGCTTACTGTTTTAATAAATCCCACGCCGCTTGCTACGCCTTGATCGCCTACCAAACCGCCTATCTTAAATCGCATTATCCGGCAGCTTTCATGGCGGCCTTAATGACTAGCGACTACGACGATACCGATCGTTTAGCCATAGAAATCACAGAGTGCAAACACATGGGCATTAATGTTCTGCCGCCAGATATTAATGAATCTTTCCACGAATTTGCCGTGGTTAAGGCCAAAGAACAAGTTCGTTTTGGCTTAGACGCAATTAAGAACGTTGGCCACGGCGCCGTAGAAGAAATTTTGCGGGCTCGCGAGGCCAATGGCGGTCGTTTTAATTCGCTGGAAGATTTTTGCAAGCATGTTAACGCGCGGATTTGTAATCGCAAAGCTTTGGAAAGTTTAGTTAAAGCTGGCGCGTTTGATAGTTTTGGCGACCGCGGCGTGCTTTATAACAACCTAGAAAATATCTTGAATTTATCTAACAAGATTCAAAAAGATGCTGCCAGTGGTCAGGTGGATTTGTTTGGCGAGTCGGATGTGGTCAGTGAAATGGCTCTGAAGCTAACGCTCGATACATCGGGGCCTGTTGCTTCGGCCCACGAACAACTTGGTTGGGAGCGCGAACTGCTTGGGCTTTATTTGAGTCGCAACCCGCTGGAGGCTTATCAGGAGATTCTCGAGTCAAAGGCGACGCCCGTCAAAGAAATATTCGAAGGCATGGACGGACTGAGCGTGACAGTGGGCGGCTTTGTGAGCGATATACGAGAAATTACTACCAAAAACGGGTCCAAGATGGCCTTTGTTAAACTCGAAGACATCAGCGGCGAAATCGAACTCGTGCTGTTTCCTAAAACTTATTTAAAGAGCGTTGATATATGGCAACGCGATAAAGTTATTCTGGCTCGCGGCAAGGTTGGCGGCGGCCGAGCTTCCGACCGTGGATCAGAAGTAAAAATCCTGGTTGATGATGCTGTGGCTTTGTCGCCAGAAGATGCGGCGGCTTTTGCCAAGGACAAAAAATCCTTCAACTATAATCTCAAAGACAAGCCTGTAAGAGCGGCGCGGACTGGCTCCGATCCGGTGGTAATCAGCCGCCAACGTCTCTATTTGCGATTAGAAGACAGCAAGAATCAGGAACTTTTGATGTCGCTTAAAGAAAAGCTGGATGGCCACAAAGGCCGAACCGAAGTCGTGCTGGTCACCGGCCCGCAAGATAACAAACAAATTATAAAATTACCGCAAACCATTGATATTAACGAGCAATGTTTGCGCGACCTGGCCGCCATCTTCGGCTCTACGAACGTAGTGGTCCGATAACCTTTTTTCTTAAGAACTAGGTTTTATTTTGGCCCAAAAGCAGTGCAGCATGTTCTTTTCCAAAGAACCAAATATTACGTTACTTTGGTTCGGCCAAAGTAACCAAAACCACCGGGCTACGTTTGAAGCTGGATTGAAGATAAACTAAATTGGCAGGCGCCGCAACAACGGCAAGCGGCCTCACCTCCTATTCTTCAAAGAATAGGCTCGGCACAGTTGCGGCTTTAATCCTGCCAATTTAGTTTATCTTCATCTGTTCAAGCCGATGCCCGGGCCCACCGCTGCATCGATAGCATAACGTTTAGCTTGGAGCTGTGCAGCTAATCCAGGCTTGAGGAAACTGATGAGGATTGCAGCTAAGGTCGGGCATGTGGAGACGACTTGCCCAAGTGATGTAAAACAGTCTGTCTTTAGAGTCTTGAAGTGTTTGACGAACAAATTTGCCAGTCGGCAATTTTGCGAGGAGTTCTTCAAGCAAAGACTGGTTTTACATCACTTGCAAGTTCGGCGGAACCTAGCCCGAGAGTTTTGGCGCCACCTTTTCGGCAAAAGGTGGTGAAATGTTTGTTACTTTACCAAAGTAGATATGAGGGCTGGTTCTGGCTAGCCATACTATTTGATAAACCCGGCGGTTTGGTTCAGCAGGAACACCAGACAAGCAATTATTAGCAGGCAAAAATCAGTTGCCGGATGGCGCAAAATATAACGCTCGCCCTGAGCAGCCGCGGTAGCAAAATAGCGGCGGTGCTTTTCGATAAATATACCCAAAGCAGCCAATCCCCCAAAGAGCAATATTACCGGCAGCCACGGCGACAAAGAACTGTTAAAGGCGGCAGCGACACGGGTAGTAGAGGCTCCCAGAGTCTGTCCTGTAAAATTAGTCTTTGGATTAACGAACACGCTGGCCGGTTGGGCGTAAAAAGCCACGACTATTGTCATAGGTCCGCCACCGGCAGCTGTGTAATTTGGATTATTAGCGTAGCCAAAGCCAACCTGGCTGTAGTTTTTATCAAGAATGTTTTCGCGGTGGTGAGGGCTGGCCATCCAAGCGTTCACTACAGCATCATCGTCGTTAAAGCCGGCAGCTAAGTTTTCGCCCATGCTTTGGTAAACATAGCCGGTGGCCGTCACGAAACTCCAAGGAGCGACTCCTTGCGGTGTGTTATGACTCCAGTAATCGCGCTTAGCCATATCGTCGGCTTTGGCCTGAGCGGCCTTGGTAAGTTCGTCGTTAATTTTAAGGTCCGACTCACCGGCTTTCTCGCGCTGAAGATTAGTATCCTTTAATAATTGATCTGAGTTTTTGCTAGTCTGGTAGCCCAGAACCTTGCCGGTTAAATGATGCAACGGCACGGTTTGGATAGCCAAGCTGAGCAGCAGGGCGGTGGCAATAAAAACAGGAATAAACGGCCAATAGACTTTTTCGAAAGCTTTGTGGTCTATGCCCTTGGGCTTGGGCGTAGCGGTTTTTCGAGTGTCGTATTTAGGATGAGTTTTGATTTTGGCCATCTTAGCTAGATTTTAAAATATTAAACTGTTTATGGCAATCGATCCCAAAACTTGCAAATTACTTTGTAGGTTTTGGGATCGAGGAGACGCCGTAGAGGCGTCTCCGTGCTCGATCCTTCGTTCATGCTCAGGCGCCGTAGTCGGCGATCGTCGCCTTGGCGTCGGCCATCGCGGTGTACTGCTCACCCGGCTTGTTCGTGTTGCAGAACCAGCGCGGGCGTTCCTCTTGGCCCTTCAGCCACCCCTCCCGCGTCTCGCGGGTGAGATAGTTGAACGTGACGGCGGCGTGACCAGCTTCCATTGCGTCCTGTAGCTCCGACTGGCCGCTGGCACCCGCGATGGTGCCATCGACCTTGGTCGAGAAGCCGTAGGTGAAGTCGCCATCGCCTGACTGGGTGAGGTCGACGTAGACGCCGAAGCCTGCCGGCTGTCCGTGGTCGCGGTGGTAGACCGCCTTGGCGATCGCATTCGGGACAAACCGCTCGCCCTCTGGGCCGATGGCGATCGTCGCCAGCAGCGTGTCGCTGCTGGGTTACCAGAGCGGCGCCATCGGGTTCAGGAACGCCAGGCCGAGGCTGTCGCGGCTGTACTTGCGGTCGGCGAAGAGCCTCTCCACGTGCTCGGCGCGCAGGACGGAGATGCGATCGACGATTGCGATCAGCATCTCGTTGGGCACCGTGTGGCTCCATGGATTCTGGAACACACGGACTTGCCGTGCCAACATGTGCACTCTCCTTGTCGAAGGATCGAAACGTGCATATTTTACAATAAAATTAATTAAATCTCAAGTGATACAGCGCTATGGCTGCGGCGTTGGCTACATTAAAGGATTCTTTTTTGCCAAACATTGGAATCTCTATATGGAGTTTAACTTTCTTAAGCAGATTTTTATCTACACCTTCCACTTCGCTGCCGATTAACAAGGCTATTTTCTCGGGTGGCTGATACTCATTGAGTTTAATGGAGGTATTGGATTGTTCTAATGCAGCGACATCAAATCCTTCGGCATATAAATCGGCCAAAACGTCATTAATATCTTCGCAGTGCTGCCAGTCCACACTTTCTTCGGCGCCTAAAGCAGTTTTGTTTATTTGCTTGGATATTCTGGCAGCCAAATGCGGCAAGCGTGGGTCGTCGGCTATTTTAGGAAACGGCGTATAACCTGTTAAGTAAACTTTATTTACGCCCAGGCCGTCGGCTGTTCTTAGCAGGCTGCCCACATTATGAGTGGAGCGGATATCGTTGACTATCAAAACAATTTCTCTCATAACATCAGCATAAACTATTTACTGCTCGCTGACTTAAACGCGCGCGTTTGGATACTATGCAAGGAACCGGCGAAGCACGGAGCGTGGCTGTATTATAGATACTGCTAGCGAGTACTGTAGCCGGTGACGCCGCAGAGTACTAAAAGCGAGGTCAGTGTTTCGGGCTCTGCCCGAAAGCAGGAGCTCGCGGCGCGTGCGTTGAAGATGGTTGTGCTTTATACTAGAGTTTGAATATGGCTCAAGACGCTAGGACCATTGAGGAGACGGCTACACAACGCCGGGCGGGGGTTCTCAATCTCGCCTATGTTGATACTACTAAGGTGCATAAGCAGTTGTACCCGAATATTCTTGGTGTGACGGAACTTTATCAGCTCAAAATCATTCCGTTAGTAGCCGATGAGCACTACATTCAGTTCGGGGTTACGACTACTACTTCTCAGCAGACTATCAATAGCTTGCGCCAGCGTTTTAGTGACCAGCGCTTAGACTTTTCGCTTATAAGTGAATCCGGCTATCGCGACTACATGAAGCTTTATGATCCGCCCAAAGAAGTTCATTACGAAAATATCGAGCTGGCTGACAAAACAGACATAATTGCCGAAGTTAGCGCCAGCTTAGAGCGGGTTCGCCCCGATGACATGCTGGCTTATTTGGTGCAGCAAGCATACAAGCTAAAGGCCAGCGATATTCACATCGAAAATATGCGCGAAAACGTACGCATTCGCTTTAGAGTCGACGGCGTTTTGCATCCAGTAGCTTATTTAAGTCACGACAACTACCGACATTTAAGCGCCAGTTTGGCCAGTGCGGCTAACGTATCGACGGCCTCCAAAGAAGCGCAAACAGGCCACATTAGCCGCCAGTACCATTTGGCCACCGGCGAAGACATAACTCTAAACCTACGTGTCGAAACGGTACAAAGCGTTTACGGCATGGACGTAGTAATGCGTCTGTTTAATCTCAAGCTGGAATTCTTCAAGCTTGAAAATCTTGGCTTAAGTCCGGACGAGGCCGAAATAGTTAATGACGTTATTAAACATCCAACTGGCATGGTGCTGGTTGTGGGTCCGACTGGCAGTGGCAAAACTACCACGCTTTACTCTTTGATTAACACGCTTAATACATCAGAACGCAAAATTATAACTCTCGAAGATCCAGTGGAATACAATATGCCTGGCGTAGTTCAGATTCCGGTAGAAGGTAGCTTGAAAGAACAGAGCTTTGCCGAAAGTTTGCGGGCCGTTTTGCGCCTGGATCCCGATGTCGTGATGGTCGGCGAAATCCGCGACCAAGACACCGCTAAAACAGCTTTGCAGGCTGCACTTACCGGCCACTTGGTACTGTCAACTTTTCACGCTAGCAGTTCAGCAGCAGCTTTGACCCGAATGGTAGATATGATTGGCGTAAATCCGTTGTTTGCCAGCGCCATTCACCTGATTATGGCTCAAAGATTAGTGCGGCGTCTCGATGATGCTACCAAGCAGGCTTATAAACCAGACGAAACCTTAAAGGCTCAACTTAAAACTGTAATTGATACCTTGCCGCCAAATGTCTCGCGCCCTAATATCGACGATATAACTCTTTATCAACCAGTCAAAACCGCCGAAAACCCATTTGGCTACAAAGGCCAAATGGCCTTGCGCGAACAGTTAATTATGACGCCTGGCGTTCAAAAAATGCTGGGTTTGCCGCCGGGGCAGCTGACGACTAACGGGCTCGAGCACCAAGCCGTAAGCGAAGGCATGTTGACCATGCTCCAAGACGGCGTCCTGAAGGCTATCGAAGGGCTTACGACTATTGAAGAGGTTTATAGGGTTGTTGGCTGATTAAAGAAGCCTGCCCCGCACTAAATCCTGAGCGGAGAAGAGAATGAATAGTTCTATTTTGGAGCGTCAAGATTTTAGTGTCGGGGTCTACCGCGTCGTCGGCTAGCCATCAGTCAGCTGAAACTAGGATTCGATTTGCCCTAGGGCCTTAGCCACTAGAACCGCTCTAACGGCTCCAGGAATAACATCTTCGCGTGAATAATAGCGAGGCAGTTCAACTACGACAGGCTTGTCTCGACCATCTAAAGGGTAGACTTCCAGGGTTTGCCCCGCCGCTTGGTGATCTGAAGTAAATATTTCGACGTCTAAAATTGGATTATCGCCCCGCATCACTCTAGCCCCATAAGAAGCGTTGCTGGCCCTGACTAACTCGCCGTCTCCAATGATCTCATCCGGAATAATGGCTTCATCCGTTACTACTATATTTTCACCTAATAAACTCATTTGTTCGCCGTCTGTTTCCGGGTTATAGAATATCTGGTCTTCACCAACCATCATGCTCATATTATTTAAATATAGCAAAGATGCCTCCTAAATAGTTGATTTATAGGGGTTTTTAAGGTAATATGATCTTTGACTTATGCAAAGTTTAGCTCAGAAAATTAGTGACAAGCACAAGAAAAGCGCCGTAGTGACAATCAAGAGCGGTGACACCGTTCGCGTTCACCAAAAAATTGTCGAAGGCGGCAAAGAGCGCGTTCAGATTTTTGAAGGCCTAGTAATTCGCGTCAGCCGTACCAATTCCCTAACTAGCACCTTTACTGTTCGCCGCATTGCCAGCGGCGTAGGGGTTGAAAAGACTTATTTGATTCACTCACCAAATGTTTTGAAAGTAGAAGTTACCAAACGCAGCAAAGTTCGCCGCAACTACCTGACCTACATGCGCGCCCGCACCGGCAAGAGTGCCCGCTTGACCAGCGTTGATTTTGACCGCCGCGCCGTAAACGATGTTCACGATGCTGCTACTACCGCCGAAGAAGAGCGTATTGTTCACGAACACACCGAAGAGCACGAACCTCTAGCCGCAGAGGCTAAAGAACAAAAAGCCGAAGCTGAGGCAGAAGCCAAGGCCGAAGCGCCAAAAACCGAAGCCGAAAAACTAGAAGCCCAACCCCTAGAAAGAGCGGAAGCTAAATCTCCCGCTCAACAGCAAAATAAGGAATAAGTTTGCTTTTATTACAAAAACATTGTTGACAATGTTTATTAATTTTGTTATTATATCGCCAACGTCGTGACTTCCGGAGAGCCACGTCTACCCGGTAGGGTCTAATCTCCGGCGGGTTTGGGAGCCTGATCACCATCAAGGGAGCCAAAACCTGGCCATAACGGAAGATTCCCACTGGCAAGACTTCGGTCTACCAGATCTCCGTTCCTGTTAAAGTCGCGAGCTCAGCGCGCAAACATCAGGGTCCTTCGGGATGAGATGCGCCTTCGGGCACTGTCTGAGACGGGTCTTGAGGAAGACTCGCATTCGCTAGTGCGATATCGAGGGCATCGGCGCGGTGAACCGCAGTCGATGGTCGCACACAGTTCCCGCTGTCCTCTAGTCGTTTTACGGCTAGGCAGGAACTATTCCTCCTACAAAGCCGGGTTCCACCGAGTGGCGTCGCCTGAGGGCGGCCCGGACGTCCAAGACGTCACTCAACGTGTTCGGGTCGGTCGGCCTCCAAAGCTGATCGCACAAAAAAGCCGGGGCAAAGGTCCCTCCGGACTCCGCAAGAGAGATCCGGGAAAACCTAGGAGAGGATTGTAGCGACCCGACGCTGCGAACCTACCTCCCCCCGCTTGGTCTTCGGACCGAGCGGGGCTCTTTTCTTTTAGGCTATAATTCAAATATGAAAACGGTCGTTATAACTGGTTCTAGCAGGGGCATTGGCTTGGCTACGGCCCAACTATTTTTAGATAAAGGTTGGCGGGTTATAGGTACTTTTAATAAAACCGCCATTCCGCTTCAACACAAAAATCTGATTAGAGTTAGACTTGACTTGTCCCAGCCCAAAGATATTGCTGGAACCGCAAAATCTATCACCGAACATTCGTCGCATATTGACGCTTTGATAAATAACGCCGGCGTAGCTCTGGACCAAAAAAGCGAAGGCATAGATATAGACGTTATTAGAAAGACTTTTGAGGTTAATTTATTTAACCTTGTTGATTTGACTCAGCGACTCGTCCCGTTAATGGCCAAAGGCGCCCATGTCATAAACATAGACTCCAACTATGGAGCTCAATCATTACCAATCGATGATGACACCCATGTTGGCTACAGATTGTCAAAAGCGGCGCTCAATATGTATACGCGTATCCTAGCCTTCCATCTAAAAGGTCAAGGGGTAATTATTTCGTCTCTGGATCCGGGCTGGGTAAGGACGGACATGGGCTACGAAGCCGGTGATGATGTGTTCCAGCCAGATAGGGAAGCAGACGAGGTCGCTCAAGACATCTACGATATCGTGCAAACGGTGAAAGAATCCGGCTTTTTTTGGCGCTTTGGCCAAAAACGTGAGTGGTAGCGCTAGTTAGCTTATTTGTATTTGAGGGGTGTCGATGTCCATCAGAGCGATGCGTTGCTCGTCTGGGTTGAAGGTCAACTTATTATAAACACTCGGTCGACTTCCGGCCTGATATTCTATAACCTCTGCCTGTGGCACAAAGAGCAAATCTTCGTCTTGAGCGGCGCTTAAACAAATAGAATCAAATCGGACCAATGATCCTATCGGTTTGGTGCCTGCGCCTACTGTCACCGGCTTATTGTCTGCCGGATTTAATGTGAAGGATTGATAGTCTATTGGGCTGTCTACTATCAAAAGAGCCTCATCCAGAATGTCGATAGTTAAACTATTGAACATAAGGGGCGCCTTGGCACCTACCAAACGTGAGTGTTCGGCGATGTCGTCGGCTATTTCTGCCATTTTAGTAACCGCTCTGATATATTTGCCCAAAATTCGATTAGCCTCGATTACCTGAACTTCATAAACAGGAAAAGTGTAGTCGTTATCTAAATAAAGCTGAGCGGCTACCGGTTCGGCTTGTCGATCGGCCTGCCGGCGGTCAAATCTTCTTCTTCGAAAACTCATTAGCGGTATAATTGTAAATATCAATAGAGCGGGGGACTGTAAAATAATTGGCATTGATGAAGTCGGTAGGGGCTGTTTGGCGGGGCCGCTTTTAGTGGTTGCCGCCCGGTCAAAAGGCGAATTGCCGCCAGGGCTTAAGGATTCCAAATTATTAACTCGTGCCCAGCGCGAAGCTTTTTATAAAAACTTAATTGAAGTCTGCGACTTTGGCGAAGGCTGGGTAAGCGCGGCCGAAATTAACAAACTTGGACTGGGCCGGTGCCTGAGGCTGGGAGTGAAGCGGGCAATTGATGATTTGCAGGTTGAATTAGACGAAGAGATTATGATGGACGGCATCGTCAATTACATTCCCAAAAAATTTATCAACCGTCGGTGCGAAGCTAAAGCCGATAATAATTATCCAATTGTTAGTGCGGCCAGCATACTGGCCAAAGTCAAACGCGATGATTATATGCGCAAACTAGCTATAAAATATTCCGAATATGGGTTCGAAAGCCACGTCGGCTACGGAACCAAGGCGCATTATTTGGCAATTCAAAAACTTGGCCCGCTTAAATTTGTTCATCGCACCAACTTTGCTCCGTTTCAGGAATTACCACAGCAGCTATGAAAACTACCGAGCAAGGCAGGGCGGCGGAGGTAGCTGTCGCTAATCAATTAAAATCTCAGGGCTATGAAATTATTGCCCAAAACTGGCGGACTCGCTTGTGCGAGATCGATATTGTCGCCAAAAAGAAAAAGACCATTTATTTTGTTGAAGTTAAGTACCGTGCCTCCAGCTTACAGGGAGACGGGTTTGACCACATAACTGCTCGTAAACTACAGCAGATGACATTTGCGGCACGAAATTGGGTGGCCGAAAACGACTGGCGCGGCGACTATTGCTTGCTGGCCGCAGCGGTCAGCGGCATTGATGCTAGCAAAATTGAAATGATCGAGCTTTAGCTATCGCTCTTTAAAGAAATCTTGGACTGAATCAAAGTCTCGCTTGCGCCAAGCGGCTTGCCACTCAATAGTTTCGAGTGCTTTTTTGTATTCGCGGCGGATACTTGGTGTTAGTTGTGGTTCAAAAAACTTTACGAAGTCCTTTTTAAATTCATCATCAGAAAATGAGCGAGCGGCGTAGGCTGGCATGCGGGCAAAGCCTAACTCTGCGCCCAAACTATTTTCTAGCCACTTCCAGTTTTCTTTCAGCCATTGCCAGGTAGCGTGCTTGGCGTGACGGTTAGCAAAGCTGTAGCCTACCCAGTAGCCAATGTCCTGCGCCCGCACTACCGGACTTTTAATCAGAGACAACGCTTCTTTATATAGTTCGGGCTGCTTAAAGCCGGTTAGGGCGCTGGCTAAAGTGACTTTTTCGCTGGCCGAGTTAGAGTCTTCGTAAAATTTCTTTAGTTTTTTAAATTCCTTATCGCCGCCCTTTCTTACCGCCGTGGCATAAATAACGCCTCGGATATCGGGTCGTTCGTCCTCTGGTTTGGTCATTTTTTCAAAACGGCTTAGCGCTTCTTTGACTACCTCTTGATTATTTCCAAGAGAAGCTAGCCCCAGTACGGTTGGGCGCAGCAAGCTATCGAAGTGCGTCTCTTTTTTGGCCTGTTCCCAGCCTAGCCGTTCAACCTGTTCGGCAGTTACCCGGGCAAGATATGGTTTCATTGCTTCAATCAACTCGTCGCTGCCAAACACGCGGCGAATATCGGCCAAAACCATAGATATGGTGTCCCAGACGGGCGAACTGTGTTCGCTGTGGTAAAAACTCAGTAAATTAAGCGCTTGAGCGGTAGGTAAATAGCCAGAGCGAGCGGCGGAAAAACTATCGAAGAGTAAACCTAACCGCTCAGCTTCATTTAAACTACCCGCTTCAACGAGCGCTCCAAAGCGGGCATAAGTCTCTTTGTCGTAGGTTGTTAAATAAAAACCGCTGTGACCCTGATTTAGTAGAGGAGTATCAGAAGACCATTCGATAGAAGTGGATTTATCTGTGAGGGCGTCTAGTCCAATCATTGGGCAGTTCAGTGGTATTTGCCAGACTGTATCGGAGTTGTGTCCGGCACCATGGAGGGCAAAAAAGCGCTGTTGATGCAAGACTAGTTCGTCGTTATGATGCTTAACCGATAGCACCGGATAACCCGGTTCGCCAACCCATGTGTGCATAAATTCGCGAACTGGTTTGCCACTAATTTTGGCTAGTGCTGCCCAAAGGTCGTTAGTTTCTGTGTTGCCGTAGGCGTGAGTTTTTAAGTAATAGCGCAGACCGTCACGAAAAGCTTCACCGCCCAGATAGGCTTGGAGCATGTGAATTACAGCCGAGCCTTTTTGGTAGCTAATGTCGTCAAAGATGGTGCGAATTTCGTCCGGGTGGTTGATTGGCACTTCTATTGGGTGAGTGTTTGCTAGTGAATCACTTCGAAGTCCTAAGAACTGATCGTCAACAATGTACTGAGCCCACATATCCCACTGAGGGAACAGCTCGTCGCAGGCCAGATATTCAATCCAGCTAGCAAAGCCTTCGTTAAGCCATAAATCAGTCCACCAACGCATAGTCACTAAGTTGCCAAACCACTGGTGAGCTAGCTCGTGAGCAATCACCATGGCGACGTATTGTTTCATTTCAATCGACGTGTTGGCCGGATCAACCAACAGAGCCTGTTCGCGGTAGGTAACCAGTCCCCAATTTTCCATAGCGCCGCTAGAAAAGTCCGGCAGAGCTATCATGTCGAGTTTGGGCAGAGGATAGGGAATATCAAAATATTCGTTATAAAACTCCAGGCAGCGTACGCCGGTTTCAGTGGCGAATTCTGTAAATTTAGCATTGTCTGGCGTGGCGTAAGACCGAACGACCACACCGCTGTTGGTTTTTGCCTCGGTATAGGCCAGTTCTCCAAACACAAAAGCTACCAGGTAGGTGCTCATTTTGGGCGTGGTTTCAAATTCGGTTAATAATCCACCGCTTTTTTTAATTTGTTTTTTAACCGGCGTGTTGGCCAGTACGGTTTCGTTTTTACCGGCTGGTGTGAGCAGGCTCAAATCAAAAGTCGCTTTGGCTTCGGGTTCGTCAATGCACGGAAAAACCTCGCGGGCGTAATGGCTTTCGAATTGGGTAGCGATAAGTTTTTTATCCTGGCCGTTATGAGTAAAGTAACAAGGGTAAATGCCGTGCATTTGATCTGTTATTTTGCCGCTGAACTCCAGCTCGATCTCGTATTCACCTGCGTAAACCATCTCGGTTGAATGCAGGCGGACTTCGTCGTAAGTTTCGTGGCGGTTAATGCGGTCTATTTCAATTTGTAGTTCACCGCGTTTTTTATCAAACTTAGTGACTTTGGCCGACGTAAATTTAAGACCTTTTTGATGAAAGGTAAGCCGCTGGCTGGGCTTGCCATGCCTGCGCCCGCGGATTTTGATAGTTCCAGCAAACGTCATGGCCTCTCGATCCGGGGCCAAATAAAGGGAATAATGTTCCGGCCGAAACTCCGCAACCAGTCGTTTTACTTTCTTCACTTATTCTATTGTACCAGGCTAAAATTTGCAGGAAGTTAGAAATTTGCTATAATTAGAGCTAATGTCCGGCCGAATTGGTCGGATTTTTCATTCAGAACAGAACTTTCACAACGCGTCAGCCTGCTTTCCGGTGAAGCCGGAAACTCCGCCGACGCTTTTGGCAAACTGCAGTGTTGTCGGCTGCGATACTCCGTCACTGTATTACAATACAGTTCCGTCCGTTTCTCGCCGACGCCTTGCAGTTTATCCAAATGTGAAACTTCTGATTGGGTAACCTAAGAAAGGAAAAAACATCGTGGAAATGGATTTTAAACAACTAGCCCAGGCTATAAAACTGATCGCCGAAGAAAAAAACCTACCGGAAGAGCAGGTGCAGGACGTTGTGCAGCAAGCTTTGGCTGCTGCCTGGCGCCGCGACTACGGCGACCGCGAGCAAGAAGTTCGCGTGACTATGAACTTAAACACCGGCGAAGTTACGGCTTATGTAACTAAAGAAGTCGTCGACGAAGTCGAAGACGAGCATACTCAAATTAGCCTTAGCCAAGCTCAGGTTATTCGCAAGAACGCCAAGGTTGGCGAGACCGTTGAGCTAGAACAAAAGGTGGAAGACTTCGGCCGCGTGGCCGCTCAAACCGCCAAGCAGGTTATTATGCAGCGCTTGCGCGAAGCCGAGCGCGAAATTGTTCTGGCTGAGTACGAAGACAAAATAGGCACTTTGGTTAATGGTGTCGTTGCCCGCGTAGAGGGCCGTGTAGTTCGCATGGAGCTCGGCCGCGCCCAAGGTTTATTGCCAGCCAGCGAGCAAATTCAAGGTGAACGCTACTACCCTGGCCAGCGCCTCAAACTATTTTTGAAGGACGTCGAAAAAGGCTTCCGTGGCCCACAGCTGATTGTCAGCCGCGGCTGCAAGGAATTTATCGAAGAGCTGTTTAAGGCCGAGGTTCCAGAAATGGAGGGCGGTGCGGTTGAAATTAAAGCCATCGCCCGTGAAGCTGGTGTCCGTAGCAAAATCGCCGTTGCCAGCAATGTGCCTGGAGTTGACCCGGTTGGCACTTTTGTTGGTGGTCACGGTACTCGTATCAATGCGGTCCGCGACGAAATCGGCAACCAAGAAATGATCGATATTGTCGTTTGGGATGAAGACAAGGCCACTTTTGTTGCCAATGCCATGAAGCCGGCAAATGTCGTTCGCGTTCAGCTTGGCAAAGAAGGAAAGGCTACTGTTGTTGTGGCCGAGGATCAGCTAAGTATAGCTATTGGTAAATCAGGTCAAAACGTCCGTTTGGCGGGCAAATTGACTGGCTATGAGCTGGATGTCGAAGCCGATAAAGCCAACTCTTCAGTGCCAGCTAGCGATGAAGAGCAGCCCGTTAGCACTGTTGAATCTAAGCCGGTAGTTCAGAAGCTCAAAAAGAAGACCGAGCTGGAAAGCAGCTTGCTCGAAGCTATCGAAGAACACGGAGAATAAATGGGCGAACCACTGCGAATTGGTTCTGAAGACGAAGAGCCAGCCTCGTACCAAGTGCAAGACCCCCAGACGGGACTAAATTTTTATCGTTCTGTCAGTGGAGTAAACGGCGAAATCTCTGAAGACGCAGCTTCAAAAAGAGATTTTGACGACCAGGTCAATGCCGCCAAGTGTCGTACGCGAGCCCGCTGGCTCATGGTAATGGCCGACTATGGCATTGAACCAAGGATGGCCAGCGAGCGCGAAGCTCTGGTGGATGCTTCTAAGCGTGGCTATAGGATGAACGGTTATGACCCAGAAAAGGCAGACTTAGTCGTGCATCCTCAAGAGGAGTATATTCGCTTGTTTGCCGGAAGCTTGGAAGCTATTGCTAAAAAATTAGACGGACGTCGAAAGTAAAGACGCCAAGACGCAATTAGCACTCTTGACTCGTGAGTGCTAATTTATGGTATTATTGGAGTACTGAATTAAAGCGATTCCGTTAAAGTCATTACAGCTAGCTTTAAGAAGTAAGAAATACAATAGCGGGTATAAGAACGATATAGAAAGGAGAAGTAACCAACAAACCCTATTGGTTACAAAAAATAGATGATTCCAAACTCTCCAGACTTTCAAGAATTTTTAAGCCATTTAACTAATAATGCGTTGCACAGCTTAAAGCATGCTGACGCTATTGCCCGGGCCTCGGGCAGTGCTTATATTGGCACCGAACATTTACTTTTGGGCGTGCTCGCTCAAGAGGGTTCAATGGCCTCTAAAATTTTGGAAAACCAGGGCATAACTCTGGATAGGGCACGTCTCGCCCTGAATCTTACTCCTAAAACCTTAGTTATAAATATGGGCGGTAAGGGTTTGAGTGAGACTGCCAAGTTAACACTCAAAATGGCTTGGGAAATTGCCCAAGAGTTCAGTCAGGATTACTGCGGTACCGAACATATCCTCTACAGTATTTTGAGCCAAAAGAACGCCCGTGCTACCACGCTTTTGCGTGATATGAGCATTGATGTTGATCAACTGTCTGCCGAGGTTGAACAATTCCTAAATCGCCAACAGTACGAGGGCGACCAAATGGCCGGCGCTGGCACTCGCCGCCGCGGCAAAAATGGCAAAAAGACCGCTTTAGAGCATTTTGGCTCAGACCTAACCAAGCTCGCTCGCGACGGCAAACTCGATCCGGTAGTCGGCCGAGAAGCTCAAATCAAGCGCGTGATTACTATTTTGAATCGCCGCACCAAAAACAATCCGGTACTGATTGGCGAGCCCGGCGTGGGCAAGACCGCTATTGTTGAAGGTCTGGCGCAGCGAGTCGTCAACGAAGAAGTGCCTGACAGCCTACTGGACAAGCGTATTGTTACGCTTGATCTCGCTGGCATGATCGCCGGTACTAAATACCGTGGTGAATTTGAAGAGCGACTCAAGAAAGTTATTGCAGAGCTCGAAGAAGACGCTAACACTATTGTTTTTATTGACGAACTGCATTTGATTGTCGGCGCTGGTGCCGCCGAAGGCAGTATGGATGCCGGAAATATCTTAAAGCCAAGTTTGGCCCGGGGCAAAATCCAACTGATCGGTGCAACCACCACTGACGAATACGCCCGTTATGTAGAAAAGGATGCTGCTCTAGAACGCCGATTCCAGCCGGTTCAGGTTCCAGAAACCAACATTCCAGAAACTATCGCCATCCTCAAAGGTCTTCGTGGCCATTACGAGGAATATCATAATGTTAAAGTCAGCGACGAGGTTTTAGAGGACACTGTCCAATTTGCCAAACGCTATATTAATGACCGCTATATGCCCGACAAAGCCATTGACCTTTTGGACGAAACCGCTGCCTACCTGCGCGTTAACAAGGGTAAAACTCCACCACAGTTGCGCCAACTACAAAAAGAGCTAAAGCTCATCAATACCCGAATTGAGGATGCTGTCGACAACGAAGACTACGAGAAAGCCGCTCAGCAGAAGCAAAAGGCCAGCCAGGTCAACGAAAAGATCAAGTCTTTAGAAGAGACCCTGCATGCCGGCAAGGCCATTACTTTAACTAGCGATGATGTGGCTGAGACCGTAGCCCGTATGACAGGCGTGCCGGTTACTAAAGTTATCAAGAGTGAGGCCAAGTACTTGATTAATCTTGAAAAGAATCTTGGCAAGTATGTCATTGGTCAGGACGAGGCGGTAGAAACTGTCGCCAAAGCAGTCCGCCGCAGCCGCTCAGGAATCTCTAGCGAAAAGCGTCCAATCGGCTCATTTATATTTCTTGGTCCAACCGGCGTTGGTAAGACTGAGCTTGCCCGCGTACTCGCCCGCGAGTTCTTTGGCAGCGAAGACGCTCTGGTTAAAATCGACATGAGCGAGTTCGGCGAACATCACAATGTTGCCCGTTTGGTGGGCGCGCCAGCCGGCTACATTGGCTACGATGATGGTGGACAGCTAACTGATAAAATTCGCCGCCAGCCGTATAGCGTAGTCCTGTTCGATGAAATCGAAAAAGCTCATCCAGAAGTGTTCAACATGATGCTGCAGATTTTGGAAGACGGAACACTATCGGATGCCAAGGGCCGCAAAATTGACTTCACTAATACGATCGTCATCATGACGAGCAATATTGGCGCCGAAAAGCTGCAAAAAGAAGCCAGCTTTGGTTTTGGCGCGGTTAAAGAAATTGATTTAGATAATTTAGACGAACTGCACAAGACCAACAAAGACAAAGTTTCCGACGAGCTCAAGAAAATGATGCGCCCGGAACTATTGAACCGCATCGACAAAGTTGTTATCTTCCGTGCTCTAACTAAGAGAGACGCTCTTAGAATCTTGGACCTGCAGCTTGACGATCTGCGTTCACGCTTGGTCAAAAAAGGTATTGGGCTGGAAGTCGACAAAACAGCCAAGGATTACTTGCTTGAACACGGTTACGATGCTCACAATGGCGCCCGTCCGATGCGCCGCTTGCTACAAGAAACCCTAGAAGACGCCGTAGCTGCTGGTCTGCTGGACGAAAGCTATCATAAGGGCGACGTTGTTAAGGTAACCACTCACCAATCCAGAAATAAAACGCCCGAACTCGCTTACGCCGCTATCGCCGAATAGTTCCCGGAACTGTATACTTTAGAGGCAATGAAGCGGATACAAAAAGCTTTTAATGTCGTCTTGGCGCTTGCTTTGTTGTCTTTGCCATTTATTGGCTGGTGGCGGGCTCAGGCTATTGAAGATTGGTGGAAGTTGCGTGGCTACACGCCGCCGCCCAGCATAACGGAACTGGCTCAGCGCGATACAATGACGCCGCAGGCTACCCATGATTTTTATGTTAACCACCCCCAGTTGATTAACGGTGTCTCTAACTTCCGCCAGGATTGCCCCGAGAGCGAGCAGGCGATTGTTCTAGGATGTTACCATCCGGTGCAAAATGGCATTTTTGTTTATGTGGTTAACGACACTCGCTTAAATGGTGTCGAAGAGGTTACGGCCGCCCACGAAATGTTGCACGCCGCTTACGATCGCCTGTCTAGCGGCGACAAAAAGTACATCGATGGTCTGCTTGAAGATTACTACAACAAAGACCTGACCGACCAACGTATCAAAGATGAAATTAACGGCTACAAAAAGACCGAACCAAATGACGTGGTGAACGAAATGCATTCGGTGTTTGGCACGGAAGCTTCGGATTTACCAGCACCGCTCGAGAATTATTATAAGCGTTACTTTAGTGATCGATCGGCGGTGGTGTCGCTAGCCGACAACTATCAAGAGGCCTTTACCACTCGAACTACCGAGCTAGATGCGTATAAAGTCAAGCTAGACGACCTAAAAGGTAAGATTACATCCGAAGAGAATTCGCTGCAAAAACAGCTGAATCAAATTAACTCGGATCGTGCACGGCTAGACAGCATGGCTAACGGCGGTCAAACGGATGAATACAACGCGGCTGTGCCCGGCTTTAATAACGAAGTAGACATTTATAACCAAGGTGTTAAACAACTTCAATCAGATATTAGCGAATACAACTCGCTGGTTAGCGAATACAACTCTTTAGCCGGTGAGCTGCGTAGCTTGCAAGATTCGATCGACACCCGCCTGGCGCCTCAACCCGCTCAGTAACGCTTAAGCTTGCAATTATTCCTTGAAAAAGTGGAGAATACTGAGGTAATGGCCGAGCATTCCCCGCAAATTACCTATAACCTAGAAACCGACTCTCTGGAAATCAACAGCCAGCTTGATGAGGACATTAAAATTAGTGCCAGGCAGCAAATTATAGCCGAGGCGCTGGCTCGCGAACCGGGCGTAGAGGCCGAGGTCGAAAATGGCACCGTGAACACCAGAATAGAAGTTCTCAAACTAATGGCCGATGCCTTTAAAAATAAAAAAGACGCCGAGATCGCCTCGATAATCAATCGGATGGAATCATTGGTATTTGCCGACCCGTTTAGTTCGGACCGCGTTATATCTCTTAGAGATTGGTTTGATCGGGCGGCCAAAGGCTATATTTTCCCTAGTTTTCAAAGATATATAAATGCCGGCATTTCGGATGACGTGGCCAAAGAAACGCTAACTGCGATGGCTAGATCTTTTGGAAGTGAGCTAGAAAAAAGGGCAATAAGTGACTATAGCGGCTACTACGGCAAGCACACAACATGGTCTTTTGATCTGGGTTTGGCGCCAGCCAAGTTCGGCCTGGATAAGCTAGAAGAAACTCCTGAATTCTATGTAGAAACAACCGGCGAAGTGGCATGGAATAACCTAAAGCTAACCACTCTAGGGGATTGTGCTTGCTGGGGAGCCTTAGGCGAAGACAGAGGCCATATTCCGCTACGAAGTGATCGATTGCAGCTTTATCATCTGAATGCGCATAACTGGGATTACGCCAGGCAATCGCTGAGCATGGTTCTTGGGGTTGGCGTGTTGGCTCGGCACGCCGCGCAGTATGAGGGTCAAGAAGATATTTTCGCGGGCGTAGAGTGGACAGAGCCCCGCGAGATACCTAAAAGCTGGTAACTTAGGTAAAATGTAAATAATGGCAAAGAAAACACTGGGAGTTCGGTACGTTTGCAGCAATTGCGGGGCGGAATATTCAACTTGGACAGGTAAGTGCCAAAACTGTGGTGAATGGAATACTCTAACTGAACAAGTCGAGATTACCACGGCTACTGCCGGCGCCAGCGGCAATCAACTCAAAATCCAATCAGTTACGGCCGCGGCCGCCGACAAAATGACTCGAATCAAAACTGGCATCGAAGAAGTTGATACGGTTTTGGGCGGCGGCTTGGTTGCCGGTAGCGTTAATCTGGTAGCCGGCCAACCCGGCATTGGCAAAAGCACCTTATTGCTGCAACTTGCTTATCTTGCGGCTGACAAAAACAAGGTTTTATATGTCAGCGGCGAAGAGTCAGCTCGCCAGGTGGCCTTGCGTGCTGAGCGTCTTGGCGCCACTCGACAATCTTTGCAGTTGGCGGTATCTACGGTGGCTAACGACATCGCGGCTACTATTTCCGGTGGCGAATTCGATCTGGTGGTTGTGGATTCTATCCAAGCAATAGCCGTCAACGAGATAAACTCCGCAGCCGGCAATATCAGCCAAATAACTAACAGCACTCAACTACTAACAGCCGCCGCCAAAGCCACTAATACAGCTCTGGTCTTGGTTGGCCACGTTACCAAAGAAGGTTCGATCGCCGGACCAAAGGTACTGGAGCATATTGTCGATGTGGTCATGCAGCTCGAGGGGGATCGCTACGGCGGATTTAAAGTTTTGCGCGGAGTAAAGAACCGCTACGGCTCAACCAACGAAGCCGGTATTTTTGAAATGACAGATACGGGCCTAAAGTCGGTACCCAACCCATCAGCGGCTTTGCTAGCTGAGCGTCAAGTTAGCGATGGTTCAATAGTACTGGCTACTATGGAGGGCAGCCGGCCGTTATTAGTTGAAGTCCAAGCTTTGGTTAATCCGACAAGCTATGGTTATCCAAAGCGCACAGCTAGCGGTATAGACCTCAACCGCGTTAATTTATTAGTCGCCATGCTTGAACGCCGTACTAAATTAAGGCTCGCTGAACGTGATATTTATATAAACATTGTTGGCGGTATTCGCTTAACCGAACCAGCGGCCGATCTAGCGGTCTGCATGGCGATCGCCAGCGCGGCTAAAGGGATGCAGCTCAAAAAGAATGCCGTAGTGTTTGGCGAAGTTGGTTTAAGTGGCGAGGTTCGCCACGTACCCTTCCTTGAAAAACGTTTGGCCGAAGCCAAAAAACTCGGTTTTGAAGCAGCTATCGGACCAAAAGTGCGCTCTGGCAAAAAACCGGCATTCTTAACGAGCGTCTCTGATATTCGCAGCGCTCTTAACAGTTTTTTAGAAAACTAGTCTAAATTTTATCTCTATCGCCAGCGTGGCTTTCAAATACCGCCGTTACCACTGCCGTTGCCGTTGTTCCCGCCGTTGGTATTGCCGTTGCTCCCGCCGTTATTGTTGCCAGACGGCGCAGTAGAGGCGGTTACGGTTGTTTGATCGGTGCCCTGATAGAGCACGCTGTCTGTCACCGTTGCCGTAATTGTCAATGATCCGCTACTTGTTGGCGTGTAGGTAAATGAGTACGGACCTCCAGAAGCCGTCGGTATAGTTTTAACAGTCTGTCCATTGACGCTGAAGGTGACCTCGCCTGGATACTGGGCATATTGGGCGTCGTCTAGAGGGTGAGTGCCTGGTGTAATAGCCGCTGAAATCGTACAGCTGGAATCACAATTGTTAGGATCGCCGTTAGGATCATTATTAGAAACAGTTAAGGTTATGGCTGGCTTAACGTCGCTACAATTATGAACATCATCGGTCGCCGACGATCCGCCACTACTGACAGCGCTGCTGCCTACACTTTGTTTACCGCCGTGGAAGATGTCTATGTTCCAGCTATCGGCGTTGCCATTGCTCACTACCTGGCGAGCTTGGTCGGGCGTACAAGCTGTGGCAACCTTGCCTGAAACCTTATCGATTGTCTGGGAAGTACTAGCGCCAGTGCTTTTACCGCCCACGTACCAAGACGGGAATAGGTCGTTGCTTGGGCTTGGTTCAATATCTCCGTAGTGAATGTGGTTGCGCACCACAAAGGCCGGCAGAGTTTTAATATCGGAAGGCTGCGTCCAGTTGGTTGGCTTGAGGTTGGCATGGGCGGCTTCCATCATGCCGCGAGTCAAAGGCTCGGTTAGCTGTTCCATAGAAGCGCCGCGGGCAGCAGATAGGTCGACGTTGCGGTTGTGGTTGCCCACCCAAGACACAACTGCGAATTGGGTTGACCAGCTAGCCATTAAGCCGTCATAGCCGTCGTTGGTCGTACCGGTTTTGACCGCAAAATTCCATCCATTGTCGTGCTGGAACTTATAGCCGCCTCGGGAAAGCGGAGTACAGGTCGTAGCGCTACAGCTCCCCGGCAAATAACTAGCGTTCGGATCTGATAGCATATTATCTACTATGTATGCGGAATCCTGCTTAACAACCTGGTTGCCTTTAGGTTGCTTCCATTGATAAACAGTTTTACCGGCAGCATTGGTAATCTTTAAGATATAGGTTCTGGGAATAGCGCTACCAAGACGCCCTAGCGTAGAAAGACCGTTTACGTGATCATCTAGGTGCAGGAAAGCGCCATCGCCAATGGCCGAAGCGGTGTAGCACTGAGTAGTTTTGGTTAGGGCTTCATCGGAATAACAATTGTAGGTTTTCTTGTTTTCGCTTTGCAGGTAGGGGTTGTCCATCATTGCCGAGGCAGTAGATATGACCTTGTTAATCGAAGTAGTATGGCCGACGCTGGTGTCGTTTGGTACGGCTTCTAGCATGGCTTTCATGGCTGGTACGTTGCGCGAGCCGCCCAAGGCGTAGCGCAGGGTTAATGGTCCTGGGAAGATGTTGTCGTAATCGTATGCAGCTGGAGCAGTTCCGGCCGGGCACGGTGCAGAGCCGCGGACGTTCGGATTGTGGTTGCAGGTGTTTGGATAACCAGGAATAGCTTCTTTGACGTCGTATAGAACTGATCCGGCGCCCACATTGTTATTGTTATTAATCAACGTGGTGTAGTCATAGGGTTTAAAGCTTGAGCCTGGTGGAATCAAAATACCCGAAGCATAATTGTCCTGGCCGTGATCTGTATTTGTAAAATCGGTTCCGCCCACCAAAGCTTCAATCTGGCCAGTGGGTACGTTCTCTAACACGGTGGCTTCTTCGTCGGCCGCGCCGCCGGTCAGTCGCTGAACGCTCGACAGGTTAGAGGCGACTATATCTTCAGCTTTCTTTTGTAGGTCTAAATCAAGGGTGGTGATTACTTTCCAGCCACCGATTTTGGCCGAACCATTGCCGTCGCTGGGTACAAACTGGGTATCTAGCTGGTTTTTAGCGGCCAACACAAAGTAGGGTGCTTGGATCCCGGCGTACTTAGTTTGCTGCGGCTGAACCATGGCCAGAACATCTACTTTCTTAGCAGCCGAAGCCTGAGCTTTGGTTATCATGCCGTAATTCACCATTTGATCTAGCACATAGTTCTTGCGGCTTAGCAAAGCTTGCTTATCAAAGTTCACGGTGTCATACGGCGAATAATATGACGGGGATTGGGGAATTGAAGCCAAGAAAGCTGCCTGGGCAAGCGTTAGATCTTTAGCGCTCTCATGAAAGTAGTCGCTGGCAGCGGCCTGTACGCCATAATCCACACCGCCGTATGGCGCGGCGTTTAGATAGCCTGTTAGAATTTGGTCCTTGGTGTAAGTTCGTTCTAGCTCAACTGCCAAAATTAATTCTTTGACTTTTAAGGCTATGGTGCGATTTTGGTTGAAGTCCTGGGTTAGTTTAACCAGCTGTTCGGTAATTGTTGAGCCACCTTGGCGTTTGCCGCCATGAACAACATCAACAACCGCGGCGCGAGCCACGCCTTTAATATCGAAGCCCTTTTCTTGATAAAAGTTGTGGTCTTCGATGGCTACCGTGGCCTGCTTCATGTAGTTAGATATAGAGCCGGATTGTACGGGAACGCGCTTAACGGCGCTGTAGTCCTGCCATAGCAAGTTCTTTCCGGTGCGGTCGTAATAACTGATACTGCCGCCTAGGTTATCGCCAGATATGTCTGTGATATGCGGCAAGTCCTTGCGGAAATACGCAAAGACGGCCAGCGTGAACACAAATAAGAAAAGAATGCCGATGCCGGCAACTTTAAGAGCCATAATGGCACCGTCTCGGCTCCACCAATATTCTTTAAGATGCTTAGGCTCAAGATGCCACAAAAGGCGCTTAACGCGCGATTTAGGCAGCCCCCGCAAGCGGTCGGCTTTTCGCAAGTATTTAGCCTCTCTCATTGCCGTCCATTTTTGACCTAGCGATCGGTTTACCTTAATGGTTCGGCCGCTTCTTGTGGTCACGGTCTTATTGGTGCGGCTGGGTCGCTTGCTCATAAAGTTTTTATATACTCCCTTTGCCAACAATTATAGCAAAATGCTTGTGTAAGCCAGCAGAAAAACACGGTAAATTTAAGGTATACTGGTGTTTAAAGAATATGAAAACTTTCCTGAAAGGATGCTGATGAATTCCGTTAGACTTCACTTAACTCCCGTCCCTCGGTTGACGATTGAACCTCGGAGCTTGCTTCAAGACGCCATTATAGCTTCTGATAATCTTTGGAGTCTAACGGGATGAAATTATCCGAGGAACTGAGCTGGCGCGGGTTCGTCAACCAGACTACCTATAAAGACATTTCTGTTCTAGACAAGAAACCAATTAGTTTTTACTGGGGAGTGGACCCTAGCGCCGATTCTATGACGGTAGGCAACCTGGCTATAGCTATGATGGTTCGCCATTTTATAAATCACGGTCATAAAGCTTATCTTTTGGTGGGCGGCGCCACTGGCATGATTGGTGACCCTGACGGCAAAGCTCAGGAACGTGATTTATTAACTCTGGAGCAACTCGCTAAAAACAAGCAAGCCATTGCGGGTCAATACGAGCGAGTTTTCCAAGGTTTAGATTTTGAAATAGTAGACAATTATGACTGGTTTAAGCATATGAATTATCTGGAATTTTTACGGGATGTCGGAAAGCACGCGCCAATGCGGCAGATGCTTGGTCGCGAGTTTGTTCAGAGTCGCCTGGGAGAAGATGGGACTGGCATCAGCTATGCCGAATTTAGCTACTCGCTTATTCAGGGATACGACTTTTTGCATCTTCATCGCGAGAACGGCGTAGATCTTCAGGTTTGCGGAGCCGATCAGTGGGGCAACTGCATCGCTGGAGTCGATCTGATACGTCGTATTACCGGCGACGAGGCGCATGTGTGGTCAGCACCTTTGGTAGTTAATAAAACTACCGGTGTTAAGTTTGGCAAAACCGAAGCCGGCGCCGTCTGGCTTGATCCGGCCAAGACTAGCCCAACCCAGTTCTATCAGTTCTGGATTAATGTCGAGGACGAAAACGTCGAAGATTATTTGAAGATTTACACTTTACTATCCAAAACAGAAATAGAAAAAGTTTTAGAGGAACACGCCAAAGACACGGCGGCTCGAGTGGCCCAAACGGCTCTGGCCCAATCTGTGACCGAAGTAGTTCACGGCAAGGAGCTGGCTCACACAGCCGCCGTAGTCACCAAGATTCTTACTGGCGAGACGAATGTTGGCGATGTCAGCGAGGGTGTGATCGCCGAGGTCCGCAAGGAACTGCCTAGCGAAACTTTTCCAAAGCTGCCGACTGTTGTCGAGGCGTTAGTCGCCACTGGCCTAGCGTCATCAAATTCCGAGGCTCGCCGCCTAATAGCCAGCGGCGCCGTCTACATTAACGGCGAAGGCATGGCCAATCCAGAGCTCGAAAAAACTGATTTTAAAAACGGCCGCTTGCTTATCCGCCGCGGCAAAGCCTTCAAAGATTCAGCACTAATAGAAATTAAATAGGGATAATTAATGGCAAAGACAACCACTGGTCAAGTTAGGCGCGCAGATCAATATAACGACCCAAAACATAACTACAAAGATTACTGGATCGGCCGTGATTATGAACACGCGGCCGAAGAAATGGCGATTACGCGCTTATTAAAAGGCAAGCACTTCGGGCAGGCTGTCGATGTCGGTGGCGGCTACGGCCGACTGAGCAAGTTTTTGACCAAGTTTGCCGATAAGGTGACCTTGGCTGAGCCCAGCCAGCAGCAACTCGATATCGCCAAAGATTTTCTAAAAGATACACCGCAAGTTGAACGCAGGCTTTTGCAAGCCGCTGATTTGAAGTTCAAAGATGGTGAAGTCGATCTGGTTCTGGTCGTGCGAGTTCTGCACCATTTGCCGGACCCTTCAGCCGAATTTGCCGAAATCGCCCGAGTGCTTAAATCTGGTGGCACATTTTTGCTTGAATTTGCTAACGACGCTCATTTTTTGAACCGCGTCCGCTACGGCCTACGCGGTAAGCGTGTGCCAAAAACTCCTGTAGATATCCGTAGCGCCGAGCACCGCCGCGAAGACGAGATTCCTTTCGTAAACCACCATCCAAAAACAATTATCAAGCAATTGCAGGCAGCCGGTTTTGAGGTAGAGAAAACTCTGAGTGGCTCCAACCTACGCTCCACTACTCTTAAGAAAACCCTTGGCGTTCGCCCGCTGCTGGCCGCCGAAAAGCTAATGCAACCCATGCTGGCGCCGTTCTACTTTGGCCCCAGTGTCTGGCTCCGCCTCAAGAAGAAATAGCCACGCTATACTATTAATTAGTGGAACTTAATTCTCCGGTAACTGAACTTAAAGGCGTGGGGGATGAGCTGGCTAAGAAGCTGGCTATTTTACGCATTCAAACTGTTAACGATCTTATAGATTATTACCCTCGCCGATACGAAGACTATTCGCTTGTCACTAAGATAAAAGATTTAAAACCCGGCGCAATTACTATAGAAGCTACAATCACCCAAGCCACTGGCCGTTACGTGCGCCGCGGGATGCATATTACCGAAGCAATTGCCTCGGACGACACTTCTAGCGTGCGACTAGTTTGGTTCAACCAGCCTTATCGAGCCGGTGCGATCAAAGGCGGGCAGAAGTATTTCATCGCGGGTGAATACCAACTCAGCCGCAACCGTTTCAGCATCCTAAATCCCAGCGTCGAGCTAGTTAGCGATTTTCCGGTAAATACCGCCCGGATAATCCCGGTCTACCGCGAGACCAAAGGCCTCAAATCCTCGCAGATCCGTAAACTGGTCCGCGAGGCGATTATGCAAATTAAAGATCTGCCAGAGCACTTGCCAAAATGGATCTTGGAGCAGGAAAAACTGGTTAATTACGCTCGGGCAGTGACCGAAATGCACTTTCCTAGCGGTAACAAAGCCTTATCTATGGCCCAGAAACGCCTTGGCTTCGAGGAAGTTTTTGAGCTCAGCTTGGCGGCGCTGCTTAATAAGAAAGAGTTTGCCCAGGAAAAAGGCTTGCCGATTACTTTTAATGAGCAGCTAGCCAAGGATTTCGTTAGCAAGCTGCCTTTCAAACTTACGAACGCCCAGCGCAAAGTCGTCTGGCAGATTTATCAGGATATGGAAAAATCCCAGCCGGCCAACCGGCTAATTGAAGGTGATGTTGGGTCTGGCAAGACGGTCGTTGCAGCCATGGCGGCTCTCATGGCTATGGAGCAAGGTTTTCAGGTGGCTTTGATGGCGCCGACAGAAATCTTAGCCCGCCAGCACGCCGAGACGTTATATAAACTTCTGGACAATGTTGGCTACGGCGGCCAGGTGGGTCTGCTTGTCGGCAGCCTAAAACCCAAAGCCAAAAGTTTAATGCACGAAAAGATCAAAAGCGGTGAAGTCCGCTTGATCGTCGGTACGCACGCGCTTATCAGCGAGAAAGTCGATATGCACAACCTCGGCCTGATAATCGTCGACGAACAGCATCGTTTTGGTGTGGATCAGCGCAAAAAACTACAGGCCAAAGCCGGACACATGCCGCACGTGCTTCACATGACGGCTACGCCGATTCCCCGCAGCTTAGCCTTGACTCTCTATGGTGAGCTTGATATCTCTGTTCTGGACGAGTTACCTCCTGGCCGACAGCCGATAGAGACTAAAATAATCTCGCCTAATTCCAAAAGGCCTATTTACGAAAAGATCGATAAAGAACTCGCAGCCGGCCGGCAATTGTTTGTTGTCTGTCCGCTAATTACCGAAGACGATGCTAAAAGCGGCTTATCAGCCGAAGAAACATTTAAGCAACTATCCGAGCATGAATTTAAGCATCGAAAAGTTGCACTTTTGCATGGCCGTATGAAGTCAGCAGAAAAAGAGCAGGTAATGCAAGATTTTCTAGATCATAAATACGACATTCTGGTCAGTACAACGGTTATAGAAGTCGGCGTGGACGTGCCGAACAGCACGGTAATGTTGATAATGGGTGCCGAACGTTTTGGCCTGGCCCAAATCCATCAGTTGCGCGGCCGGGTTGGACGCGGCGCTCACCAAAGCTACTGCTATTTAATGATGAGTGATTCTAAAGCACCGGGTCAGCGTTTACGAATCCTAGAAACCACAACCGACGGCTTTAGATTAGCCGAATATGACCTAGAGTTGCGCGGCCCAGGCGCAATTTACGGCACCATTCAACACGGTGCCCTTGATCTGCGCGTTGCCAAATTAACAGATGTGAAGTTGATTGCCGCCGCCCGTAGAGCCGCCCAAGAGTTTATCGACAAAAAAGAAAATCTTAAAAAATATCCGCACCTAGAGCATCGTGTTTCGGACTTGCGATCTATAACCAATTTAAATTAGGCGTACAATTAGATCATGTATTTTCTGACCGCCTTCTTACTGTTTTTAGTCTCTCTCGGTTTAGCGAAACTATCAGTCAGAATCAAATCGCCGAAGCTTCAAAAGGCCGCGATTGTTATATATGTAATTCCGGCGCTTTTTGGGCTTTACATCATCTTTACTTCGCTGTTTGGTCTCGGACTAGTCTTTTCTGGTTGGAGCTTTTAATTACGCCGGACTTGGTGGCCATAATGCCGTTTTTTAGGTATATTTCCAAGAGCTATGGCAGCGGAGCTTAGGCCAAGGAACAATGATGAGTCATGTGTGCATGATGCTTTTGTGCATTCTTATAATGCGGGCCTGCTCGTGCCGTCGGTGAGCGAGATAATCCAACATGTCCCAGACAACTTTCCTATAAATTCACTGCGGCAACTCTGCTCTATGCTCAGAACAGAACTCCATGTTAACTGCAGCTCAATGGTTCCGTCTCGCGAGCCGTTAATACAAATCTTCGCCAACCCCATTAACCCTAAACTTAATGGCGAAATGGGTGGACATTTCGAGTTCCTGCGGCCGGTAGACCTCGATAGTTACCGGGTAGAACTTCCACACCTTATCCTAGTAGGCTTTATAGCTTTCAGGGAAATTGAGTGCACGCCCCTTAAACATGCGCCCGAAAAGCACCATATACCTAAGGATATGAGTACAATGCAAGCCAGAGAGGAGGCTTTGGCGGCATGAGAATTATTGCTGGCAGTTTAAAAGGCCGAGAACTTAAAAGCCCTCACGGGCATAAAACCCACCCGATGAGCGACAAGATCCGCGGCGCGCTTTTTAACGTACTCGGCGATATTGAAGGACTTACTTTTTTGGATGCCTTCGCCGGTAGCGGCGCGATAGCTTTTGAAGCCATAAGCCGCGGAGCAGAGCATGTCGTAGCGATCGATAACGACAAAAACGCTCAAGTGGCCATGATAGATAATGTCAAAGATCTAAACATCGGAAACATGCATGTAGTGCGGGCTGGAGCCAGCGCTTGGAGCGAAAACAACCTAGATAAACAATTCGATATAGTTTTGCTCGATCCGCCTTACGATAATTTGCAAGTTAATCTTTTAGAAAAACTGGCAGATCGCCACGTAAAGCCCGGCGGATTGGCGGTATTATCCTTCGCCGGTAAAATCGAACCACCGGACCTGGGCCTAGAAATAGCGGCAAATAAAAATTATGGCGATTCGCAACTTATTTTTTACAGACGCGCCTAACCTTATTTTTTAAGTTAATAGTGTGGAAGGCGGTAGATTTCCTGAATTTAACTGGCAAAACGAATCCTGGCTGCGCAAACTTGCCGGCTCGTTGCTAAAGCTCGTTAGGCACCAAGAACCACCCGAGCACGACCCGTTAAATATACCGGACGCGCCTTATGATCCCCATAAGCCTGTTATTAGAGTTATCAGAAAAGAAGATCTAAAAGACCCGGATGACTGGGGATTCCCCGAATAGATTGATGATTCTTGACTAAGGAGGTAAAATAGCCTCTGTTCTGCACGACGCGGGGATGTGGTGAAATTGGTATACACGCGTGCCTTAGGAGCACGTGCCGCGAGGCGTGAAGGTTCAAGTCCTTTCATCCCCACCATCACTTTAAAATCATATAGATACTACTTTAAACGGCCTCTGTAACAGAGGCCGTTTTGGTTTTAGTCGATTTTTGGTTTGTATTATACTTATGGTTAAGAGCTATGAGAAAGATAAAAATACATTTCGTGTGCCTGGGGAATGCCTACCGCAGTCGATTGGCCGAGGCTTACGCGAAGTCCCTAAACCTAAAAGGCTTTGAGTTTAGCTCTAGCGGGGTTGCTGCGCATTTATTTGAGCAGCGAAAGCCATATTACGCCGATTTATTGGCTAAAAACCACATGCTTTTGCGTTTTTTGAGCGCTACCCAAGTGCAAACTTCTTCTAAGCTGCTCGATGAGCAAGACATGATAATTTTTATGCATCCGGACGTGCTCGAGCAGGCTAAAAAAGAATACCAAATCAATATGTTCAAAGTTCATTGTTGGAATATCGACGATCTTTGGCAGATTTGCCTGGAGCGAAAGGTCAGCGAGTCTGACCTTGATAAGACCGTTAAGTTGGCCGAAGAGACTTTCCAGAAAATTAAGCGCGATGTAGACCGGTTGGCTAGTCAAATAACCAAATCTAGTTGGGTAGATGTTATTAATTCCGATAACCAAGATGTTGGCTACGCCCAGTCGCTTGATACAGCCAACAAAAAAGGCCTGTGGCATCGTTCGGTGCACGCCATGATTCGCTTGCCCGATGGCCGCTACGTAGTAGAAAAGCGCTCTAATAAGATTATTTTTGCTCCCGGATTGCTTGATATAACCGTCGGCGGCTCCTTAGATCCTGGCGAAACGCCGGAGCAAGCGGCGATCCGCGAAATAAAAGAAGAAATCAACGTAGAAATCCGGCCCGATCAGCTCAAACTTTTGAATATCACAAAAGGCTCCCACTATCGTCCGAAATACAATCGCTATAGCCGGGGTTTTTCTTATAACTATTTTGTGCAGCTGGAGCCGGGCCAGGGGCTGCTAAAACCGCAACAGAGCGAAGTCGCCCAGCTCATGTTGGCCACGCACCCGCAAGCCAAAAAACTGGTGCGCAACCACCGGCTAAAACATTTTGGCCGGCTAAACTACGCCTATAAGCTTTACCGCGACAACCTGAAATTGGCCGAAGAGCTGGCTTAGCTTAGGGCAATTTTTTGAGCTGCTGGTAACGGATAGCCGGGGCTATGGAATAAAGCGCGCCTAGGATAAAGCTGGCCAGACTGCCTATGATCGGCACAATCCCAACTATGCTTAGCAAGAACATTACGCCAATAACGCCCCAAACAGCGCCTGTATTCTTGTTGCTGAGCTCGTGGCTGCCCTCTAGCGCTTCTTTGACGCCACACTTTTTATCTAGCATTACGTAAGGTGCGAACATGTAGCGCTTAATCATAAACAGGCCAGGAATTATTAATAAAACAAACCCAATGCCAATAATGATAATCATCGCTATGAATAGTTTGACCATGTTCGGCCACATTTCTTTGACGGTTTGCCAGGCGCGATCTAGTGTTGGCTCTTTGTCTTCGGCGGCGTCGAGCTGGGCGCGCTGGGTCATAATCTGCACAATAGTTCCGCCGATTATGGCGATCAAAAACCACAAAATCGAAAAACCTATAAAGGCTGCGTTGTAGCCGCCTGGCAGCGTCCAGCCGTAGTTGGCGTCGGAGGTCCTGGTCCAGTAATGGTGGCCATGAGCGGGCGTATCAACCCAGCTGTGTAGCCAAAATAGTAAGGGCAAAATATAAAGTATGCCAAAAACGTTGAAGTACTTTATAAACAAATCTTTGCTTGGCGTAAATAACTCAAATGCGCTAGGCAGATATAAGGGCGATGATCGGCGAGCTCTATGTTTGGCCATTTCAACAACCATTATACTACTAGCGGTTAAGTTTACGGACTGTATAATTAAGGCAGATTATGAGTTTAAATACCCAACCCTATAAAGGGACGCGCGATTTTTACCCCGAAGACAAACGCATTCAAAAATACATGTTTGGCAAGATTCGCTCGGTGGTCGAAAGTTTCGGCTATCAGGAGTACGACGCGCCCATTTTAGAAAGCTTTGATATTTATGCCGCCAAGACTGGTGAAGAAATCGTTAACGAGCAGCTTTATTATTTTGAAGATAAAGGTGGTCGAAAAGTAGCTATTCGACCAGAGATGACACCGTCTGTTAGCCGCATGGTAGCCGCTAGGCGCCAAGAATTAGCTTATCCACTGCGCTGGTACAGTATTCCTAACTTATGGCGGTACGAACAGCCGCAGCGCGGTCGCTTGCGCGAGCACTGGCAGTTAAACGTCGACATTTTTGGGGTGGAAGGTTTGGAGGGCGACGCCGAAATTATTCAGGTTGCTGACGCTGTATTACAAGGCTTTGGCGCCAGCCGAGATATGTACGAAATCCGCATTAATTCTCGCAAGTTATTGCAAAAAAGAATCGAAGCGGCCGGTCCAAAAACAGACGTTGCGGATATAACTAGGTTGATCGATCACTTCGAAAAGTTGAGCCAGGACGAATTTAAAGCAAGCTTGGCCGATAAGGTTGAGAACCCAGGCGAGTTATTCGATTTTTTGACTAAAGATGGTGGTTCGGAAGAGACCAAGCACCTAGAAGAGCTCTTAAATTCCATCGGAATTACTAATGTAAGGTTTGTGCCATCGCTGGCGCGCGGCTTTGATTACTACACCGATATCGTGTTCGAAGTCTTTGATACCAACCCAGAAAACAACCGCTCGATGTTTGGCGGCGGCCGTTACGACGGCCTGGTTGCATTATTCGGCGTCGAACCGGTTCCGACTGTTGGTTTTGGCATGGGCGATGTAACTCTGCGTAATTTCTTAGAGAGCCACGACTTATTGCCAAAATTATCACCAGAAACTGACGCTATCGCGATTTTGATTGGTGATGTTTATAACTCAGCTCAAAAGGTCTTGAGTGAACTTCGCAGCAAAGGCGTGAATATTGCCGTAGATTCTAGCGGACGCAAACTCGATATGCAGCTCAAGCACGCTATTAAATCCGGCACGCGATATGCGCTATTTATCGGCGAGGCGGAACTCTCCAGCGGCCAATTTAAGCTACGCGACCTAGAAAAGGGAAGAGAGCAGCAATTGCCACTAGACCAAGTTGCCGAAACGTTAGGCGTTCGCTGATAGTGATTCTTCGTAGCGGCTCTTTAATTTAGGGATGTCGTCCGGGTGCATTCCGCCGGCTTCACCTTGCCAGAAAATTCTCTTAGGATGAGTTGGCTGTTCATCGTCAAATCCGGTGGCGCGTAAGCCGTCCGCTAGACGATGTATTATAGGCCTAGCCTTGTCCCAGGACATACCGAGTGCGAGGGCTGCGACTCTATGGTGATTGGGCCAGACCATTAATTCCCTAGAGCCGGGGGATACGTGGTTAGGATCGTAAAATTCTTTATGCATTTCTGATTGTTTATAGCATTTTTCTATTATTCAGGCTATAATCGCACATCGTATGCAAATAACCCGTACAGATATATCACCAACCAAAATAAACCTGAACATCAAAGCTAGCGCTGACGAGCTCGAGCCTATTAAAAAGCACGTTTTAAGTAGTCATTTTTCAAACGTTAAGGTGCCGGGTTTTCGTGCCGGCAAGGCCCCAACTCATCTTATAGAAAAAAACATTAACCAGCAGCTGTTCCTCGATGAATTCATGGAGCACGCCATCAACGAGCTTTATCGCCGTGCGGTCGAAGATCAAAAGTTCCGCCCGGTTGGCCAGCCCGAGATTCAGCTCAAAAAATTCGTGCCTTATACCGATTTAGAGTTTGAGACCACCCAAGAAGTGATCGGCAAAGTAACCCTGCCAAATTATAAAACCATCAAGTTGGCTAAGAATAAGGCCAGCGTAACTGCTAAAGACGTTGACGAAGTTATCAAATCGCTGCAAGGTCGCATGGCCGAGCGCACCGAAGTTGCCCGTCCGGCAAAAGATGGCGATGAGGTTACGATTGATTTTGCCGGCAAAGACGAGAGTGGCGAACCGGTTGCCGGTGCCGACGGCAAAGACTATCCGCTGGTTTTGGGCAGCAAAACCTTTATTCCCGGTTTTGAAGACAATCTAATCGGTATTAAAACTGGCGACTCCAAAGAATTCCAGGTGACATTTCCGGCCGATTATGGCGCCAAAGAACTACAAAGTAAAAAAGTTACTTTTTCTGTCACGGCCAAGAAAATCAGCGACCTGGTCGAGCCTAAAATCGATGATGAATTCGCCGCCAAAGCCGGACCATTCAAGACTCTGGCCGAGCTTAAGGCGGATGTTAAAAAGCAGCTGACCAGCGAGCGCGAATGGCAGGTCGAACAAGATTACCAGAATGAACTTATTAAAAAGATCGCCGCCAAAGCCAAAGTTGAAGTTCCAGAAAGCCTGGTTGAAACAGAGTTGCAGCGCATGGAAGACGAAGAGCGTCGAAACTTAGCCTACCGTGGCCAAACCTGGCAAGAACACCTCAAAGCTGAAGGCGTGACTGAAGAAGAGCACCGTGATCGTCTCAAGCCCGACGCTGCAGAAAGAGTCAAGGCTGGACTGGTTTTGAGCGAAATTTCCGAAGCCGAAAAGATTGACGTCACGGCCGAAGAGTTGGCGGACCGCATTCAGATCTTAAAGTCTCAGTACCAGGATCCAACCATGCAAGCCGAGCTGGATAAGCCGGAGAGCCGCCAGGATATCGCCAATCGTCTGCTAACCGAAAAAACTATCCTGAAACTCGTCGACTACGCCACGTCGTAGCCATCATATTTAATAAAATAGATTAGCACTCTTGACCCGTGAGTGCTAATTTTAGTATCATATAAGCATGGCTTTGCCTAAATATCCTCGCCCAACTAAAAAGACAGACGATTACGGACCGTCCGAGCAAACCAGAGAAGAGATTAAGCAAGGAAAAAGGCAGCGCAATCGAAGACTGATAATAAACTTTTTTATGAATTTGTTTGTAAATTCAGGGAGGTAAAATGAGTAACCCGTCCAACCAAATTTTAGTCCCGACTGTTATCGAGCAAGAAGGCCGCGTGGAGCGCGCTTATGATATTTACAGTCGCTTGCTTCGTGACCGGATCATCTTCTTGGGCGACGACGTCAACGAACACACAGCCAATCTCGTGGTTGCTCAAATGCTATTTCTTGAAAACCAAGATCCCGATAAGGACATTATTCTTTATATAAATAGCCCAGGCGGGAGTGTGTACGACGCGATGGCTATTTACGACACCATGCAGTATGTGAAGAGTGATATTCAAACAGTCGGTATTGGTGTTCAGGCCAGCGCGGCGGCGTTTTTGCTAAGCTCTGGCACCAAAGGCAAACGATTCTTATTACCGCACGCAACTGTAATGATTCACCAGCCGTCCAGCGGGACTCGCGGTAAGGTTACCGACCAAGAAATTGATCTGCGTGAAGCTTTGCGCGTCAAGAAAATGATGGAAGAAATCATGGCTCGTAACACCGGTCGGAACCCTAAAAAGGTTCACGAAGACATGGAGCGCGACTTCTGGATGACCGCCGAAGACGCCAAAAAGTACGGCTTAGTTGACGAAATCATTGATACCCGCAAGCTGGCCGACTCCATTCCCAAAGCAGCCTAGTTGACTATTCTACAACAGATTTTTAAACGCTACTGCTTGTAGCCTTGTGGAAAACCCTTTAATATTAATCTCAAGAAGTAGTGTACTTTGGTGCTTGCTAACGTTTATAAATTTTATAAATCCTCCCGCATGTCTCCAGGTAGTGGGCTTCGCTAACAGGCAAAAAAGCGAAAGAAATAAACAAGAAGTAACTATCAACTAAATCTATATAGGGAGTATTGCTCGCGCATGGCAAAATTAGTGGCAACAACTGCAAAACGCACGTACTTTACAAAATCAGACGACATTATCAACCCACCAAACCTGGTCGACCACCAGAACAAATCGTTCCAGTGGTTCGTAGAAGAGGGCCTTGGTGAGTTGCTAGCCGAAATCAGCCCGATTGACGATTACACCGGCGGAAAACTCAGCATTAAGTTCAAGGATTATCACTTTGAGGATCCAAAGATTACCGAGACTGAGGCCCGTGAGAATAACGTCAGTTTTGAGGCGCCTTTGAAGGCTAACGTCGAACTGACCAATAAAGTTACTGGCGAAGTAAAAGAACAAGAGATTTATCTTGGTGACTATCCGTGGATGACATCCCGCGGTACTTTTGTAATTAACGGAGCTGAGCGCGTAGTAGTATCTCAGCTGATCCGCTCAAGCGGTGTCTTCTTTACTGCCGAACCGCATGGTGGTACCAGTCTGTACGGCGCCAAAGTCATTCCAGTTCGCGGTGCTTGGCTAGAATTTGAAACGGCCGCTAACGGCGCTCTTTATGTAAAGATCGACCGTAAGCGCAAAATTGCCGTTACTACCTTGCTTAAGGCTCTTGGCATGGACGAAACTCAGATTAAAGAAGCCTTTGCCCACGTTGACCAAGGCTCGGTTAATCATATTCAGGCTACATTAGATAAAGACCCAGCCCGCTCTCAAAGCGAAGCTTTGATTGAGGTTTACCGCCGCTTGCGCCCAGGCGATCTAGCTACTGTCGATAATGCCCGTAGCTTGCTAGAAAACATGTTCTACAACTTCAAGCGCTTTGACTTTGGTCGCGTTGGCCGCTACAAGATCAACAAGCGCCTGGATCTGGACGTTCCAAATACTACCGACAATCGGGTTATGCGCATTGAGGATCTCATTGCCATCGTTGCTGAGCTTATTCGCTTGAACAATACTCAAGAGCCGGCTGACGAAATCGACTCACTGGCCAATCGCCGCGTCAAATTAGTCGGCGAGCTGGTTCAACGCCAATTCCGCATTGGACTGCTGCGCATGGAGCGCAACGCCAAAGACCGCATGAGTATGAGCGAAATCGAGACCGTAACTCCGGCTCAATTGATCAACGCCCGCCCGGTTGTGGCGGCTGTGCGCGAATTCTTCGCCTCCTCCCAGCTTTCGCAGTTCATGGATCAAATCAACCCACTTTCCGAACTGGCTCACAAGCGCCGTCTTTCCTCAATGGGTCCTGGCGGTCTTAGCCGCGAGCGCGCCGGTTTCGAAGTTCGTGACGCTCACGCTACCCACTATGGCCGCATTTGTCCGGTAGAAACCCCGGAAGGTGCCAACATTGGTTTGGTACTTAACCTGGCCGGTTTTGCCCGCATTAACGAATACGGCTTTGTTGAGACACCTTACCGTAAGGTAATCAACGCAGTAACCCCTAAGGAAGCTGCCGGTCATATCGCCCGCGCTGATCTGGTTGACGAAAAAGGCAAAGTTATTGTTAAAGCTGGCGCCGTAATTACCGACGCCGCCGCTAAAAAACTGGCTACAGTTAAATCGGTCGCTACTTGGCCGGTTAAAGCTAAAGTTACCGACAAAGTGGTTTATCTTGATGCCGCCGAAGAAGAACAGGCTGTCATCGCTGGTGCTGGTGTAGAAATAGACGACAAAGGCTACTTCACAGAAGCCCGCGTCAGCGTCCGTAACCGCTTGGAGCCAGGTGAAGTCGAAGCCGACGAAGTTACCCACATGGACTCCAGCCTTGCTCAAACTATCGGCTCAAGCGCCGGTTTGATTCCGTTTATCGAAAAGAACTACGTGCTTCGTTCGCTGATGGGCTCTAACCAACAGCGTCAAGCCGTACCGCTGATCAAGCCGCAATCGCCAATTGTTGGTACTGGTATGGAGTCGATTGTTGCCCACAACACTGGCCAGCTGATCGTTGCCGAAGAAGACGGCGAAGTATCAAAAGCTACTGCCGACGAAGTCGTCGTTAAGTATAAGAGCGGTCGCAGCGCTAAGTATGAACCTGTTCACTTTGCCCGCTCTAACGAAGGCAGCTCTATCAATCAAACTGTCGTAGTCAACAGCGGTGATAAGGTTAAAGCCGGCCAACCGCTGGTTGAAGGCATGAGTATCGAAGGCGGCGAATTAGCTCTTGGTAAAGACCTTTTGACTGCTTTCATGCCATGGGGCGGCTACAACTTCGAAGACGCTATCATTTTAAGCCGCCGCTTAGTCCAGGACGATACGTTAACGTCAGTTCACATTGTTGACTACATGACCGAAGTTCGCGAGACCAAGCTTGGCCCAGAAATTGTTACACGCGATATTCCAAATGTATCCGAAGAATCACTGCGCCACCTAGACGAAGACGGAATTGTGCGCATTGGTGCCGAAGTTCACCCCGGCGACATCTTGGTTGGTAAAATTACGCCAAAAGGCGAGCAAGAACTTTCTAGCGAAGAGCGCTTACTGCGTGCCATCTTCGGCGAAAAAGCCAAAGAAGTCCGCGATACCTCTCAGCGCATGAGCACCGGCCGTCACGGCAAAGTCGTTGGCGTCAAGGTATTTAGCCGCGCCAACGGTCACGAGCTAAAAGCCGGTGTGATTATGCAAATTCAGGTGTTTGTTGCCCAAATGCGCAAGATTAGTGTTGGCGACAAGCTTGGTGGCCGCCACGGCAACAAGGGCGTCATTGCCCGCATTTTGCCGGTCGAAGACATGCCATTTACCGAAGACGGCACTCCAATCGATATCGTTTTGAACCCACTGGGCGTTCCAAGCCGCATGAACATCGGCCAGCTGTTCGAGACGCACCTTGGCATGGCCGCCCGCGCCTTAGGCTTTAAGGTTGCTACACCGCCATTTAACGGTGTTCCTATAGAAAAAATTCAGGATCTATTAAAAGAAGCTGGCTTGCCGCAAGACGGAAAACAGCAACTTTACGACGGCCGCACCGGCGAACCATTCGCCGAGCGCACGACTGTCGGAAGCATGTACATAATTAAGCTAAACCATATGGTTTCCGATAAGATTCACGCCCGCTCGACTGGTCCATACACCATGGTTACTCAGCAGCCACTCGGTGGTAAGGCGCAAAACGGTGGCCAGCGCTTCGGCGAAATGGAAGTCTGGGCACTCGAAGCTTACGGCGCCGCCAATACTCTTCAAGAAATGCTGACTATTAAGTCCGACGACGTTTACGGCCGCGCTAAGGCTTACGAATCCATCATTAAGGGCACCGAAATCCAGGGTCCAAAGGTTCCAGAAAGCTTCAACGTGCTTGTCAAGGAATTGCAAGGCCTTGGCCTTAAGGTAGACCTTCTGACCGAGGGCAAAGTTGTCGACGCCGAAGAAGTTTTGGCCGAACACATCAAAGATGAGTCCAAAAACGCTCCATCTACGGAGTCTGAGCCGACTACTGTTCACGACGCCGAAGTCACAGAAGAAGCTGTTGAGCACGAAATCATGCTCATGGACGATGAAGCCGAAAGTATTCCAACCGTAGGCTCGGAGGAATTAGAAATTACAAATGCCATAGAAGGGGAGGAGGCTTAAAATGCGCCAATATTCACAAGGAACCAACATTGCCGACTTTGACGCCGTGCGCCTAGCTATTGCCAGTCCAGAAGACATTCTGGAATGGAGTTACGGCGAAGTCACCAAACCGGAAACTATTAACTATCGCACCCAAAAACCGGAGCGCGATGGCCTGTTTTGTGAACGGATTTTCGGCCCAGTTAAAGACATTAACCCGCACGACGCTAAATATAAAGGTGTTCGTTCCCGCGAAGCCGCCGTCGACAAAAACGGCGAGCTAGTTACTCGCAGTATCGTCCGCCGCGAACGCATGGGCCACATTCAGCTGGCTACGCCGGTTGCCCACATCTGGTTTCTGCGCGGTACGCCAAGCGCCATTGGTTTGCTGCTTGGCATGACCGTCAAGAACCTGGAGCGTGTCGCTTATTTTGCCAGCTACATCATTAAGAGCGTAGATACCGAAAAACGCGACCAGATCCGCGCCGACCGCGAGGCAGAGTTTAGCGCTGCCGAACAAGCCATCAACGCTCGCTACGAAAAAGAAGCCGAAGCTGAGGGCGCCGATGTTCGTGCTCTGGCCGAAGCTCGCACTAAAGAGCTAGAAGACTTGGCTAAGGACTCCGAAACTTTCCGCACTCAAGTCGACTCGCTAGAAAAGCTTCGCTTGCTCTCTGAGGGCGATTACCGCAACTTGCCAGACGAACTTCAGGCCTTGATCGAGGTTGGTATGGGTGGCGCTGCTCTTAAAGAACTCCTCGACGAAGTTGATCTTGATCAGCTGATTGGTGAGTTAACTGTCGAAGCCGAAGAGGCTAAAGGCCAGCGTAAGAAGAAGATCATGAAGCGCCTGCGCCTGCTCGAAAGCATGCAGCGTGCCGGCATCAAGCCATCCAGTATGTGTGTCAGCGTTCTTCCGGTTATTCCTCCGGATCTTCGCCCAATGGTACAGCTGACCGGCGGCCGTTTTGCCACCAGCGACCTAAACGATCTTTATCGCCGTGTCATCAACCGCAACAACCGTCTTAAGAAGCTAATGGAATTAAATGCTCCGGAAGTTATTCGCCGCAACGAGCAGCGCATGCTTCAAGAGGCTGTCGACGCGCTGATCGACAACAACAGCGCTCGCTCCGGCCGTGCCGTGGCCGCCACTGGCCAACGCCGCCGCCTGAAGTCCTTATCCGATATGCTCAAAGGCAAGCAGGGCCGCTTCCGCCAGAACCTGCTTGGTAAGCGCGTTGACTACTCTGGCCGCTCAGTTATCGTTGCCGGTCCAGAACTCAAGATGTACCAGTGTGGTTTGCCAAAAACTATGGCTCTTGAGCTCTTCAAGCCATTCGTCATTGGTCGCTTGATCGAGCAAGAACTGGCCCACAACATCCGCAGCGCTACCCGCATGATCGAAATGAACGAATCTGCCGTTTGGGACGCCTTAGACGAAGTCATTAAGGGCAAATACGTTCTATTGAACCGCGCTCCAAGCCTTCACCGCTTATCTATCCAGGCATTCCAGCCCGTTTTGATCGAAGGCAAAGCTATCCAGCTGCACCCGCTCGTTTGTCGCGGCTTTAACGCCGACTTCGACGGTGACCAAATGGCTGTGCACCTTCCGCTATCCGACGCCGCTCAGGCCGAAGCTCGTGACATCATGGCTGCCAACAAGAACCTGCTTAAGCCGGCCGACGGCACTCCGATTTTGGACGTCGAACAAGATATGGTCTTGGGTTGTTACTACTTAACTTACGAGCGTCCCGGCTCCGAAAATAACGACTTTAAGCCGTTCGCTAATCTAGACGAGGCTTTGATGTCTCTTGACCTTGGCAAAGCCAGCCTGCAAACCCGCGTTAGCGTGCCTTTTAGGGGTGAAGTTCGAAACACCACACTAGGCCGCTTGCTGTTCAACGAGATTTTCCCAGAGGATTTTCCGTTCCAAAACGAAGCCATGACGAGCAAAAAACTCGACAAAGTTCTGGCTTTAACCTACCAACTATACGGCCAGGAAAAGACTGCCGAGATTGCCGACGACCTTAAGGACCTTGGCTTTAAATACGCTACGTTCTCTGGTCTATCTATGGGCATGGACGACTTCTCCGACCTTAAAGATTTGGAGCGTATCGTTAACGAAGGCGAAAAGCGTGCCGCCGAGATTTCTGATCAGTACACGGCCGGTTTCATTACCGACGATGAGCGCTACCGCTTGACTGTCGATACCTGGACCGAAGTTGACGAAAACGTACAGAAAGTTTTAGCCGAACAGTTCTCTGGCGAAGACAACACCATGTCTATCGCCGTTGCTTCTGGCGCCCGCGGCAACATCTCTCAGATGAAAATGTCCGTTGGTATGCTCGGTATGTTTGCCGACGCTACCGGTCGCGCCATTGAGCTTCCGGTTCGCTCTAACTATAAATACGGCCTAACACCGCTAGAGTACTTTACAGCCACTCGTGGTACCCGTAAATCTTTGATCGATATCGCCTTGCGTACAGCTGACTCAGGATACTTAACTCGCCGTTTGGTTGACGTTGCTCAAGATGTCTTTACAGCTGACTTCGATGCGCCAGACCCGGGCCTGCCTATGCATCGTGAAGACGCTGCTTTCATCGGCGTAAACTTCGGATTTCGTTTAGAGGGCCGCTTTGCTGCCGAGACCATCAAAGGCCACGTTAAGAAGGGCGGACTAATTACTGCCGAGATTGCTAAGGGCATCGAAGAAGATGAATCTATCGACACTGTTCGGATCATGAGCGTTCTTTCTTGCACCAGTGCTCGCGGCGTTGGCCAAAAGAGTTATGGTATCGATCTGGCTACTGGCCAGTTGGTCGCACCTAACTACCCGATCGGTGTTATTGCCGCTCAGTCTATTGGCGAACCAGGTACGCAGTTGTCTTTGGACTCTAAGCACCGTGCCGGTGCTGTAACTGCCGGAGACGATGTGACTCAGGGTTTGACCCGCGTTGAAGAAATTTTGGAAGTCCGCACTCCTAAGGGTCAGGCATATCTGACCGACATTGCTGGCTCTGTCAGCGCTTGGGAAGAGGGTGACCAATATATCGTTCAAGTTACTGCCAAAGAGCAAAAAGCCCTCAAACTGCCGCTTAACGGCCGCGTTGCTAAGGTAAGTGACGGCGACGAAGTTGCTATCGGCGACGTTGTAGCCGCTCAAGAAGACAACTCAGAGCCCATTACTGCCGCCATGGCCGGTAAGGTGAAGGTTGGCGAAACCGCTATCACCATCACTCCGACAGCCAAAAGCGTTGTGCGTTACGAAATTCCTGGCTTTAAGCAGTTGCAGGTCAAAGACGGCGACGAAGTCGTAGCCGGTCAGCGTTTGACCAACGGTTCTATTAACCTACACGAACTAATGCGTTTGCAGGGCGTAGAAGCTACTCAGCGCTACATCATGAACGAAATCCTCTACATCTTTGCCAGTCAGGGTCAGAATATCTCTGACAAGCACCTAGAGGTAATCGTCCGCCAGATGTTTAGCCGTGTTCAAATAGAAGATTCCGGCGACAGCGAGTTCATCACCGGCGACGTAGTCAGCAAGTTAGCAGTAGAAGAAGTCAACGGACAACTATCCGCCGAAGGTAAGAACACCGCTAAGTACATCCAGTTGTTGCTTGGTATTACCAAAGCTAGCTTGTCTACGGATTCGTTCCTAAGCGCCGCAAGCTTCCAGGATACTACCCGCGTACTGATTGCCGCCGCCACATCTGGCCGCGTTGATCACCTGTATGGTCTAAAAGAAAACGTTATCTTAGGTCGTAAGATCCCGGTTGGAACCGGTGCTATAAAGGACGTAGAAGACGAAGAGGAGGAGGCGGTTTACGCGCCACAGGAGCAAACTGTTGCTTCTAAGGAGTAAATTTGCTAGAATCGAGTACTGATGCCTACAGTTAACCAACTTGTAAGAAAACCACGCAAAAGTGCCAGCGACAAATCTAAGTCGCCAGCCCTGCTTCGCGTGACCAATAACCTAAAGACCAAAAGCTATGAGAAAGCTGGTCCATTCAAGCGCGGCGTTTGTATCCGCGTGACGACCAAAACTCCAAAAAAACCTAACTCCGCGCTTCGTAAGGTTGCTCGCGTGCGCCTGACCAACGGCCACGAAGTCTGGGCCTATATTGGCGGCGAAGGCCACAACTTGCAGGAGCATGCTGTTGTTCTAGTTCGTGGTGGCCGCGTAAAGGACCTTCCTGGTGTGCGTTACCATATTGTCCGTGGTTCGCTCGACCTTCAGGGCGTAGCTAACCGCAAACAAGGCCGCTCTAAGTATGGCGCCAAGAAAGAGAGCAAATAGTGCGGTCCGCAATTTTGGCACAACGCTGCGTCAGCACCTCCAGTACGCACTCGCAGTACGTTTCTGGTACAGCTCGCTTGCGTGCTTCGGTGCTTCCTTGCGCTGTGCTCAAACTAGCGAACCTTAAATTGGAGAGCTATCATGCCTAGGAAGACTACCAAAGCCCTGGTCCGCGAAGCCGCTCCTGATCGTCTATACAACAGCACGCTCGTTGCTAAACTCATCAACCGCGTTATGCTGGACGGCAAAAAACAGGTTGCTGAGCGCCTAGTTTACGGTGGCATGCAAAAAGCCGCTGACCGCCTAAAGGTCCAAAATCCTTTGGAGGTTTTCGAGCAGGCATTCTCTAATATTCGCCCGCATCTTGAGACTCGCTCGCGCCGTGTTGGTGGCGCTAACTACCAAATCCCATTTGAAGTTAAGGGTCAGCGTCAGCAACACCTAGCAATCATGTGGTTCGTGCAAGCTGCTCGTGCCCGCTCAGGCATGAGCATGGAAGACCGCATTGCTCTTGAACTGGTTGACGCCTATAACAACGGTGGCGCTGCAGTCAAGAAGAAGGAAGATACTCACCGCATGGCCGAGGCCAACCGTGCCTTCGCTCATTTCGCCAGAGGTTAACTAATGCCTCCACTAAAAAAATTTCCAGAGTCACGGTTTGCCCGCGCTGGCTCTGATGAGGCGCGAGAGTTAGTAGATCAAGCACATAGCTCCGGTGAATTCACTGTTTTTGAGATAACAGCAATGGAGGATTACGAGTCTCCACCCAATGAGCAGTATGATCCGTCGTTCTTGCTTTTTGTGCATAAAGAAGACGATCTGGAACCCGTCGTAGATACTTTCATCGCGGAAAATGGGTTCATGGATGCTGAACTAGGTCACGAGTTAAAGATTGAACATTAAAGGAATAAATAATGGCAGGGAAATTAGATTTAGAAAAACTCAGAAATATCGGAATTATCGCTCACATCGACGCTGGTAAAACCACCACCACCGAAGGCATTCTTTACCGTACCGGTTTGAAGCATAAGATTGGCGCTGTGCACGAGGGTGAGACCACTACCGACTGGATGGCTCAAGAAAAAGAGCGCGGCATTACTATTACTGCCGCCGCTGTTAGCTGCACCTGGAAAGGCCACGCTATTAACATTATCGACACCCCAGGCCACATCGACTTCACCGTTGAAGTAGAACGCAGCTTACGCGTTCTAGACGGTGCTGTGACCGTGTTTGACGGCAAAATGGGTGTAGAGAGCCAAAGTGAAACCGTTTGGCGCCAAGCCGACAAATATCACGTGCCACGCATCTGTTTTATTAACAAGATCAACCAAACTGGCGGTGATTTCTATAAGTCTTTGGAATCAATCCACAATCGCTTAAACAAGCGCGCTTTTCCTATTCACCTGCCAATTGGTTTTGAGCAGTCGGTCAACGGCGTAGTCGATCTGATTACAATGAAGGCCTACACCTATAAAGAATTTACCGATCACGAGCTGATCGAAGGTGAAGTGCCGGCCGACATGCTTGACCAAGCCAAGAAATACCGTTCACTTTTGATCGAAAACGCTGTTGCCGAAGACGAAGCCCTGCTCGAAAAGTACTTTGAAGTCGGCGAAGATGGTCTATCAGAAGACGATATTCGCCTGGCTATCCGAAAAGCCGTGTTAACTGGTAATTTCTTTGCTGTAACCGGCGGCGACGGCCGTGGCGTAATCGTAGAAAAACTGCTTGATGCCATTACTGATTTCTTGCCCAATCCTTTGGATATCGGCTCTGTTTGGGGCACTAACCCTAAGACTGGCGACGAAATTGAGCGCAAACCAGATTCAGCCGAACCCTTCGCCGCACTGGCCTTCAAGATCGCTACCGACCCTTTTGTTGGTAAGCTGGCCTTCTTCCGCGTTTATTCCGGTAAGGTTCAGGCCGGCAGCTACATCTTGAATAGCTCGACTGGCGAGAAAGAGCGCGTCGGACGTATCGTGCGTATGCACGCCGACAAGCGTGAAGATGTTACTGAGGTTGAGGCCGGCGACATTGCCGCCATTGTAGGCCTTAAAGGCACTACTACCGGCAACACGCTTTGTGACCAAAATAGCCCGATTATCTTAGAAAGCATCACCTTCCCAGAACCACCGGTTTCTATCGCTATCGAGCCCAAGACCAAAGCTGACCAAGAAAAAATGAGCCTAGCTTTGCAGCGCCTGGCCGAAGAAGACCCAACCTTCCGTGTCCGCGTTGATCACGAAACCGGTCAGACCATCATCTCTGGCATGGGTGAGCTTCACCTAGAAATCATCGTCGACCGCATGAAGCGCGAATTCACCGTGGAGGCCAACATTGGCCAGCCGCAGGTCGCTTACCGTGAAACCATTCGTAAAGACAACGTTGAGCAAGAGGGTAAGTTCGTCCGCCAGTCTGGTGGCCGCGGTCAGTACGGCCACGTTTGGATTCGCCTTTCTCAAAACGAAGCCGGCAAGGGCTTTGAATTTATCGATTCTATCAAGGGTGGCGTTGTGCCTAGCGAATACGTTCCAGCCGTTCGCGCTGGTATAGAAGAAGCTATGAGCAACGGTGTTATCGCCGGCTACCCGGTTGTAGACATTAAAGCCGAGCTTTACGACGGCAGCTATCACGAAGTTGACTCTTCCGAAATGGCCTTCAAGATCGCTGGCTCGATGGCCTTGCAGGAAGGCGTTAAAAAAGCCGCTCCAGTGCTGATGGAGCCAATCATGAAAGTCGTAGTCGTGACTCCAGAAGAATTCATGGGCGACGTAATTGGCGATCTAAACGCTAAGCGCGGCCGAGTTGAATCTATGGATGATCTCCAAAACGGCATTAAGCAAATCACTGCTTTTGTGCCGCTTGGCGAAATGTTTGGCTACACCACCAACCTTCGATCTATGACCCAGGGCCGGGCTAGCTCCAGCATGGAGCTCGACCACTATGCCGATGTTCCTGGCAACGTCACTCAAGACATCATTGCCAAATCCGGCAAATCGGCTTAAGTTTTCAAAAGCCTGACCTCTGCGAAATAAATCACTGCTCGCTTCTCCTATAGCTTGGATGATAAAATAATGCCAAGGATAGGTGGTGTGATTAAGAAAAAAGTCAGCGAGGCTTCTCCTAAACGTTTGCTTCCAGAGCAAGCGCTTCGTTCGGTTACATCTAAAAGCGGCCTGGGCGTTTACGCTAGTTCGGATACTTTATTCAAAGATGCCGTCTTCGGCCGTGACTCTTTGGAGGTGGCCGAAGACTTGTTATATACCAAGCCAAAGTTGGTCAAGAACATAATACTGACGATTGCCAGCCTGCAGGGCGAAAACCGCCACAGCGCCAACGAAGAAGAGCCTGGCAAAATCATCCACGAATACCGAACCACCACTATTGACGGTAAACCCATTGACCAAGTATCGTTGCAGATTTTTGACCGCCTAAGCCAGGAATGGGGCGGCTCGAGTACTGTTATGGCTTACTACGGCTCGATCGACTCCACGCCGCTATTCATTAGATTGTTAATAAGATACGTCCAAAAATACGGGCCCGGCATTTTGCTTGAGCGTGTCAAGCTCAGAAGCGGTGAGCTAGTATCGGTTTTAGAAGTCCTCGACAGAGCCGTTCAATGGATGCTTGATAAGCTTAGTGAGTCAAAGTGCGGATTATTAGAATACGTCCGCATAAATCCTCACGGGATTAAAAACCAGGCCTGGAAAGATTCTGACGAGTTTTACATGCACGCCAACGGCCGTCATGCCAACCACGAAAAGCCCATTGCTTCTATAGAAGTCCAGGCCCTGGCTTACGACGCACTGGTATTAACGGCGGAGCTTTTGCCATCTTGGTCAAAGTTAAAGCCAGTAGCCGCTCGTCTGCAAAAAAACACCGTAAAGCTGCTCTGGATGGAAAAAGAGCAGTATTTTGCCCTGGGATTTGACCACTCGGCCCGTAGTAGACGCCGTGTGCTTAAGGTTAGCACCGCGAATCCTGCCGAAATGCTTAATAGTCGTTTCTTTTTAGATATGGAAGAGACGGATCGTCAAAAATATGTAGGCGCGATTATCATGCACATTATGAGCTCGGATTTTTTGACCGATGCCGGTATCCGCAGCCGCTCACTCAGTGAAGCGAATTTGGTACACCACTGGGATTACCACGGCTCATTTGTTAGCTGGCCCAAAGAAACTTACGACATAGCTAATGGGCTACGGCTGCACGGTTTTCCCAGATTAGCGAACGAACTATTCAACCGCATCCTAAACATAACTCACGCTTCGCGCTCCTACCCGGAGTTTGTGTACGTCGACAGGCAAGGCCGGGTGCTGGGCACTGGCTTAGTTTCTAGCCACCACGGCGAGATTATTTTGGTCGAGGCCCAGAATCGCCCAGAAAGAATCCAGGCCTGGACGGTTTCTGCCGCTCTAGGCATTCTGGCCAGAGACAAAATGCCCAGACCTGATGCCGCCAGTGAATGGCAGAAGAAGCTCGAGAGTCAAATTCTAAAGTCAATTCCTCACGTGAACTTACTGAAATCCAAAAAGGAGCTTAACGCTCGCTACCCGTCATATCCTTACGAGCTAAAAGGCGGATTAACAAGATGAGAGTTGCCATTATCGCCCAACCGTACGTATCTGTTCCGCCAAAGAAATACGGTGGCACCGAAAGAGTTATTTTTAATCTTATAAACGGTCTTTTAGAGGCTGGCCACGAGCCTATTTTGATTGGTCCAGGCGACTCTAAGGTTGAGTGTGAGCTGATACCCACAGTCGAAAAATCAATTTTTTTCCCGCGCACCAAGTCCGGACTTGCTAAATTTAATAAAGAAATAGCCAAGATTAGTAGACGAACCGATAGGCTAATTAGGCAAACGTTGCCCAATGTCGACGTGATACACTCGCATGGTTTTGACATCCGCAAGTTTCAAGATTTTCCGAACGTTACCACCTTGCACGGCCCGATACTTTTTGACGATATAGAAGACTTGTTATCGCCAAAACGCAAAAACATGAATTATGTTTCGATATCAAAAAACCAGCAAACTGTTTTGCCGCAACTTAGTTATCTTGGTGTTGCCTACAACGGCGAGGATCCTAAAGATTTTCCGATAGTTAAAAAGCCGCAAAATTATGTCTGTTTTGTCGGCCGGTTTGACCGCGAAAAGAATCCTCATCTGGCTATACAACTGGCTATCCATTACGGCATCAAGATCAAGCTGGGTGGAAAAATAGACTATCTTGGCAACGACTATTTTGAATCTGAAATTAAGCCGTACATCAAACACCCTCTCGTTGAATACTTAGGCGAGCTCGGGCCTAAGGAAGTCGTAGAAGTTCTCAGCAAGGCAAAATGCAACTTGCACCCCACAGGTTTCAGGGAGCCTTTTGGTTTGACAGTGGTTGAGGCCGCCTACTGCGGTACGCCAACACTAGCTATTGCTCGCGGCTCAATGGCCGAGCTTATCGAAGACGGCCGAACAGGAATCTTAGTTGAAGATTTGATCGAGGGCTATAATCGCCTAGACGAATGCTTCGCGATGGATAGGGATTATATTGCGCATCGCGCCAGAATGTTATTTAACTACCAAGCAATGACCAGAAGCTATATTGAAGCCTATGAAAAAGCGATTGATATAGATAAGCGGCGCCGATCAGAAACTAATGCGCTGCGCAGCTTTGTTAAAAAAATTAGCCGCAATCCTTTTACGGATTACACCGTTATTCCTTAGGTCTCTTAAGTTGACCAGTGCGCAAGAATATTAGAGCAATATAAGAGGTTTATCGTACAGAATTAGCCACAACTCTTTCTTCGAGCAGGCGATAATTCGTTGACAACAGAGTGAAAATCGTTAAAATCAGGCCCAAATGAGTATCGAATGTGGAGCTAGCGAAAAGGCCTCGATAGAAATCCCTGGTCAAGGTGCTCCTTTTTATGAACTCGTCCGTGACCTGTCTGACCCCAATGTAGTCGGGAGTGAGGCCAACGAAGTTGTCCAAGAGGTGTTCGAGGAGGTCCAACAAGCCACAGGTATAGACGTAGAAGCGGCTGCCCGCGAAATGGCCGAAGGTAAGCTGGTTACCCCAAGCATCGCCCAGGTTGTACTCTATGCAGCCGGATATGCTGGCGGACGGGTACTTTTTAAGAAAGGCGTTAAAGCGGAATATTATCGGGGGCACAGCGCCTCGGCAATGGTTGCCGCCGGGTTGGCGGGCGTGATAGCCGTGCACGAAGGTGCTAAGTTAATGCAGAGGCGGGGCGAACATATGGCTGAAGCTGCTCATAACAACCCAGGCACGGTGGCGGTAACCGATCTATCGCTAGAGAAGTTGGCCGAAATTTGTAAAGCTTGCGGCGTTTATATGGCTAACCTCAATTCACCGGTGCAGACAATGATATCCGGACGAGTGCCCAACATTGTCCAGGCTCGAAAAATGATAAAGAGTCTAGGCTCAAGAGCGACAATTTTCAGGGATTGGAGCCAGGGCCCGGTGCATACGCCTTTTTTTCAAGAGGCCGAAGACAGATATCGCGCTGATCTGGCGGTACCGGAGGTGTCTGATCCGCAGGCGGGCTTCGTTAGGAACATCGATGGCGAGATAACGAATGATGCGGAAAGCATACGCGAAGACCTGGGCGGCATCGCTCAACAGGTTAACTGGACCAAAGGCGGTCTGGCTCTGCTTGCCTCTGGCGTGCGCAGGTTTGTAGAAATCAGTCCGAAAAGCCGCAAAATTACGTCCGGCTTAGCCCAAGATCTAAGTCCAGATCACGAAATCCAAACCGGGCATCTTTTTGACTACCTATAAGCAGAGCTTTACCTCTTTACAAACGGCTTGTCTTTACCTTATAATTAACTGGTATAACCGCATGGTGGCTATTGCTGCTATGCACTAAACAAGTAAATCAATTAACAAGTAACTAATTTAAGGAGTCCGAGAATGGCAGATTTTGATCGCAGTAAGCCGCACGTCAACGTTGGTACTATGGGCCATGTTGACCACGGTAAAACCACTTTAACCGCAGCTATTACCACTGTTTTAGCTAAAAAACTTCCAAGCGACGTAAACAAGCCGATCGCTTACGACCAGATCGACAACGCACCCGAAGAAAAACAGCGCGGTATTACCATCGCTACCTCACACCAGGAATACGAAAGCGAAAAGCGTCACTACGCTCACGTCGACATGCCTGGTCACGCTGACTACATCAAGAACATGATTACCGGTGCCGCCCAGATCGACGGCGCTATTTTGGTAGTTTCTGCCGCTGACGGCCCGATGCCTCAGACTCGCGAGCACGTGCTTTTGGCCCGCCAGGTTGGCGTTCCTAAAATCCTTGTTTTCTTAAACAAGATGGACCTTGCTGATCCAGAACTGGTTGAGCTTGTTGAAGAAGACGTTCGCGACCTGCTGGCCAAGAACGACTTCGACCGTGACTGCCCAATCATCAAGGGTTCTGCTACTAAAGCTTTGGAAGGCGACGCCGCTAACGAAGACGCTATCATGGAGCTCGTTCACGCTATGGATGACTATATTCCAGAGCCACAGCGCGACCTCGATAAGCCATTCCTAATGCCGGTGGAAGACGTTTTCTCAATCAAAGGCCGCGGTACTGTTGCTACCGGCCGTGTTGAGCAAGGTGTCGTAAAGGTTAACGAAGAAGTCGAAATTGTTGGTATCCGCCCAACTACCAAATCTGTCGTCACCGGTGTTGAAATGTTCAAGAAGAACCTTGACCAAGGTCAGGCTGGTGACAACGTTGGTGTTCTGCTCCGCGGTGTTGAGCGCGATGACATTGAGCGCGGCCAGGTTCTTTGTAAGCCAGGCTCTATCACTCCGCACACTGAATTTGACGCTGAAGTCTATATCCTCACCAAAGAGGAAGGCGGCCGCCACACTCCTTTCTTCAAGGGTTACAAGCCGCAGTTCTACTTCCGTACCACGGACGTAACTGGCGAAGTTGAGCTCCCTGCAGACAAAGAAATGGTTATGCCAGGTGATACTGTAACCTTCAAGGTTAAGTTGATGGCTCCAATTGCTATGGACCAAGGTTTGCGCTTCGCTATCCGCGAAGGCGGCCGGACGGTCGGCGCTGGGGTTGTTACCAAGATCGACAAATAAGCAGCAACTACTGCAACGAAAAAGCCTCGGATAAAACCGAGGCCTTTTCTTTTTGGCTATTTTCGCAGTTTTTGCTCCGAGGCTCGCTCATCGTACCATTACGTACGACTCGCTCGCTTCTCGCAAAGAACTACAAAACTATCTCAAAATGCAGCACTTGCTTGAACGAACCACTAAACTAGCTGTAATATAGAGGATAAGCGGTGGGCAGAAGGGTTGTCATGGACAGCATCGTCCACTTTTTTAATTCCAATTTTTTTATAGCCATCGTTACGTTAGCAGTAGGGTCTGCCGCCTATTTCGTTTATAAAAAACAGCAAAAGGATCACAAAAAGGATGCAGCGAATATAATTTTGCTGGAAATTCAAAACGCTGAGAGAGAAATTAAAAAGGTCAAGTCTTCAATTGCTAACGAACAGCTCAAGCAAGACCTTCAAGTAATGCCCCTGGAAAGCTGGAGCAAATACAAGTACTTATTTGTTAGAGACTTTGACCGAGATGAATGGGATGCAATATCTGATTTTTACAGCAGATGCCTGCTCATAGACGAGGCGGTCAAATATAATAACTCTGCCTTCTGGGACGATGTGGCACAAATTCGTGTCAATAAACAACGAGCACTAGCATATTATGCTAAGACAGCGGTGGACGAATTAGACACTTCTCCCGAGGATGATGTTAAAGCTGAGTACATAAGAAAGTCAGATGCTTTTAACCTTTTTTACGCTGATTTAGAGCGGCAAGGAAAGTTTGGCTACGCTCCCGTTAAGCCAATTAACGATACAAAACTATACCTAGACGATCTGCAGATTAATTTATCTCAAACCACAGTCGGAACAAAACTAAAGCAACTGGCGAAAGTTAACATTTAACACTTTCTTTAAACTCAACTCTATTGTATAATCGCCTCTGTTAACTAATCGCGTGCGAGAACTTGGCGGTCACTCATAATCCCGTTCAAGATTACGCCGCAAGGAGAACCAATGGCGGCGGTAAGCCCCAACCAGTTCCAGGAAGTCTATTCTGATATGGGCAGCAATCCGCTGATCAGAGAGGTGTATCACGCTCAGTTCGGCTTTATTCAAATCGAGGTGCCGGAAGGTACCGACGAAACCAAGGCTGAGGTGCGTTTTTTGGAGCAAGGCTGGGAACCCTACCAGGCCAATGCCGTTGGTATATCAAGAGAAGGCTTTGTGGCTTCCCTGTCGGACGAGGGCAGGGTGAGGCAGTTTGCTGCTCTTGTGTTGCACGATCAGTTACAACAACTAGCTAACAATGAACAAAATGAAGAAAGGATTCATTAATGGCTGAAGCCAAAGAACAAAACGATGGTAAGCAGCGGATTCGCATTCGCCTGAAGGCTTACGACCACAAAGTAATCGACCAAAGCGCCAAGCAAATTGTAGATACCGCCTTGCGTACTGGCGCCAAGATTGCCGGGCCGATTCCGCTACCGACTCGCAAGAGTACTTTTACGGTGGTTAAAAGCCCGCATGTCTATAAAAAAGGCCGCGAGCAGTTCGAGATGCGCGTGCACAAACGCCTTATCGACATTACTGATCCAACGCCCAAAACCATCGACAGCCTGATGAATCTCAGCCTGCCGGCTGGTTGTGACGCCGAAATCAAAATGTAGTCATGAAGATTGAAGACTTAGGCAGATCGTTTTCAGGGGATGGTGACGTAGTCCTGAGGCGGTTTGCTACTTCGTCGCCACTTAGCGTAGGACTTCTATCAACCGAGTTAGACAATCTAGTGGACACTCCTGCGGAAGTTACTGCGCAAACAGATGATTCCACATGGATTATCGGATCCATAAGTTTGGGCAAAATATTCATCGATTTTGTTGATGTACGCACTGAAAGCGAAAGGTTACCAATTGAAATAGTGGCCTCACGCGATAAGATCAAGCAAGTGTTTACTTCTGATGAATCGGTCGTAGAGCTTGTGACCTCGCTGATGTGAGGAAAGTCACAGCGACGATTCAGCTTCGTAAGGTTAAATATAAGCGTGGGCGGAACTAAAAAACTGAGACATGTTTATAAGTCCGCTGAAAAAGAACCCGAGATGACGGGTTCTTTTTAGTTTTAATTTATCTATTAAAAAATTAGCAACTATCCCGTGAGCGTGGTCACAGCTTAATGGTTTTAAGCTTTTAAAATAATAGGTTGCTCTGGAGATAGTTCAGAGCAAAGGTAGCCGAGCTTTATCAACCGAAAGGAGGATTTTGCGGCTACAACACAAGCTATCGTTTCTCAACCATCTACCCTGTAAGGAGGGTATAGACGTGAGTGAAGGAAGACTGGCCGGGATCCTGGGCGTTGCCTGCCGCGATCTGCGTGAGGGTCGCAACCTGCACGCCCTGCAGCTGTTCGGTTCGCTGGTGGGGGTGGAGTTCACCTACCAGCGGGACGCCCGACTGGGCGAGGCAACGGCCTTGGCTCGCATGGGTCGCTTCTCGGAGGCCGAGGACAAGCTCCAGCAGATCGTGAACGACTACTCGGAGCGGACGGTCTTCAAGGCCGACTCGCTCCGGGCACTGGCCGAGGTGCGGATCGTTCTGGGCAACCTCGAGGGGATCGACGACATCCTCGAGGAGGCCGCCCAGATCTACCAGATCCACAGCTTCACCCGGCCCTGCGGTGCGATCGTGCATCTGCAGGCCCTGGTGGCCATGCGCCGCGGTGACATGGACGAAGCCGTGGAGAAGATCCGGTGGGCCACGACGCTCACCGAGATCAAGATCCCCGACGTCGTGCCGGCGGGCTTCGGCAGCATCGAGCCCCTGCACGACGGAACCGTGTCCGAGTCGACCGAGCTCATGACGCTGGTGACCAGCGCTGGCTAGGAGGCGGTAGCCCTAAAAACCCGGGTGGGATGGCGACCGCGGCTTTTACATAGCGCGGCAACGCCCCCGCCCGGGGCACTTCCGCCATTTTGGATGTTAGTAAGATATTCAGTGCTCTAAAGCGGTGATTTTTTACGACATGCCGGTTAGTTAATCTACAGAGGGCTAGCTCTGGCTCACTTACTATGGTAAGTGCCATTAATTAACGAAAAGAGGAGGGAATATATGGCAGATTCTAAAAACCCAGGTCAATTTGGCAATCGTCCTGATACAACAGATGCGGCACGGGCCGGCGGTAAAGCGAGTAGCGGCTCGTTTGGCGACGCTAACAGCGCCGACCCCAGCGAAGCCGGTCGCAAGGGCGCAAAAGCCCAGCCTATTGAGGCTAAGCGTGAAGGTGGCCGAAAGGGTGGTTCCGCTTCAAGAAGCAGCTAGCCCCACGGCTGTAACTTGAAGAAGCCCGGCTGTTTAACAAACTAGCCCTCACCGTTAAAAGAGACCTGCTTGCCCCGGGTCTCTTTTATTTTGCCTGAATTACCTTATAGCCCGACCGCCAAGAAATTATTAGCAGTCTTTCCACCTCATTCCAGTCTGGCGGATTTTCTTGCCAATCACCCTCGTGGTTGGGCAGCATCATTGCTGCCGCCCTATATTTGGCGTAGGTTTTTAAGCCAGAGGCGGGCACGTTATATATAGCAGCGGCGCTTTCGGCCAGACTGGCCTCTAAAGTCTTTTTATATTTCTCGGGGTAGCGGTGGATATCCCACCACTCTAGTTCCAGTTCGGCGGCCTTTTTGTAGTCAAATGGCTCAGTGCAGTTATCTGATATAGCTTTATAGAATTTTGTTAAGTTTTTTAGTGTTTTTTGATAGTTTTCACGGCCCTTTTTTAAACGGTAGTCAGTGGCCGCAGCAGCAGCGTAATAGGCTAACTTGAGTGTTGCGACCCAGTTTGTTCTGAGCTGAGTCCTCATTAGCTGGATCAATTGTAAAAACATCTTAAAAAAACGGTGATTATAATAGGAACGCCACATTTGAGCGTCCAGGTGAGCAACTTTTTCCCAATCAAACCTTCTTAAGTTAGCCTTAGCCATAGCAAAAGTATTATAAAAGTGAGTTGATTCGGCAAGTAGCGCTAAGTGGTCTGGGGTGGCGGCCGTTGCCAGCTACCACCCCAGACTAAAAATCGTATCACCCTCTCCGTCGTAATGCTTTACGAGGGAGAAGCTCCTCGAGGAACTCCAACACCGATGTCGGTGTGAAGTGGATGACGAAGAGCCAGATGTAGCGGGCGGGGGCGAACGCGTAGCCGACGAAGGTCATCAGGCCGTGGTTGAAGCGTGCCCGTGCCCTGCTGGGAGTCCAGACGGGCCAGACCACCTCACAGGCCCCAGATGGAGATCGTGAGGATGGCGGTGAGGGCAATCGCGGCCAGCGCGAGTCCCCCAAGCCACTTGAGCTCGTTGAGCATTAACGTTCCTTCCTGCCTCTTCTCTCGAGGCGGTCGCTAGGGTCAGTTGCTACTTGCCGAAAGGTTCCCGTCGATAAGGTTGTAGGCAATAAAGCGAACCTTATGACGAAGGGTTTATTATAACATTTTTACTCAACTATGTCTACAACTATGTAATGGAGTCTCGAATAGGCTCTTTGTAATATTCTCAACAGACCTGCCCAGCACCTAGCTCCAAGAACGTCCGTCTTAGCGGACGTTTATGAAATACTTGGAGCTAGGTGCTGGGTTGGCAGCTGCAAAATCAACCGTTATTGTAGAATTAACTTCGCATTGACCGGTGTTAGGGTTTTGTGATAATCTGTTTTGGTAAAAGCAGCTTTAGATCTTGGTTCCTGAGTCAAGTCTGCCCTAATAACAGAGGTAGAAACTGCCAGGACCAAGAATTTTTAAAGTGCGGACCCATTAATTATGGGCGTTGCTTTTTACGCTAACAATGAAAAGGAACCACTAAGTGAAGGCCCTTATAACAAGAAAAGTAGGCATGACAAGCGTGATCAACGAAGATGGCGCTGCTGTTGCCGTTACCCTACTTTCGGCTACTCCCAACGTTATAACTCAAATCAAAACCGACGAAACAGACGGTTATAAGGCCTTAGCTTTTGGTTTCGAAGAAAAAAGTGCTGACAAGGCCGGCAAGACAGCCAAGGGTCAATTTAAACTCGCTGGTATTATGCCAAAGATTGTCCGCGAGTTCCGCATTAATGAATTACCAGAAGAAACAAAAGTCGGCGATAAAATAAGCGCCGACGTTTTTAATGTTGGAGACACAGTAGATGTCACTGGCACCAGCAAGGGCAAGGGCTGGGCCGGCACAATTAAGCGCCACAACTTCCATCGCGGCCGCAAGACGCACGGTGGTCGCAGCTATCGTCGCCCAGGTTCTATTGGCTCTATGTATCCACAGCATATCTTTAAAGGCACAAAAATGGCTGGCCGCATGGGCCACGACCAAGTTACGGTCAAGCGCCTAAAGGTTGCTCTAGTTGATACTGATTTGAATGTTATTGGCGTCGAGGGTTCTGTGCCAGGCCCCCGTAAAAGCATAGTTCTTATAAAGGAGGCCAAATAATGTCGGTTGCTACCTACACCAAGGGTGGCGCTAAAGCCACTACTCCAGCCAAGCTGAATAAAGCCGTGTTTGGCGTAGAAGTAACCAATCACGAATTATTAAAAGATGCTTATCTGGCTTATCTGGCTAACGCTCGTCCTAACTTGGCTGTTGCCAAGAAACGCGGTGAAGTAAGTGGTGGTGGCCGCAAGCCGTGGCGCCAGAAAGGTACTGGCCGGGCCCGCTTTGGTTCAAGCCGTAACCCGATTTGGACTGGCGGTGGCGTGGCTTTTGGCCCAAATGGCAATGAAAACTATAGCCGCAAGTTGAACACGGCTGCTAAGCGCACGGCTATTCGTCAAGCTTTGAGCATGGCTAACAAAGAAAATCGTATTAAAGTTATTGAAAAATTTGTAAGTGACGGCAAGGTTAAGCCGGCCGTAGCTTTGCTGGCCAAGATCGAAGCTAATGGAAACGTTTTGTTGGTGGTGGCCAACAAAGATGAAGCAGCCGTTCGTGCTACCCGCAATATCAAGAACGTTAGAACAGTTGCCGCTAACTACTTAAATGTTTACGATCTTATGAACGCTGACGTTATCGTTATGGAAAACGAAGCCTTAAAGGCAGTACACGGTTGGCTGGGAGGCAATAATGAGTAAGTCAGTATTCTTAAAGCCGCGCTTGAGCGAGAAAGCCTATGCAACCAGCGAGGTCACCAATACTTATGTTTTTGATGTTCCAGCTGATATGAACAAGCATGCCATTGCTGACGCCGTAGCTGCTCAGTATGAAGTTACGGTTACCAATGTTCGGATTACCAATATTCCTGGTAAGGCCAAAAAGCTTTATCGTAAGCGCACCCGTGGTATTGAAACCAAGCGTAATGATGTCCGTAAGGCTTACGTAACTTTAAAGCAAGGCGATAACCTGCCATTCTTTGCCGGCAGCGAAGCTGAAGCAGGCGAGGAGGCTAAGTAATATGGCTATCAAGGCTTACAATCCAACTACTCCAGGTCGCCGTGGTATGAGCACGCAGGATTTTGATGCTATCACTACTAAAAAGCCTGTTAAGAGCTTGCTGCGCATCAAAAAATCCACTGCTGGTCGCAACAACCAAGGCCGCATCACTACTCGCCACAAGGGCGGCGGGGTTAAGAACTACTATCGTTTAGTTAACTTCAAACTACCTGTCGGTACGGAGGCTACTGTTGAGCACATTGAATACGACCCAAATCGTAGTGCCCGAATTGCCCGCGTCAAAGACCAAAATGGCGCTCTGCACTATATATTAGCCGTTCGTGGCATGCGCCCAGGTCAGAAGTTTACTGTTGCCGAAGAAACCAGCATTGAGTCTGGCAATCGTTTGCCGCTCAAGAGCATTCCAACCGGTACTGTTATCCACGCTATCGAACTGCAACCGGGCCGTGGTGCTCAGCTGGTCCGCACCGCCGGCGCTGGTGCCCAGCTAGTTGCTAAAGAAGAAGATTACGCTCAGGTTCGCCTGCCAAGCGGTGAGGTTCGCATGATTAATGTTGAGTGCATGGCTACCATAGGTGTAATTGGTAATGAGCAGCATCAAAATATCCAAGTTGGTAAAGCCGGCCGCAACCGCTTAAAGGGTAAACGCCCAACTGTTCGCGGTGTAGTAATGAACGCCGCCGACCACCCTCACGGTGGTGGTGACGGTGGTCGTCACCGTATGGCCCGCCCGCCCGTAACTCCGTGGGGTCAGAAGACTTTGGGCTATAAGACTCGCCGCCGAAAAGCAAGTAGCAAGTTTATTGTAAGAACACGTCATCAAGGAAAGAGGAGATAGTATGAGCCGCTCACTGAAAAAAGGTCCATATGTTGACCCTAAACTAGCTAAGAAGATTGCCGCCCTGAACTCGGATGACCGCACGGTCGTTAAAACCTGGGCCCGTGCCAGCACTATCTCTCCTGATTTTGTTGGTCGCACTGTTGCTGTTCATAACGGCCGTGTGCACGTACCGGTCTTCATTACCGAAAACATGGTTGGTCACAAGCTTGGCGAATTCGCTCCAACCCGTAAGTTCCGCTCGCACGGTGGAAAGTTAGCCAAAGGTTAAGGATTAAATTATGCCAGTTAAAGCAATTTCAAAAGGAGTTCGCATCAGCCCGCGCAAAGTCAGCGTGGTGGCGGCGTTGGTTCGTGGCCGAACTGTTGAGGATGCCATCGTAATTCTTGACCACACACCGCGTCGCAGCGCTAAAGCCGTTAAGGAAACCATTAAGAGCGCGGCTGCTAATGCCGAGCACAACCATAATTTTAAGCCAACTAGCTTGTTTATCTCTGAGATTTCCGTAACTCCGGGTCCACGCCTTAAGCGCTATCGCCCAGCTGCTCGTGGCCGCGCCCTGCCATTTGAGCGAAAGACCAGCCACATCCGCGTTGTTGTTGACGGAGATCAGCGTGAGATTAAAAAGACGACCACCAAAGTCACTACCGAGAAGGAGGCCAAATAATGAGTGAATTTGGAAGAGGGGTTCCTGTGGGAGAGGCTTTAGAATTCGATCGCACCAATGAAGGCGACAGAGCTGTTGTTAGCATCGAAAATATTGACCCACGCACTTTGGCGGCTGTTCTGAGGGAAAAGAAAAGCACCGGTTCGCCGGATGGCGAATCTGGATTTATTCCAGAAGGTGCGATAGGAAAAACCGTAGGTTTGTCCTATGAACGACCGGAGGGAGTGTAGTTATGGGCCAAAAAGTAAATCCAATCAGCATGCGTTTACAAGTCAACAAAGATTGGCGCTCTAAGTGGTTTGCCGGCAAGCGCGAATACGCCAACTACCTCAAGCAGGATTTGGCTGCCCGCAAGCTCATTGCCGACAAACTTGGTTCTCGCGCCGCTGTATCTAAGGTTGATATCGAACGCTCGCCAAACCTAGTCACCGTAACTATCCAGACTGCTAAGGCCGGTGTTGTTATTGGCCGTGGCGGTTCCGGCGCCGCTGAACTCAAAGAGGCTATCGAAAAACTTTATGGTGTTCCGACCCGCGTAAACATCGAAGAGATTAAGCGCCCTGAGCTGCAGGCCAAGCTGGTTGCCGAAAATATTGCCCACCAGCTAGAACGCCGTATTGCCTTCCGCCGCGCCATGAAAATGGCCGCTGCCGGCAGTATGCGTGCTGGCGCTAAGGGCATTCGCATAGAAGTTTCCGGTCGCCTAGGCGGTATGGAAATGAGCCGTCGCGAAAAAATTACTGAAGGCTCTGTGCCTCTGCACACGCTTCGCGCTGACATTGACTACGCTGCTGCCCGCGCTCTTTACCCGGGTGCCGGCATCATTGGTGTTAAAGTTTGGATCTACCGAGGGGAGACCTAAGCCATGTTAATGCCATCCCGAACTAAGTACCGCAAAGTGCGCAAAGGCAAGATCCACGGCGGCAAAGCTACCGCCCTATCTACTATTGCCTACGGCCGCTACGGACTGGTTAGCCAAGACAAGGAACGCATTAATAGCCGCCAGATCGAGGCTGCCCGCCAGGCTATGACCCGTTACGTTAAACGTGGCGGTCAGATCTGGATCCGTATTTTCCCGCACACCCCAGTTACCCGTAAGCCACAAGACGTGAAGATGGGTAGCGGCAAAGGTAATCCAGAATTTTTTGTTGCCAAGGTTAAGCCAGGGACCATCATGTTTGAGATGGACGGCGTGCCAGAAGAAGTAGCTCGCGAAGCTATGCGCCTTGCTGGTCACAAACTACCTGTTAAGACCAAGTTTTTAGTTAAGGAGGAGGCGTAATGGTTTCTTTTGCTAAAAGGGAAAAGATAGCCCAGGCAAAAACCACGCTTTTTGCCTGGCGCGATAAGAAAAACCGCAGGTTTGTCTTATCTGAAGTTAAGGAGGAGGCATAAGATGAAAATTGCTGAAATCCGCAAGCTAAAAACAGAGGAACTGACCAAGCAAAGCAACTCATTGCGTGAAGAAATTGCCGAATTAAAGCGCCGGCTATATAGCGGCGAAGTATCTAACACCCGTGTTATCCGCTCTAAGCGCAAAGATTTAGCCCGAGTATTAACAGTTTTACAAGAACAACTAACCAAGGAGGCCCAATAAATGACCTCTTCCATTTTTAGGGAAAAGACAGCCCGACAAAATGTATTCCATTTTGCCGGCGCGATAGGAAAAACCGTAGGTTTGTCCTATGAACGACCGGAGGGAGTGTAGATATGGCCCGTTCAATTACCGGCACTGTGACTAGCGATAAAGGCGACAAGACTATCGTCATTACTATGCGCGTCCGCAAAACCCACCCCCTATATAAGAAGCAGTACACAGTCGATACCAAATTTATGGCCCATGACGAAAAGAACGAGGCTAAAGTTGGCGATCTAGTCATGATCACCGAATGCCGCCCTTTGAGCGCCCGCAAACGCTTCCAGTTGACCAAAGTGTTGGAGCGCGGCGGGGTTCGCTTTGAAGAATCTGACGCTACAGCTGATATCCCGCAAGAAGAGAAAGAAGGAGAAGCTTAAATGATTCAGCAAGAATCCCGCCTGCTTGTTGCCGATAACAGTGGCGCCCGCTCACTTCTTTGCATTCGTGTTCTAGGCGGTTCGCGCCGCCGATACGCCCGCGTTGGCGACATTATTGTTGCTAGCGTCAAAACCGCTAACCCAGCTGGCGGCGTAAAGCGCAAGAGCATCGTTAAGGCGGTAGTAGTGCGTACTCGTAATCCGATTCGCCGCGCTGATGGCAGCACTATTCGCTTTGATGACAACGCCGCTGTAGTACTCGCCGAGGATGGCAAGAGTCCACGTGGTACCCGTATCTTTGGCCCGGTTCCACGCGAACTGCGCGAGCAAGGTTACAGCCGAATTATTTCACTAGCTCCGGAGGTACTGTAATGGATAAGATCTTTAAGATCCGGCTAAAAAAAGGCGATACTGTTATGGTTCGCTCAGGTAAATATAAGGGTAAAACCGGTAAAATCACGGCCGTTCATCCCAGAGAAAACAAAGTAACAGTCGAAGGCATCAATGTGGTTAAGCGCCACCGCAAACCCACTCAACTTCGGCCTCAAGGCGGTATTTTTGAGATTACAAAGCCGATTGACGTTAGTAAGGTTGGAGTTTTGGACTCAGTAGCCAAAAAGCCTTCGCGAATTGGCTTTAAGATCGACAAAGATGGCAAAAAAGTTCGTGTTTTAAAGACCAGCGGAAAGGAGATTAAGTAATGGCTACGTCTCCTGATGTAAGGAAAAAGAGCAGCCCGAGCGGCGATTCACTCGACGCCCGGCGCGATGAGAAAAAACCATCGGTTTTGTCTCATAAGGCCGAAGGCCGCAGTTACGAATCTCGCTTGAAAGTGGCCTACAACACTAAATTCGCTCGTGAACTCAAAGACGAGCTTAAGCTAGATAACATCAACCAGGTTCCAAAGTTAGAGAAGATTACAATTAACGTTGGCCTGGGTCGTGCCAAAGACGATAAACGCTTGCTGGAAGTTGCTGCCAATACTATCCGCAAAATTACTGGTCAGCAACCAATCGAAACTGTGGCCAAACAGTCAATCGCAACCTTTAAGCTGCGCGAAGGTAACAAAATCGGTATGAAGGTTACCTTACGCGGCGACCGTATGTACGATTTTGCCGATCGCTTGATCAACATTGTTCTCCCACGTCTGCGCGACTTTCACGGCACTAGCAACCGGGCTTTTGACCGCCAAGGCAACTACAGTATTGGCCTAACCGACCAGTCGGTCTTCCCCGAACTTAGTTACGAAGATACAGCTACCGCTCACGGGCTTCAGGTAGTGTTTACTATCCGGACCCAAGAGCCAGATCACGCTAAAGCACTGCTGAAGAAATTCGGCATGCCATTTGAGAAGGAGAATTCCTAAAATGTTGAATTTAGTAATGGAAAAGAGCAGCCAGAGTTTGGATTCACTCCAAACCCTGCGCGATGAGAAAAACCGCAGGTCTGTCTCATGCTCTGATAAGGAGGATAAATAATGGCCAAGAAATCAATCCTCGCGCGTGATGCGAAACGAGACAAAATGATCGCTAAATACGCCGCTAAGCGCGCCGAACTCAAAGCAGTCGGTGATTACGAAGGCCTAGCCAAATTGCCTCGCAATTCTAGCCCGACCCGTCACACTAACCGCTGCGCCGAGACAGGCCGCCCACGCGGATTTATGCGTCAGTTTGGTTTATCTCGCATTGCTTTCCGCGAGCACGCCAGCCGGGGCGAAGTTCCAGGCGTAACAAAGAGTAGTTGGTAAGAATATATGAGTACATTCCATTTAATAAGGGAAAAGAGTAGCACCGGTCCGGCAATTGCCGGATTTGGATTCATTCCAAAAGGTGCGTTGAGGAAAACCGTAGGTTGTCCTCAAAAGCCGGAGGCGCAAATATGAAGCAAATAGTAAATACAGATCCAATCGCAGATATGCTCACTCGTATCCGCAACGGCATTGCCGTCGGCAAGAGTGAGGTCAGGATGCCGCATTCTAAGGTCAAAGAGACCGTTGCCAAGATTTTGGCCGATAACGGTTTTCTTTCGAGTGTCAAAGCTTCAGAAGAAGGCGGTCGCAAAGTTCTGACTGTTGTGATTACCGGCAGCGACGAACCGGCTAAGATTACCGAAATTTCCCGCATTAGCCGCCCGGGTCGCCGTGTTTATGTTAAGGCCGCCGATATTCCATCGGTTAAGCGCGGCCGGGGTATTGTAGTTGTTTCAACTTCCCACGGTGTTATGAGCGGTAAAGAAGCCGTCAATCAACACCTTGGCGGAGAATTAATCTGTCAGGTTTATTAAGGAGTAAATAATGAGTCGAATAGGAAAACTACCGATTTCAGTTCCATCCGGTGTGACAATCACTGTCGACGACGACTTTGTGAGCGTTAACGGCCCCAAAGGCAGTTTGAAGCAATTCACTATGCCGGGCGTTAAGGTTGCTGCAACTGGCGATCAAGTGTTGGTTACCCGCGAAAATGATGAGCGAGCTAACCGTGCCCGTCACGGACTAATGCGCTCATTGGTTGCTAATATGGTTCAGGGCGTCAGCCAAGGGTTTGAAAAGAAGCTAGAGCTAAACGGCGTAGGCTACCGCGTGCAAACGCAAGGTGCCGATCTCAAATTTAACCTCGGCTTTTCTCATGACGTTGTCTATAAAGTGCCGGCGGGTGTTAATGTGACTGTCGAGCAGAACGTCATCACCGTTAGCGGTATTGATAAGCAACAGGTTGGCCAAGTGGCCGCCGAAATCCGAGCGCTTAAGAAGCCAGAGCCATACAAGGGCAAAGGTATCAAATATGTCGATGAGCGCATTATCCGTAAATCAGGTAAGAGCGGTAAGGAATAAGATGAATAACTTAAAGCACAAACAAATGATGAGTGAGCGCCGAGCTAACCGTGTCCGCGCTAAGGTTTCTGGCACTTCTGAGCGCCCGCGCTTGGCTGTCAGCATTAGCAACCTGCACGTTACGGCCCAAATCATCGACGATACAACCAGCAAAACTTTGGCCTACGCGACAACCGTCGGACAAAAACTAACTGGCACAATGACCGAAAAGGCTGCCGTTATTGGCGAACAGATTGCTAAAAAAGCCGCCAAAGCCAAGGTGAGTAAAGTTGTTTTAGATCGCTCAAGCCGTAAATATCACGGCCGCGTCAAGGCTTTAGCTGACGCCGCGCGCAAGTCAGGATTGGAGTTTTAATATGGCCGAAAATCAGCAAAATCAACCACAACGTCGCAATCCACGAGCCCAAGCTGTCGAAGAAAAGCAGTTCGACGAGCGCGTCGTTTACGTTAACCGCGTTGCGCGTGTCGTTAAAGGAGGCCGTCGTTTTCGCTTCCAAGCTTTAGTCGTAATTGGCGACCACAAAGGTCAAGTCGGTATCGGTGTTAGTAAGGGTGCCGACGTTCAGGCTGCCGTTACCAAAGCTACGGATGTGGCCAAAAAACATCTAACGAGAATCCCGATGCACAACGCGACTCTTACCCATGAAGTCCAGGCTAAAGTTGGTGGTTCCAAGATTTTGATTATGCCGGCTGCACCAGGTACTGGTTTGATCGCCGGTGGTGTTGTGCGTATTGTTCTAGAGGTTGCCGGTATCGAAAACGCTCTCTCTAAGTCGCTAGGCTCTTCTAACCGCATCAATACGGCTTACGCCACGCTAGCTGCGTTATCTCAGATGGAGCCAGCTGACAAATGGGTTCCGAACCAGACGAGTAAGCCAGCTTCAAAAGCTAAAGCAAAGGCGGAGGCTTAAACTATGAAATTTAATGAACTTACAGTATCTAAGCAGACTAAGCCAACTCGCGTTGGACGCGGTATTAGTGCCGGTCGCGGCAAGACTGCCGGTCGCGGCACCAAAGGCCAGGGTTCGCGTAAAAGCTCCGGCCGAGCCGGATTCGAGGGCGGTCAGATGCCGATTTATATGCGCCTGCCTAAACTTCGCGGCTTTAAGAGCCACCGGGTGGCCGCCGAAAATGTTTACACCGGTCAGCTGAACGACGTTAAGGGCGTCACTGTTGATCCAACCTCGCTAGCCGAAGCCGGATTGATTAGCAGCCCCTACGTCAACGTGAAGCTGGTTGTTAAGGGCGAGTTAACCGCTAAAAAGACAGTTAAGCTGCAATCTGCCAGCAAATCAGCCGTTGAGACGGTCGAAAAAGCCGGTGGCAAATTTGAGCGCATTGACCGCCTGGCGCGAACTAAAAAAGCCAGCGAATCAAAATAAAGCAACTCTCTGTTTAAAAAACGTCCGTTAAAGTGTTACGCTAGCGGACGTTTTTCTGTATAATTATTACGAATGAACTGGGGCATAATTTTAAAGTCTCTTGGCCACAAAGAGATGCGAAACCGCATTTTGGCGGTGCTTGGCATGCTGCTTGTTTTTCGAATCTTAGCTCACGTTCCAGTTCCTCTAGCCGACCCGCACACTTTAAAGCAGGTCCTCAATAACCTCTTTACGCAGACAAATTCCAACCAACTTCTCGGGTTTCTTAATGTTCTTTCTGGCGGCGCGCTAGCTAACTTCTCGATCATGCTAGTGGGCTTGGGCCCTTACATTAACGCCAGCATTATTATGCAGCTGCTCACCAAAGCTATTCCAAAATTGGAAGCTATGAACAAAGAGGGAGAGTACGGCCGCAAAAAGATTAACCAGTACACCCGCATGCTTACATTTCCGCTGGCCATCGTTCAGTCAATCGGCACCATTTATTTAATCCGCCAAGAGGCCTCAAGCATTGGTGGTTTGGGCGATATCACGGCCAATACTTCATTTTTGCAGTGGGCTTTAATGATCGCCACACTCACCGGCGGCTCTATGGTATTGATGTGGCTGGGTGAACTTATTACCGAACGTTCTATCGGCAACGGTATTAGCTTGCTGATTACCGTGGGCATTGTTAGTCGCCTGCCGACCCTATTTACCGAGCTTTGGAGTGGAGCCTACTGGGTTAAGGGCACTAACGCGGCCAATGATAAATTTATGCTGTTCCATCGCAATTTTTCTAAGCACGGCATGATTATTTTTTGGATAATCATGCTGGCCATTATTGCCATCACGTGGGCGGTGGTGAAGCTTAATGAAGCCAGCCGTAAACTTACGGTTAATTATGCTAAACGCGTGCAAGGCAATCGTACTTATGGTGGCGTAACCACTACTTTGCCGGTCAAACTTATTACGGCCGGTGTTATTCCAATTATCTTTGCCGTGGCCTTTCTTTCCGTGCCCAATTTCTTGGGCCAGTTGCTAACGCACGGGCAGGGAGTGAATCTGGCTAATCCAGTAGGCACTTGGCAGCATTTGGGCGTTAATTTGTCTACCTGGTTTCAGAGTCCTAGCCAGCTAACCTTTGCTACCGAGGGTTGGAAGGCCTGGATTTACCCGGTGACCTACTTCTTATTAGTGTTTATCTTTACTTACTTCTATACCAGCGTAACGTTTAACTCTAAAGAGATTGCCGAGAACTTGCAAAAACAAGGCGGCTTTATCGCCGATGTCCGTTCTGGCAAGCAAACCGAAAGGTATTTGTCTAAGGTAGTTAATCGCCTAACTTTGTTTGGTGCGCTAGCACTTGGTTTTTTGGCGATTTTGCCGATTGTCGCCCAAGTTAAGCTGAATGAGAACATTGCCATTGGCGGCACTAGCATTTTGATCTTGGTTTCCGTTTCGCTTGAAACCTTACGCCAAGTAGAATCACGCGCTTTGATGATTACTTACGATCAGTATGAGCAACCCGACTATTTTTACGAAGCTCCAGGAGTAGAGGGCGCTCCATCTAGCCGCACGGCTATTCTCTCGCGCCTGCCGCTGGTTGGCCGCCGCAAAAAATAGCCTACTTTATTTTTGAACAATCAACGTCACCGCCAACTGGTAGCGGGCGTCCAGTTACACCAGCGTAATAACGGACTAGTCGTTCACCTAGATCTGATCCAGGATATGGTTGATCGTATAATCGGGCTAGCAAAAATTCTGTTTTGGCGCGGATAACCGGACGAGCAGGATCTAGTAGGTCTGGAAAATTACCGTTTGGCAAGGACATCATCCCGCCGAGAGCTTCCTTGTCGTCGGCAACGCTGGCAAATCCATCTGTATCGGCTACCACTTCTTTGCTTTCTTCAGCGGCGAAACCTTCTTGCACTCGACAATATTCTTTATAGTCTTTCTTTTCGTATGCTTTGAGACCCTTCTGGCCGTTCTTTATATCCGACGGTCGGCGGTATATATCGATTGAATTTAAAATGGTCAGTCCTTTATGATTGCCGGAGCCATAGATGTTTTTATGCGGGTTCAGAGCGACGTAGCCGGGGTCATTATCGGCGGTAGTGTAGCACTCTTCGTTATCTAACCCATCGTAAAGCGCCTTGTCGATTTCGTCTGCGCTTCCATCACCGCTTATATCCCAATAAAGAGTGCCTGGACCGTAATAATAGTCGAAGGCATAGGCAGAGCTCTTCATAAGGATGATCTTTTTAAGTCCGCTCAGCTGTACGTATTCCGCAGGGATATTCCGAAGACCTCGCGTAATTCTAGACAAGCTGGCCAAAGCCTCATCCTGAACGTCTAATTTGGTTGGGCTCTCGAAGTCATCAACCTGCTTTTTAGATCCAATCTGCAACGATATGCCGTACTTACCCAGATATTCGCGCACAGCTTGTAAGTCTTCGTTAATCGAAGGTAAGATTTGGTCTGTGACGCCGAAATTTTTCTTATCCCATTTTGCCCAAGCGGGCGTAACACCTTCTTGGGAGTTAAATGCAATGTCCTCTATGGCCGGCGACTGCTCAACGAATGTTAAATGATATTTTTTGGCGGCGACTTTTTCTTGCCAGCTGGGATCGCTTAGAGTTTTGTCCACGTAGGCTTGGGTCGGGACAGGTAGTTTATTGGCATCGAACATGCCGCCAAATAGCTTATCAACTGCTTTTGTCGCTTTGGCGGATGGCGCCGGACAACTCGTGGCAGGCATTAATGAGCTTTTGTTTTCATGTTTAGCAATTAAAAATAGCGACAACGCGGCGGTACCAATCGCTCCCCACTGAACCAGCCGTGTTTTGCGCCATCTAAAATCTGGATGATTAATAATGTCGCTAATAGTTTGAGAGCCGCGTGAGTCGGCACCTTCGGATTCATTAGGTGGCTTTTCTGACATTTTATAACTATACCATCTTTTTGAATTTTTTAAATAATTAATCGACTGTAGCTTTCTAAGCGTAAGCGTTTGCCATAATACCCTCAGTAAAAGGATAATCAGGCCACGAGCTTTAACGAGGCTTTAGAGAAGAAACGTCTAAAGGAAATGCCGCGCGAGGATCTTTTGGCGGCAGTTGATGACACTATTGAACTCCATGGCGAATACCTTCGGCTTTACGACTATTACGAGAATACCGACGGCACGCTAAATTATTGGGCCGGTCATGTTGCCGCTAGGGATGTGGCGCACTATGTTTTGACCGGCGAAAACGAACACATTGCTTGGATTGATTATTTAATCGCCGAAGGATTGGCCGAAAGTAGGCAAAACTGGCAAGATTGGGCGCGACCGCACCCGCATTCAGTTTATGAAAGGGCTATTCACGATTTTTCTAGATCAGAACATTCTTTGAATAGCACGTATTTTCTGATGAGTTCTATGGCCGCAGCCTTAAGGCGCTTAAGGAATCAAACTGGCTGGATTGAGCGAGATGGTGATTACGGCTGGCGCTTAACACCCTCTGGCATAGCCGTGGCCGATGCTCTTGCCGAGGACATGGTTGAAGAAATCGGCCAAAAGTCACAGATTACTTTCAAGAACACGCAGTATAATCTCCTTGAACTAAATAAAGGAGGCACGCTATGAATCCAGTTGTTCATTTCGAAATGGGATATTTCGATCGAGATCGGATGAAAGAGTTTTACCAGACGGCTTTTGGCTGGAAGTTGCAGCAATACGGTGAAGATATGGGTAATTATGTAGTAGCCCAAACGGCTGAAACCGACGAAGACGGCATGGTCAAAACTCCTGGCGCTATTAACGGCGGTTTTTATGCCAAAAGCGACAGTCCAGATTCGCATGCGCCATCAGTAGTTATATCTGTTAAAGATATTAATAAAGCTATCGAGGATGTTAAGTCTGCCGGCGGCAAAATCAAAGGTGGCATGACTCCAGAAGGCGAACACACCATGGAGCCGACGATGATTCCGGGTGTTGGTCTTTGGATTTCTTTCGAAGACACCGAGGGCAACCGCGTAAGCCTTATGCAGCCAAAACGGTAAAGTTCAATTATCATTTGCTCTCCGGTCATTGAATTTTTAGTAAATAGTGGTACGGTTGGGCTATGGCACACAATGAATATCCGTCAGAAATACCGCAGTATTATTTTTCTGAAGATATAGAAGTGCCAGTAGCGACCGTCTATTTACCTCAAGAGTCCGATTTATATAGCGAACCTGCTGTTAGACCAGTCGTTCTGGGCCACATCGCGAATGACGAGATAGAAAGATTAGTGCTGGACTTTGAGCATGTTGAGTATATAGACTCCACGTTTTTGGGCATGTTCGTTGGGGCCGCTAAGCGAGTTAGGGCAGCTCAACGCCGAACAATCAAAGAGTTAATTTTACAGGGCCCGGCTGCCAATAAGTCCATTCCAAAAATATTTGAGGTCACCGGACTTGACCGAGTCTTTAAGATGGAGGGCTTCAAGGGTCGTGTATAGAATTCTTGGCCAAGCCCGCATATAAAGCTTGTGCTTGCGTTTAAAGGATTCTGGTGGAAGAATTACTCAGATGAGCGAGCACATGTCAGAAAATGAGAAATTTATCTTAAGCATTCCCGAATCGGTTACTTACACTGCCGATGGCAGGCGGATAGTCGAAGGCGTGGGTTATGCTAGCCCAGGTTTGAGCGAGGGTGAAACTCGAGAGATGCTGGCCAATGGCTATGGGTTTGATCCAGATTCGATAGAAATAACTGGGTTACAGGAAGCCACAGCATCCAGGGGACGCCGCTTGAGTGTCGGTTTTAGACGGTGGAATTCCAGCTGGGACCCTGATGCGACCCGCCAAAACGCCAGCCTGAATTAATTTATCAAAACCCTTTACAACTCCTTACCGCTCTGGTATATTGAACAGGTTGTATTTATGGCCAAAGACAAGGAAGTAATCGAACTCGCCGGAACGGTAGTCGAAGCATTACCAGGAACGCAGTTTCGTGTCGAGCTTGAAAACGGCCATCAAATCATAGCTCACGTTGCAGGGAGGATGCGGAAACATTATATCCGTTTAGTCCCAGGCGACCGCGTTAAGGTAGAATTGACACCTTACGATCTGACGAAGGGTCGGATAACTTACCGCGAGAATTAATAAATTAGTTCTATAAGAGCAGTGTGTCACCCAGGATAAGGAGGATGATCCGCATGAAAGTGCGTGCCAGCGTAAAGAAAATCAGTCCAGATGATAAAATCGTCCGCCGTAAAGGACGAGTTTACATTATTAATAAATTAAAGCCTAAGCACAAGCAGAGGCAAGGTTAATATATGGCAAGAATTTCTGGTGTAACTATTCCAGATAATAAGCAGGTGTTAGTAAGTCTGACCTATGTTTATGGTGTCGGTCCTAAATTCGCCAGCGAAATTTTAGATAAGGCTAAGATTGAGCCAACTGTCCGCGTAAAAGACCTGACGGATGCGGAAATTGGCCGCATTCAGGATGTTATTAACGCTGATTACATTATTGAAGGTGAGCTGCAGCGGATTATTACTGGTAATATCAAGCGTTTGCGAGACATCAAAGCCTACCGAGGCGAGCGTCACGCTCGTAACCTGCCAAGTCGAGGGCAGCGCACCAGAACTAACGCCCGCACTCGCCGCGGCAAGAAAATGACCGTTGGCGGCACAGCTAAGAAAGCCCCGAGCAAGACCTAAGGATTAGTATGGCAGACGAAATTACACAAGAAAAGGCCAAGCAAACAACTCCAGAGCAGCCAGAAGTTACCACTCAGGCCGCCGAACAGCCAGAGGCAACTGCAGCCGCTCCCAGTCGCCGTCGTAAGGCTAAACGTACAGTTAGCGCGGCGCACATCCACGTTTTGGCAACTTTTAATAACACCATCGTTACCGTGACTGATGACAAGGGTAATACCCTGACTACCGCTAGCGCTGGCGCTTCTGGTTTTCGCGGATCCAAGAAGGGTACAGCCTATGCCGCTCAAGTAGCCGCCGAGAAGGCCATTGGTGATGCCAAGAGCGCTTACGGAGTAACTAAGGCCGACGTATTTGTAAAAGGTGTTGGCTTGGGCCGCGACGCAGCCGTTCGTTCGTTGATCAACCAAAAGATTACCGTCGAGAGCGTTCGTGACGTAACCGGCGTACCACACGGTGGCGTACGTCCAAGAAAGCCGAAGAGGAACTAAAAATGATGTATTTGCAGCTAAATAGGGAAAAGACAGCCCGACAAAATGTATTCCATTTTGCCGGCGCGATAGGAAAAACCGTAGGTTTGTCCTATAAGGACGGAGTCCGCTAAGATGGCACGAGATACTCAAAGTATAGTTAAAATGTCTCGCCGTGAAGGCTACGCTCTTCACCCTAAGGCTCACAAAGCCCTGGTTAAGCGCAGCGCCCTACCTGGCCAGCAGAACACCGGCGGCTACAACCGCACTAAGTCTAGTCAGTATTCATTGCAGTTGCGCGAAAAGCAGAAAGTGAAGAGACTTTACGGCCTATTAGAGCGTCAATTCGCTAAATTAATGACCGAGGCCAGCAAAGCCCGCGGTCAATCCGGCGCAACTTTATTGCAGTACCTAGAGCGGCGCTTAGACAATGTTATTTACCGGGCTGGTTTAGCGCCAAGCCGCCGCGCCGCGCGCCAAATGGTCACTCATGGCCACTACATGCTCAATGGCCGCCGAGTTGATGTTCCCTCTATCCGTGTTAAGGAAGGTGATGTAATCGTCGTGCGGGATCACAGCAAAGGCAGTGATTATTTCAAACGCCTGGAAGATACCAGCCCAGCACCGGCCGCTTATCCTGCCTGGTTGAAGGTTAATCGCAAAAAGCTGGAGGTTACTATTACAGGTATTCCTACCCGTGACGATGCCGAACCAGACATCAAAGAACAGTTAATCGTAGAATATTATTCACGCTAAAAGGAGGCGAGGAGTAAAAGTATGAGCAAATTAATTCACACCCCAGCGCTGGCATCGGTCAACGATCATGGCGCTACCAGTGCGACGTTCGTTATCGAACCGTTGCATCCTGGTTACGGTATGACGCTCGGTAATTCTCTGCGCCGCGTTCTGCTATCCAGCATTGCTGGGGCCGCAGTCACGGGCTTTAGAGTCGAGGGCGTTAGCCACGAATTCACTACTGTAAAAGGCGTTAAAGAAGACGTCGTGGCCATTATGCTAAATCTAAAGGGTTTGCGCTTTAAGGTTTATAGCGACGAGCCACAAACCATTCGTTTGAGCAAAAAAGGCAAAGGTGCCGTGACCGGCAAAGACCTAGAACTCAATTCTGATATTGAAGTCGTCAACCCAGAGCAGGTTATTTGTCACATAGACGACGACAAAGCCAGCGTTTCTATGGAGCTTACCGTTGAGACTGGTCGCGGTTATCGTCCAATCGACGAAACCGGCAGCGGCCGCAAAGTTAGCGATATGATTATGCTAGACGCCTTGTTCACTCCAGTTTTACGTGTTCGTTACAAGGTAGAAAATACTCGTGTTGGCCAGGCCACCGACCTTGACCGCTTGCTTTTAACTGTTGACACCGACGGCTCAATCAGCCCACGCGAGGCTTTTGAAGAAGCCGCCGCGCTTTTGGTTAATCAATACACTGCTTTGGCCGGTCAAACTCGTGTAGAGGCCAGCCCAGCACCTGTTAGCGGTTCTAGCGACAGCGCCACCGCTTTAGAAGACGGTGACGAACCAGCTGAACTCATGACCTCTATCGAGGACCTAAACCTTAGCGCTCGTACTACTAACGCTTTGATCAACAATGATATTCACACCATTCGCGACTTGTTGAGCCTGTCAGAAGCGGAATTACGCGACCTCAAAGGTTTTGGCAACAAAGCCTTAGATGAAGTTAAAGATAAAATAGCCGAATTGGAACTCTAGGAGACTCACTAAATGCACCGCCACGGATACCAAGGAAGAAAATTCGGCCGCGAACGCGACCAGCGCCGCGCTTTGCTCAAGGGCTTAGCGGAGTCTTTGGTTATTCGTGAGTCGATCGAGACTACCTTACCCAAGGCTAAAGAAGTTGTAACTTACACCGAAAAGTTGATTACCAAAGCTAAAAAGGGAGATTTACACTCCCGTCGCCAGGTTATTGCCAGCCTTTCTACCGTGGAAGCCGCTAACAAGCTGGTTAACGAGTTAGCGCCAAAGCTAGCCGGTCGCAACAGTGGTCACCTGCGCGTAAAACGCACCGGCTTGCGACGCGGCGACAACGCTCAGATGGCCCGTGTTAGTTTTGTAGATGATTTGTCAAAGAAAGCCGCAAAAGCTGCCGAAGCCAAAAAGGCAGAAGCAAAGCCTGCAGATGCAAAAGCACCAGCTAAAGCTGCCAAGAAGCCTGCTGCGCCCAAAAAGCCAGCCAGTCGCACCAAGAAAGAGGATAAATAATGAAGACTTATAGTCAAAAACCGGCTGAGGTTACCCGCAAGTGGTACGTTTTGGACGCTTCGCAGGCCAGCATGGGCCGTGTGTCTACTGTGGCTGCATCATTATTGATCGGCAAAGGGAAACCAACCGTAACTGCCCACGTAGATGGTGGCGACTACGTCATTGTTATCAACGCCGATAAGCTAGTTGTAAGCGGTGGCAAAGAAGAGAAAAAAGTTTATTACAACCACAGTGGTTTTCCTGGCGGTTTACGTGAGCGCCCGCTCAAAGAAGTTTCCGGCACCGAGGCTTTGTACGCTGCTATTCGCGGCATGCTGCCAGTTAATAAACTACGCGATGGCCGCTTGGCTCGTCTTAAGATTTACGCTACCGAAGCACACAATCACAACGCCCAGCAGCCCGACGTTTACGAATTGAAAGGTAATAAGTAATGGCAAATAACTACTTTTACGCCCTAGGTCGCCGCAAAAGCGCCACTGCCCGAGTACGCTTGCAGTCTGGCAAAGGCGAATTCAGAATCAACGACAAGACCTCCGATGAGTACTTCGCCGGCAGCAAAACCTTTACTACTGAGCTTTTCCGCCCGTTCAACGTACTGGAACTAGATCCTGAGAAGTACGCTGTCAGCGCCAAGGTTTCCGGCGGCGGCCACGCCAGCCAGGCTGACGCTATCCGCCTCGCTATTTCTAAGGCTTTGGTTGAACTTAACGAAGATTACCGTGGTACTTTGCGCCGAGCTGAGCTACTGGGCCGCGACCCGCGCGAGAAAGAACGCAAGAAGTTTGGCCTTAAAGGCGCGCGCAAGCAACGCCAGTTTACTAAGCGCTAAACAGCCAAAATTATAAGAAAAGGAGCCTTAAAAACAAGGCTCTTTTTCTATTTTCGACTCTGAGAACGCGTTCTAGTAACTTGCGTGGTTGCCAGTAGAAGTTCGTCCAGAGCAGTAATGTAATCATCGACGCTTTTTGTTCCGACAGCCATGCTTTTACGAACGTAAGTTAGGTATTCTTTACGTTTGTCTTCTGGAATTTCTGGGTTTTTAAGCTCAGTTAGTGCATAGCTCATCCAGGCTTGAGAATTGCTGTCGATAGTCGTGAACCTGAGCACTCTGTCGACGCTATTCTCGTCTTGGCCTTCTTGTTCAGTCACGCGCTTGCCATAAATCTCCCGGCCGGTAAGATCTTTGCCGATAGGTTGCATGTCGCTGCCTTCTGGTTTTTGATCTACGCCAGCAACATAAAAAACATCGTAGCTATCAAAATGAAACACATCAAAAAAATCTCGACCGCTAGACCTCTCTCCAAAGTGCAGAGTTGGAGTGTAGACAGATTCTCTGCCGGCGTCTCCGCCCCTAAAAATTCCCCATAGCCGCAGCGCACCAAAAGTTTCAATGCCTGTTTCGCCGACACCTAGCGGAATGAGTAGAGAGTCAGCGTAAACCCGCTCTACCTCTGCTTCGCCTTTGCCGGGGCGGTTTTCACCGTCTTGAATACGGCTGGCCTTATCTACGTTTCTTGGATCGCCAAACAATTTATCACTGGCTTCAACCGCGAATTGATTCCTATCTAAAACACTTTGCCACCTCTCGTGCAGGGCTTCAATGCTTCTGGCTCTTTGAGCATTACGCCTTTGTTCGCGACGCAGCTCCGCGGCTTGTTCGCGGACTCGAGCTACATGCTCTTCTTCTAGCTGCATGCCAGCTTTAACCGATTCTCTGGTTTCTTCTAGTCGCTGATTAACTCTTTCTGTGCTCATAAATCCCTTTGGTTTCGATTGTATGCCAGAGGAGTAAGAATGCAAGCATAGGCGGCTTAATAGCTCGGCTATCGTTGACATAAGGTTTTTGTTGAGATAAGGTCATTGTTATGAACTTTGTTAAGACCGTCTTGAAGTATTGGTTCACACCCAGAAAGCTGGCGGTTTCTCCTGTGCGTATTAAAAAGTAAATAACTTAGTAACCACGAGTGAGGCCGCCAAGCTGGCGGCTTTTTAAATTAATTAGAATTGGAGAAAAACAATGAACCGTCAACACGGGCCAGAGCAAGCTTCTGGCGAACAAATATCGTCCGAAAGATTAAGATTACACGAGCTTGGCCAACTTGCCCTAAGTGGTCGCGAACAGCGAATTTTAGAAGCAAGACAAACCAGAGCGGCTCGAAACTTTGTGGAACGTTTCCACTTTATGGAGGTCTTCGGCTTTGATCCACACTTTGGTATTGCAGATAGCGGCGAGGAGGCGCCAGAAAACGACTATAAGCCTCGGCTTAAGACAACCCCGGCCGTAAGGCCGCTTTTAGTCGCACTATAGAAAACTAAAAGAATACCGATATAATGAAAGTAATGAAAGAAACAATTTTAACTGGCATTAGGGCCAATAATGATCTTCATATTGGCAATTATTTTGGCGCGCTATTGCCTATGATTGATATGGCCAAAAAACACTCTGACGAGTACGAAATCAATTTGTTCGTGCCAGATCTACACAGCTTTACGACGCCGATTGACCATAGCAAACTGCAAGCCCAAATCTTACATAATCTTAGGCTATTTGTAGCTGCTGGATTACCGCTGGATAATGATTCGATTCATATTTACCGCCAAAGCTATATTCCAGCGCATTCCGAGCTGACTTGGATACTAGACTGCTTCACCGGCTTCGGTGAAATGCGAAGAATGACCCAGTTTAAAGATAAAGCGCAAAAAGCAACTCTCGACGTAGCGGAGGCGGATAATCCAGAGCATATTCGCTCCATCGCTCAAGATTTATTTGCATCTGTCTCTGTAGGGCTGTTCAACTATCCCGTCCTGATGGCGGCGGACATTCTGCTTTATGGCGCTAAATATGTGCCGGTTGGCGACGACCAAACACAACACCTGGAGTTTACGCGCGATATTGCGACCCGAATGAATAATCAGTTTGGAGAGCTTTTTGTGGTGCCAGAACCAGTGGCGAAGCAACATGAATTCTTCGGTAAAGACCAGGGCTTGCGTATCAAAGACTTAGTTGATCCAACTAAAAAGATGAGCAAGTCCGACGAATCCGGCCGCGGAATTATATTCCTTGGCGATAATCCTGACGACGCCGCAAAAAAGATCATGAGCGCCACAACTGACAGCGAAAGCAGCGTTGGCAATCCGGATATGCAGACTCGCCCGGGTGTTGCCAACCTGGTTCAAATTCTTAAGCTGTTGGATCCAAACATTGGTGATGTCAGCAACCTAGGATATAAAGATTTTAAAGAGAAAGTCGCGAACTCAGTCAAAGATTTCCTTAATGATTTTCAAGCCAAGCTAGCAAGCGTGGACGAACAAGCGATAATGCAGAAACTCGAAGCCGACGAGTCAGCTATGACTAAGATTGCTGGCGAAACCTTGCTGAGCGTACAAAGAGCTGTAGGATTAAGACCAAAAGAATAGATGCAAGAGTTTACAGTTGATCAAGGCAGCGTAGGGGTACGGGCTGATAAGTTCGTGGCGGCCCAGTATCCGCAGTTCACCCGTTCGGCGTTAGAAGCATTATTCGACCAAAGTCTAGTGAAAGTCAACGATAAGACAGCCAAACCAGCTCATAAGGTTAAAAGCGGCGATAGGGTCATCGTGGATGAAACCTTGATAAAATTAGATCCACCCAAAATTGATCTGCCGATAATCTATGAAGACGAAAACGTAGTTGTTATCGATAAACCGCCCGGCGTTCTAACGCATTCTAAAGGCGCCCTAAACTTAGAGGGTACAGTGGCGAGCTTTGTTAGGCCAAAAGTCAAAGAACTTGAAGGAAATAGGGCAGGGATTGTACACCGTCTAGATAGAGCCACCAGCGGTGTGATTATCACCGCCAAGAACCCGCAGACGCTATCCAAGCTACAAAAACAGTTTTCTAATCGCAAAGCTAAAAAGGTTTATTTGGCACTCGTAGAAGGCAGTTTAGACCCGCCAGAAGCTATTATTGACGTGCCGATTGCCCGCAATCCAGCTCGTCCGCAGACATTTAAAGTATCAAGCAGTGGCAAGCCAGCCATTACCCAATATAAAGTTCTAAAGACTTTTGCGGATAAAGATAAAACGTATTCATTAGTGGAGCTCAAGCCCCAAACCGGCCGCACTCATCAGCTAAGGCTGCATATGGCTTATATCGGCCATCCGATAGCGGGCGACCCAATATACGGCCACAGCAACGATGATCGCCTGATGCTGCACGCTAGTAGTCTGGAAATAACTTTGCCTACTAGCGAAAGAAAGGTGTTTGAGGCTAAGCTGCCAAAGGAGTTTAGAGATGTTTAACGATCTTTTGCTGCACGAAGCTACTCGTCAACAATTGGATGGTTTTATGAAAAGACCGTCACATGCTCTATTGCTTAGCGGTCTGCCCGGTAGCGGCAAATTAACTGTTGCTCGAGCACTAGCCGCGCAGCTGCTTTCACTTGAACCAGAAGTATTAGAAAATTATCCTCATTTCTTAATAATCAGTCGCTCTGGCGGTAAGCAAGATATAAGTATCGATTCGATTCGGCAAATTCCTCGTGCTTTATACCTACAAATTCCTGGAAACGCAGCCGTAAAGAGAGTGATTTTGATAGAAGATGCCCAACTCATGAACCCAGAGGCTCAAAACGCACTTTTAAAATCGTTAGAAGAACCCGGCGGCGGCACGATCTTTATACTAACTGCCACGGACAAAGCAGAGCTTTTGCCAACCGTCGCCTCTAGAGCAACCAGCATTTCTATCAATCCGGTAGGGCAGGAATTAGCCGTTAAATTCTTTAATCAGTTCCCTCAGAACAAAGTTCTATCGGCTTGGGCGCTTAGCCAGGGCGCCCCTGGACTGCTAGCAACATTACTGGGCGAAGAAGACAGTGAACTTAGATCAGCAGTTGATCAGGCCAAAACTTTCCTTACCATGGACCGCTACGAGCGGTTAGTAGAACTAGATCGGTTAAGCAAGAACAAAGCAGACCTCTCTAATCTGTTAGAAGGTCTAAAGCGCGTACTCAACGCTTTATATAGAAATGCGGCCAAAACCAATAACAAAGACAGGCTAAAGAGGTTTTTAGAGGCTACGAAGCTAGTGAGTCAATCTCAGCAAGATTTAAATAACAGCGTTATGCCGCGTTTAATTATCCTAAAATTAGCCCTGAGCTTACCGGTATAGATTTGTTATAATTAAGCCGAAATGTATTCACTACTCTTATTAGTTGTACTTTGGTTGGTTGTTTATCGGCACGGTCACCGCTCCGAACAAGAAATGGTGGTGATTCCGCAGCGAATTGGTAACCGTTTAACCAAACTTTGGGAAATAGCGCATATGGGTATGCGTGAGAATCGTTTATTACGCGCCGAAAAGGCCCTTTTGACCATTCTTAAAATCGACGAAAAGAACGCCGCCGCTTATAACCGCTTAGGCATTTTGTACGCTAAACAGCGTGAATACCGAGACGCTATCGACTGTTTTGAAATTGCTAGCTCCATCGAGCCAAGCGCTTCCAGCCTGCACAACCTGGGACTGATCTATTACGAAACAGAGAATTATCAAAAGGCCGCTACCGCTTTCGAGCAAGCCCTTAAACTGGAAGATGAGCTGGCTGCCCGCCATATTGCCTATGCCAAAGTTCAGGAAAAATTAGGCAATGAGAAACTGATGATTCAGGAGCTGGAAAAATCCGCCGAACTTGAGCCAAACCGCGAAACGTATGCCTTGCTCACCAAAGCCTATGAAGCTCAAGGCATGGAAGACGAAGCCAAAGCCGCCCAAAAGAAACTTGATAAAATGTTGCTGCCGGCAGCAAAGCATAAACGAATCTTACGCCCCAAACGGGTGGTTATCTAAAAACACAACCTTACTACAGACAAATAAACCCAAATTATAACAAAACCAAAAACAAACAGGCTAAATAGAGTTAACGCAAAAGTTGCTTCAATCCTCACGCGCCTAATTTCAATTTTTGAAGCTAATTTATGAATCGAAAGCAAAAGCGTCGACGCTAATAAGACAATGGTTGCTAAACTAGAGATAATCAGATAGGGATAGTACTTGGACGCTCCACAGGTGTCAGAAGATGGGTCGAGGTAGTTGGATAATAAAGTGAGTGCTGTAGCTACCAGCAGGCTGATAAAGGACGATCGTAGCCTGTGTCTGGCTACTGTCGACCAGGCCGTTTCTACTATCATTGCATAAGTATAGTACGGTTTAGATTTTTTACCGCAATATCTGGCATTTTTACCTCTGTTTTGATAAACTAACTTCGAGCTTAACAAATAAGCTCTTTTTCTTGCCGACATAGCTCAGTGGCTAGAGCGGCTGTTTTGTAAACAGCGGGTCGTGGGTTCGAATCCCTCTGTCGGCTCCATGATTTTGAGCCCGCCTTTTGGCGGTAGCAAAATTATCTAGTCGATACGGATGAGAACCCGGGTGAGTGAGCGAAAGCGAACAAGGGTTCGTACAGGAATGAGCGTGCAGGAATTTATTCCGAACAAGCGAATTCCGTGCAAGCGTAAGCGCATCCCTCTGTCGGCTCCATTTTTTGAACGTGTTTGCGAGGGCGTTCAAGGTGAGGAAAGTTCAGGTGGGTGTTACATTGCTAACCGCACTATACTCTGCTATAGTGCGGTCTATGCAGACTAAACAAAAGGGAGATCTAGCCCTAGCATCCGCAATTCAATATTTTGTCAGCCAGGATTACGAGGTCTGTCTGCCGATAGGAGACAAGCGTGACTATGACTTAATAATTGAGAAGGGTGGCCAGCTGTCTAGGGTTCAGGTAAAGTACGCTGGCTTATACCTGCGCGGCAATCAATGTAAGGTGGGACTACGCATAACTGGCGGAAATCAATCATTTCATTATGCAAAGAAATACATGGACGATGCCTTTGACGAGCTTTTTGTTTATACTGCTAAGGGTGAAATGTTCCTTTTGCCATGGAGTAAAGTAACCGCAAGAAATGAAATCAGTATCGAACATAAAAAATATGAAGTTTTTCGACTGCGCGGAGGTAGTGAAGCGGTCAAACACGTCTGACTGTAAATCAGATGGCATTCGCCTTCGGGGGTTCGAATCCCTCCCTCCGCACCATGAAATATGGCTAGTCATTTGACCGGCCATATTTCATCTTGTAGAGTGGGCTGAACCACCGGCGACAGCTTTAGCTGGCGCAAAAGGGGTTCGGCGTAGCAAAGGCACGCGCAAAAGCTCAGCTTTGAGCATGTCTGAGGCGGAGAAGCGACGAGCCGCAAGGCGAGGGAAGCGCTATCCCTCCCCCTGCACCAAGTACAGCAAAATGAATGATTTGAAACCTAAAGTTGGCGTCGGTATATTCCTCATCAAAGAAGGTCAATTATTGATGGGTAAAAGAAAGGGGTCTCACGGAGAGGGCGAGTATGCCTTGCCTGGCGGCCACCTGGAACAAGGCGAGTCTTTTGAAGAATGTGTTTTGAGGGAGCTAAAAGAGGAGGCTGGTCCAGATCTCAAGGTTGATCGGATCAAATTTCTGTGCGTGACTAATCTCCGCAAATATGCCCCTAAGCACTACGTAGATATAGGTATGTTAGCCGAGTATGTGTCAGGAGAACCGATAGTTGCAGAACCGGACGAAAAAGACTCCTGGGAATGGTACGACATGGATAAGTTGCCCGAACCTTTGTTTGGATGCACGGAAAACTATATTGAATCCTATCGGACTGGCAAGAGTTACTTTGAAGGCAACTTATAAATGGACAAGTTTAAAGAGATTCTCGAAAAAGCAGCAAGTGTTTTGATTATTACCCATGTCGGGCCGGATCCTGACGCTTTTTGCTCTTTGCTTTTGACCGGAACTACTTTAGAGGCAAACTATCCAGATAAAAAAATAGTTATGAGCTCAGAAGAACAAACCGGCGGGCTTAACTTCTTAACCGGTTATGGCAAGATTAAGCTTCAAAAACTCGCTGATGCTATCCAGAATGACCAACCGGACCTAATAATTATGGTCGATGCCATGAATTTTAAGCGCTGCACGCGTGGCGACGATCAAGAGATCGCCAAACTTGTCAAAGAAAAGCGCATCAAGCTAGCCATTATCGATCATCACGAAAGAGTCAACATTGAAGAAAATAACGTTTATATCAACCAAGACAGCCCAGCGGCCGTGCAAGATGTCTATGAGGTGATGTTTAGCGGCATAAAACTCAATAAACCAGTGGGTTATGCCCAAACCACTATGCTTGGTTTATACTCTGACACCGGCGGATTTGCCTACGAGAATAAACGCTACCGTGACACCTTGAAACTTGTAGGTGATTTGATAGAAGCCGGCGCCAGCGTGGAAAAGACCAGAAACCTACTCGATCGCTACAGCACCGACAGTATGCTCGCTCTAAGCGAACTGGCCCGCAACCTTAGCCATAAAGATGATTATTCGTTCAGCTTCGTGGGCGATGATTTCACTAAAAACTGGCAAAATCAGGGAAAGAATTTTGACGAGCTCAAGATTGCTTGCGGCCATTTTGCTAATGACTACATTCGAAATATAGATGGCCGAGTCTGGGGCTTTGTGGTCTATAAGGATTTAGCCGGCGGAGACGATATTTACGGGGTTTCATTGCGCGCTATGGGCGGAACCAAGAACGTAGCTTTAATCGCCAACGCGCTTGGCGGTGGCGGCCACATTGCTGCTGCCGGAACGAAAATCAAAGCCAGTAGCGTGCAAGAAGTGATTAAAGCCGTACAATCTACCATTTCACAGATGTAGTTTGTGGTAAACTACTTCCATGTCAAAAGATAGGACTACCATAAACAAAGTCACCCTAGAGACCTTGTATGTAAAAAAGGGGATGTCCATGAGCACCATAGCCAAAGAGTTAGGGTGCTCGGTTAACAGGGTGGTCTATTGGATGGATCAACATGGTATTAAAAGGCGCAGCATTAGTGACGCCATTTACTTGCACAAAAATCCCAATGGAGACCCGTTCAAAATAATAACGCCCACCACACTAGAAGAAGCCAAGCTTTTAGGCTTAGGAATCGGCCTCTACTGGGGTGAGGGCACGAAGGCAAATAAGCACTCTGTGCGTTTAGGAAACTCAAATCCACATTTAATCATCGCTTTTATAAAATTTCTTACTATAATATGCGGTGTCAATAAAGACCATCTGAAATTTGGGTTGCAACTTTTTTCAGACGTCAGTAAGAATGAAGCCTTGAATTTCTGGACAGAAGCTCTTAGCGTAAAACCCTCGCAATTTTATAAGATAACAGTTACTATATCTGGTGCGATTGGAACATACCGGATAAAAAATAAATACGGAGTGTTAACAATCTATTACCACAACAAGAAGCTACGAGACGCTTTAGTCTCGATGTTGCCGACATAGCTCAGGGGTAGAGCACGATCATGGTAAGATCGGGGTCATGGGTTCAAATCCCATTGTCGGCTCCAGAAAATTATCACAAAAACTGTGTGATAAAAATTACAGTGCGTATCTCGCCTATGAGCTTAAATGTACTTGTGTTTGTTGGGAGGTAAGCCTGAATGATTTATAGGCGCAAACACCAGTGAGTCCCGTCCGTTAGCTCGGAGCGGGGCTCTTTATTTTAGAGTTGTTTAATAGTCCCGTATCTGTTAATATATTTTCGATATGGCAAAAAAAGGTGATAAACGCAAAGTTGTTGGGCTGGTGTGCGAGGCTTGCGGCCAGCGCCACTACTACACCACCAAGAACACTATGAATACCCCAGAAAAGCTGGAGCTTAAAAAGCTATGCCCGGTTAAAAGGGTTATAGCTGTTCAGTCAGAAACCAAAAAAAGCCTAGGTCGCAACGAAGTCAAACCCCGCAAACACTAAAACTAGCGGTTAATTTAAAACTGTTCTAAAATACTGGGGTCCCCGCAAATTTTAATTTGTGGGGTAATTCAAAGGGGAGTAGCTCAGTTGGTAGAGCACCGGTCTCCAAAACCGGGTGTCGCAGGTTCAAGTCCTGTCTCCCCTGCCAAAATAAAGTAGTCTGTCGTAAAGACAGGCTGTTTTATTTTGATATGAGTTAGGACTTGAACCGATAGGCATGAATGGCCAGTAGGCTATTCATGTTTTCTTTGCTTGGCCGGCTCGGCCAATGCTTGCATTTTGGCCAGCCGCAGAATAACTCAAGTCCTGTCTCCCCTGCCAAGACGACCGCCTAATTATAGACGGTCGTCTTTTTACTTTATTAGCTAATCTGACAGTGGTAAAATCAAGAGGATGAGTAAAACGGTTCTAGATAAACCGGTTCTATTATGTCTTTATGGCTTCCCGGGAGCGGGCAAGAGTTATGTGGCCCGCAACATGGCTAGTGAGGTCCAGATGGCTCACGTCAGCGCCGATCGCATTCGCAGCGAGCTATTCCAGCAGCCACGCTATGACGCCCAAGAAAACGCAATAGTTTTACACCTTATGAATTACATGACCGCCGAGTTTTTAGAAGCTGGTGTCAGTGTTGTTTACGATATTTGTGCTGCTCGCCTAGGGCAGCGCAGGGCACTGCGCGAACTAGCCAAAAAACACAGAGCCGAGTATTTGCTGGTTTGGCTGCAAATTGATCAAGATAGCGCCTTTAACCGGACTCAAGCTCGCGACCGCAGAACCAGCGATGATCGTTTCGCCCAGCCGCAAACCCAAGAATCCTTTGGCAAAGTGGTTGGCGACATGCAGAATCCTAACCCCAACGAACCTTACATGGTTATCAGCGGCAAACACTCCTTCGTAACTCAGAAAAACGCCGTGGTTAACAAGTTCTACCAACTAGGTCTAATCAACAGCGAGATGGTCCAGCAACATGTGGCTAAACCGGAATTGATCAATCTTGTCCCTAATCCATACAGCGGCCGCGTGGATATGAGCCGCCGAAACATAACCATAAGATAGAATGTCGCAAAAACGAGTTGAAATACCTGGCATAGGCGAGGTCGTTTTGTCTAAACGACGCGGCACCACACACTTGCGGCTTAGCGTTAATGCTAAGGGCATAGTCCGAGTCGGTATGCCTTATTGGACTCCTTATGCCGCCGGCATAGCTTTTGCCCGCGAGCGCACTGACTGGATCAACAAACACCTGTCAAGTCACACCAAGGCCACTTTTAGAAGCGGCGATAGGATTGGTAAGGCTCATGTTTTGAGCATTAATCAGGATGTAGCGTTGGATAGACCAAAATCCAGACTAACAAAGACCGAGGTAATAATTAGCAGTCCTTTGCCGATTGATCACAAATTCACTCAAGAGAAAATAGTTGAGGCGTCGATCCGTGCGCTAAAACAAGAGGCTGAGACACTGTTGCCGCAACGGCTGCAATATCTAGCCCGCCAACACGGTTTTAACTATAAAGAGGTAAGGATTCGCAGTCTAACATCCAGGTGGGGTAGTTGCTCGACCCACAAGGTCATTACTTTGAGTTTTTATCTTATGCAATTGCCCTGGGAATTAATAGATTACGTTCTTTTGCACGAGCTGGTTCATACCGAGCAAATGAATCACGGCCCGGATTTTTGGCGACGCTTTGAAAGCGTACTGCCAGGCGCCAAAAAATTAAGAAAGCAGGTTAATGCTCACAAACCCAGAGTTATCGCCACTAACCTCGGTGAAATGCTTGCTTAATTTGAAAATTTAAGATAGTATTGACTCTAGACACCTACTTATCATAAGTAGGTTTTTTAGTGTCAAAGGGGACAAAAGTGGCAGAGCAACCAAGTAGAGCCAGAAAACCGCGTATTCGAAAGACTGCGCCGACCGTTAGAGAAAGGGCAGCTGCTGCCCAAGAAAAAGCTCAAAAAGAAAAGCCCAAACGGCTGAAGAAAGTTTTTGTCAAAGTCCCAGTACCTAAAGTAAAGCGTCCGCACCTTCCGCAAAACCAGTTCTTCAACACTCTGCGAAAGATCTTTCAGCCAATTGGCAGAGTTCTTTCCAAGCTAGCCCCTCGCTATTTTGCGAACGCTTGGCGCGAACTAAGACAAGTTACTTGGCCGAACAGGGGTGAAACCTGGCGCTTAACGCTGGCTGTTTTTGTCTTTTCAGTAGTGTTTGGAGCGTTGGTAGCTGGAGTAGACAAAGGTCTAGACGAAATATTTAAGCACGTAGTTCTAAAGTAAAGGGAAGAAATAGTGAGCAAACGTTACGACTCAACCAAACAGTGGTATGCCATTCATACTTATAGTGGCTACGAAGAGAAAGTTGCCGAATCAATCCGTCAGCGCGCGGAAAGTCTTGATATGGGCGACAAGATCTTCCAGGTTCTAGTACCCAAAGAAAAGATGATAGAAATCAAGAACGGCAAGCGCAAGATTGTCGAAAAGCGTATTTTTCAGGGCTACGTATTAGTAGAAATGAAACTATCAGAAGATGCTTGGTACATCGTGCGTAATACGCCGAATGTAACTGGTTTTGTAGGCACAGGTACCGAACCAACCCCTGTTAGCGACGATGAAATTTCCAAGATTATGAAGCGCATGGGCCGTGAAGAGCCAAAGCATAAGTTCGATTACGCCGTGGGCGAGGTTGTAAACATTGTTGACGGACCGTTCAAAGGCTTTGATGGTGCAATTAACGAAATCGACGCCCAAAAAGGCAAACTTAAAGTGTTGGTCAACATGTTCGGCCGCGAAACTCCGGTTGAGCTCGACGGCCTTCAGGTAAAGCGAGTTTAGGAGAGATTTATGGCAACAAAACCAATTAGAGCAAGTTTAAAGATGAAAATCCGCGGCGGCCAGGCCAGCGCGGCGCCTCCCGTAGGTAGCACTCTTGGTCAGTACGGCGTAAACATGATGGATTTTATCAATCCGTTCAACGATCAAACCAAGGACAAGATGGGTCAAAATCTGACAGTTCATATCACTATTTATGAAGATCGGACTATGGACTGGCGCATTGTAGGCACACCAACTGACGAACTTATCTTAAAGGCACTCGGCGTTGATAAGGGTTCTGGCAAGCCTAACAGTGAAAAGCTTTCTAAGAAGCTTAGCCAAGCCCAACTGACCGAAATCGCTGGGGCCAAGATGGCCGACATGAACGCCGACGACATCGAATCAGTCAAAAAGATGGTTGCCGGCACTGCCCGCAGCATGGGCATTGAGGTGGAGGCTTAGTATGTCAGCATCCGCAGCAGAGGTGGGCGTTGACTGGTTTGACGATGGTGAGCGCCTAGGTCGCAATCGCAGCAAGGGCATCGCGCCAGAGGTCTCTACCGGCGAATCTACCGAGGGGTTTGAACCAACTCCAGGCATCCACGAACGCGAGACATTTAGAGTCCGCACAGCACCCGAGATTGACTTATACTTTGGCGCCGTCAAAGAGCTGGGAAAGGCAAGAATAGCTGCGAACCTGGCACTGTTAGACGGCTCCAGCGCGACAAATCGCCTAGGCACCCATCCACCGAGCGCCCAAGAAATTAAAGAGCTAGAAGATCAGGCTAGAAGTTTAGCTTACAGAGCCTCGGATATTCAGCAAGGAATTCAATAATTAACTAACGTGGGAGGCGCTAAGAAACGCCGCATGCACCACGAAAGGAGAGTAACCATGGCAGAAGCCAAGAAAAAGCAAGTCAAAAAGGCAGACGTAGTTGCCGAGACCGTAGTTGAGGGCAATGTGCCCGAAGTCAAGGTAGAAAAAGAAGTCGTTCAGACCCCAGCCGAGCCAAAAACTACTGCTAAAGCCGGCAAGCGCAGCGCCAAAGCTGCTCGCGAAACCGAAGAGAAGGAAGCCAAAGAAGCCCGCAAGGCAGAAACACCGGCAGAAGCCACTAAGCCAGCGGCCAAACCGCAGCAATCTCGCACCAAAGCTGAGCGTGCCGGTAAAAAATACCGCGAAGCCGCCAAGCTCGTAGACAGAGAAAAGTTTTATACTCAAGAGGACGCCCTAGAGCTTGCTACCAAGACCAGCCCGTCCAAGTTCGACGCCACTGTCGAACTTCATATTAACCTAGGTGTTGATCCGCGCCAGGCTGATCAGAACGTCCGCGATACTGTTAGTTTGCCAGCCGGTACCGGTAAGGACGTCCGCGTTGCCACTCTAGCCAGTGACGACGACGCCGAAAAGCTGTTTGCTAAGTTAGACAAAGAAGAAATCGACTTTGATATCCTGGTCGCTACACCTGGCATGATGCCTCGTTTGGGTAAATATGCCCGCTTGCTCGGCCCGCGCGGCTTAATGCCTAACCCCAAGAGCGGCACCATTACTAACGACGTAGAGGCGGCTGTAAGCGAAGCCAAAGCCGGCCGTGTTGAATATCGCGTAGATCAAAGCGGCATCATCCACATTGGCATCGGCAAGGTAAGCTTTGGCAAAGACAAGTTGAATCAAAATGCCGAGGCTGTAATGTCATCTATCCGCGCCGCCCGTCCTGCCAGCCTTAAAGGTAACTACATCAAGGCCATTACTGTCAGCACCACCATGGGCCCTGGCATAAAAGTAGAGGTTAGCGGCCGCTAAGCTCGCTCGTAAACTTCCATCTTAAAATCGTAAGGATTTTTTTGATCTTTAGCCCGTGTTTCGCTCGAAATTAGCCTCCAATCTCGGGGATCAAACTCAAAAAACCGGTCGCCTTTGGGCAAAAATTTGACAGTGTTTAAGTAAAGCCTTGTCGCTTGCGGCAGGGCTTGCTTAAATATCGACTCGCCACCGATTATAAACACCTGGTCTTCGTCGTCGACCAGGCTAAGTGCTTCTTCTAGCGAATGGGCCACTTCAGCACCCGGGCTGGGCGTGTAGCTTTGGTTGCGCGTAATAACAATATTGCGACGTTCTTTGAGTGCCCGGCCGATATTCTGGTGTGTTTTGCGGCCCATTATTATGGGGTGGCCAGTGGTAATTCTCTTAAAGTAGACCAGGTCAGCCGGCAAATACCAAGGCGTGCCTTTGGAGCTTCCAATGACATTATTTTGCGCTCGTGTAACTATTATCGAGATGTTCATTTTACAACCTTAAAAAATATTATCCTGCATATGTTAACTGGTATTATGGAGGCAAAGGAGGCATTCGTGCAAAAAGATAAAAATCCTCTTGTGGAATACAAGATGCAGATTTCACCTGCCGGATATGTCTTCTTGGGCGATCGCGTTACTGACGTCGAGGGCAATATTTACGCTTTTAACGGTAAGACTTCTCCGCTACTGATTGCCGCCGCTATGGCCCGTCTTAGCCGTCGAGGCAGCGATTTACGAGAAATTTTTGTTGATGAATTCGGCATGGCCGGTGAAAAAGATGCTTCGGGCCTAATTCACCGCGTGGTTACCGCATATGGCGACGACAGCGTGCAGCAGCTCACCGGTTTGCATTTTGTGGTAGAGGACGCCTCTAATCTATTAACCAAAATGCTGGAATGGGGACGGTTTGCTGCCTACCTAGAACAATCTACCCGCTACATTTACTATGACGAAAAAGATAAAAATGGACAGTACAAATATTACGTTCCAGCCGATTTAGACCCAGAGACAGAAGCTCAATATTGCCGAATTCACGACCAGATTTTTGATCTTTATTCTGGCATGGTCCACAAGTTGACTCGCCATGTGCGCAAAGCTAATCCCGCACCTGAAGACGTCCGCGAAAAAATTGCCTGGAGAGGCGCCACCAAAGCCCAAGCCTGCGACACCATCAGACCAGTCTTGCCCGTGTCTACAAGATCGACTGTGGGCATTTATGCTTCGGCTCAGGCCGTTGAAAGTCTTATTTTGCACCTTCTCAGCGAAGATTTGCTAGAAGCCCGCTTAGCCGGTCAAAAGATCTTAGAAGAAGCTCGCAAAGTTATTCCGGCCTTTTTAGAGCGAGCCGACAAGCCAGATCGTGGCGGCGCTACCACGGCTTACCGAGCCAATACCCGCGCGGCCATGTCTAAACTCGCTAAAAAATATCTGCCAAAAGAATCTAAAGATTTTGATAGCGAAGTAAAGCTTATAGATTACTGGCCAAAAAATGAGTCAGAAATTATCAATCACCTGCTGTTCGCCGAAAGCAATCTATCAACCGCAGAGCTAGAAAAGGCGGTTAGAAAACTCAAGAAAGCCGATAAGCGAAGGATCTTTGATACTTATATGGGCAAAAGACTTAATCGCCGCCATCGTCCTGGCAGGGCCCTGGAGTTTCCGCACTACTTATGGGAAGTCACGGCCGATTACGGCACTTTTCGTGATCTGCAGCGCCATAGGGTTATCGACGGTTTTGAGTGGCAAGATTTGAGCACCGCTTACGGTTACGAGGTGCCGGAGCTTGTTCGAGAAGCAGGCTTGGAGCAAGATTTTCATAAGTGTTTTGAATTATCAGAAGAACTCCATCAACTGATGCTTCAAAAAAAATACGTAGAAGAAGCCCAGTATGCAACTTTGTTCGGGCACAGGATGCGCTACCGATTTATGCTAAACGCCCGAGCAACTTTTCATTTCTTAGAACTAAGATCGAGTCCGCAAGGTCATCCAGGCTATCGCCGCATTTGCATGCAGATGCATGAGCAACTCAAAAAAGTCCACCCCATGCTAGCTAGCGCCATGCGTTTTGTAAATCAAGACGAAGACCCCAAACTAACTAGAATGGCGGCCGAACTGGCCACTCAATATAAGCTAGAAAAGCTCGACAACCTAGAAAAACAGGCCGAGGCCGAGATGGAGAAGAACCAGTGAGCGTATATAGCAACAAGCAGATCTTTGAAGCCATCAAAACCGGGCATATTGTTTGCTACCCATTGGTGAAAGACAACGTGGCCGGTAGCAGCGTAGATGTTACGCTTGGCGAGTGGTTTTACCGCACCGAACGCACCGGCAGCAGCGGTTTTTATAACCCCTTTGACATCAAAGACGTGGATCGCTACTTTGCCGGACCCTATAAAGCCGAGATTCATAGCAAATGGGCTAAAGCTAACGGGCGCCAACTGTTCGAGGGCATTCCGGCCAATCACCCAATTATTGTCTTGCGACCTGGCGAGCGCATTTTGGGCCACACGCACGAGTTTGTAGGCATTAAGGCCCCTGGCACCAGCACCATGCAGGCCCGCAGCACCTGGGGCCGAAACGGCGTGGCTGTTTGCCTAGACGCCGGCTGGGGCGACCCCGGTTACATTAACCGCTGGACCATGGAGATATATAATATGAACCAGCACGAGAGTGTTGTTTTGCCCGTAGGCGAGCGTGTCGCCCAACTTGTTTTTTACGAAACCGGACCCGTAGACGGCGAATATAAGAAACTTAGCGGCAAATACCAATCGGATAAGAGCTCGGATCTAGCCACTATAGTTAAGAACTGGCGACCCGAACAAATGCTGCCTAGGGCTTATAAAGACGAGCGGCGCAAGCCAAAAAATGTTAAAGGGTTAGAGGTTTAGAGGTGGGCATGCGGAAAGGATCAAAATGCAGAACCCATCTGGCACATTTATAGTCATCGAGGGTGCCGACGGCTCCGGCAAATCCACTCAGTTCAATATCCTAAAAGCCCGTCTAGAGGCGATAGGGCACGAGGTAGATGTTTTTAAATTCCCGCAGCACCACGAACCATCGGGCTATTTCGTGCATAAGTACCTGAACGGCGGATACGGCCCGATTGATAAAATAAGCCCCTACACAGCCTCTTTGTTTTATGCGCTAGACAGATTCGAAGGAGCGCCGGCCATACGTCAATCAATGCAAAGCGGACATATAGCGTTAAGCGACCGCTATGTGGGCGCCAACATGGCTCACCAGGGGTCCAAATTTACAAATCCGGCAGAACAAAGAGGTTTCTTTGTGTGGGAAGACGGCTTGGAGTTCGAACTCTTAAACATACCTCGACCAACTCTGACTATTTTTTTGCACGTTCCAGCCGAAATATCTCAAAGACTGTTGGCTGAACGCGCCAAAAAAACTGGCGTAGCCTTAGACGAGCACGAAAAAAATGTCGAGCACCTTAGAACAACCGTCTCAACATATGAAAAACTTTGCCAGTTGTTTCCGAACGATTTTAAGTTGGTAGATTGCACCGAAAATGGCAAGCTGCTGAGCGTACCGCAAATCAACAATAAGATTTGGGATGTTGTTAAGCCTATTCTGCCCGATAAGCCAAGCAAACCAGCTCACAGCGTAACGGTAAAACTCAACGAGACTGCTCAGTCTAAATCAGCGCCCAAGACCGATACGTCTGAGGTTCCAAAGAAGGCGGTCAAAGAAGCGGTAAGCACAAAATTAAGCCTGGCGGCCATATTAGAGGCTCGCCTGGCCGGATTAGACATTCAGCCTGAGCTAGATTGGTCAAAAGCCGGCTACGAGTACTTTAAACCACAGGATTTGCCTAAGAAAACAGCAGCTAAGTACGAGCAGTTTATGGAAGGTTTTGTGGTGTTTCACCGGGCCATGAAAGGCAAACTCAAAAAAACCGGTGCTAGCGAGGCTTTGCTCTATGACGCCTTGCCGCTAGCGGCGCAATTCGAAGTTAAGGTCCCTTTGCCAGAGAATGAACAAGGCCTGTTAGAACAGTTTTCTGGTAGTCAAAATGTGGAGCTGCGCCAACTTGCAGGCCAGCTAAACGGCAATTCTAAGAGTAAAGCCAGCGTCCGCGACTCTAATCCGCCAGAATCTATCGATAAAATCCTTGCCCGAATCGCCGGTGAACATTTGCCGCAAGCTTTGGCACAACAACCTGAGACAGTAGAGCTGGTAGAAGCCCAGCCACGCAATGAATTTAAGGTTTTGGCCGATGTTTTATACCCGTATAGTAACTTGCCCAAACTAGACCTAGAGGCCGAGATAGACCAGTGGGGCTACCAGCAAAAAACAAAGGCCTTAGAAACCGCGCTAAAAAACTCGCCGTCAGAGGTAATGCCCAAACTTCAGTATCGGTTTGACCTAACGCTTGACTACCGGCTCTTAAGTCACGTGGTTGGCCTGGTTAAAGATATTAAGCTACAGCCGGCCACGCCACGCTATGGCTACGACGTTCCTCACGCGGTTGACGAAGCCGGCATAACAGAAGAGTATTTAGAGTGTTTTGACAAAAGCCTGGAGCTATTTAGCACCTTGCAAGCCGCTAGCCGTGACGACTTGGCTGTTTATGCCACCTTAACCGGGCACGAGAACCGCTGCCACGTTACTTGCAGCTTGGCGGACCTAAAGACCATTAAAGATAAAAGTCTGTCTAGCGAACTTAACCAACTGATTGATCAATTGCTAGAAAAGATAAGCGAACACCACCCAATAGCTGCCGCCAGCCTGGGTGAACAATTGTCGGAGGAAGCGCCAAAGTCAGCACGCAAAAAACGCCCTCGCCGCCGGGGCGGCAAATCCAAGAAGTCCTAAAGTGGCCCTTAGTGTTACGATAGAGCTATGCAAAAAGTAGCTACTCGAGTATTTATTGGCGCGTCGATCGTTTTTGGTATTCTGGGCGTCATCCAGGTTATAACAATGCCAGACAATGACAACGATGCGTCAGATTTTAACAAGATAATCGTGCGGCTTCTAATGGCAACCGTCTTTATCGTCTTGCCTTCATTCGCATTAAGCATTGCCGGCAAGTATTTAAACGATAGTTCCAGAGGTCGATAGGCAAGAATATGGGAAAGCTAATATATTTATTCACCACATCGCTGGACGGCTACGTCGCCGATAAAAATGGCGATTTTAGTTGGTCGAAACCAACCGAGGAGGTCCACTTTTTTGTCAACGACCAATTGCGTAACGTCGGCACGATTCTAATGGGTCGCAATTTGTACGAGACCTTAAAAGCTTGGGACGACATTCCTACTAAAGGGGTAGGCGGCATCATGGACGGCCCAAGTCCAGCCATGAATGATTATTCTAAGATATGGCACGCCGCTAATAAGGTAGTTTATTCTTCTTCGCTTTCTGAGCTCGCGATAGACAACGCGAAGATTGAGCGGTCATTTGATCCTGAAGCAGTCAAAAAGCAAGTGGCCGAATCGGCTCATGATTTTGATATCGGCGGTCCGCATCTGGCCGCCCAGGCCATCAAGGCTGATATTATCGACGAATACCACCAAATTATCGCTCCGCTAATCCTTGGCGAAGGTAATTTCTGGCTGCCCGGCGGGAACCGCAACAAGCTGGAGCTGGTAGATATGCGCAAGTTTGAAAACGGCTTCGTGCACCTGCATTATAGAAAGGCTGAAGAATGAAGAAATTAATCATGTGGAATTTGGTCACGCTCGATGGGTTTTTTGAGGGCGAGAAGCCGTGGGATTTATCTTTCCACGGCCTGGTTTTCGATAAAGAGCTAGAGGATTTTACGATCAAGCAGCTAGATTCAGCCGACGCAGTTATTTATGGCGAGAATACATACAAAGGCATGGCCGAATACTGGACCGACCCCGACCAAGTAGACGATATTAAGACCGAACCTATAAATAAAATTAAAAAATATGTTTGTTCGCCTACACTTAAGACTGCCGATTGGCAAAATACCACGGTTATTAAAGACGCCGTGAGCGAGATACCCAAATTGAAGCAGGAAGGCGACGGCAATCTGTTCGTTTTTGGCAGCGCCATCTTGAGCGAATCGCTTACGCGCGCGAACCTGTTCGATGAATACCGCTTGTGCGTAGTGCCGGTGTTCTTGGGCAAGGGCAGGCGGCTGTTCAACGACGGCCTGCCGTATCAAAAATTAAAACTACTAAAATCTCAACCCCTACAATCCGGCGCCATCATCCTTACATACGCTCCAAGCTCAAGTTAGCGGGAGACCCAAAAACCCAGTTTGATATAGTGAGCCTATGCGAACTCGAATAATTCTTCATGGCGGCAACTCCGATAGAAGCACCGAAAAGAACGCCAAGTTCTTTAAAGAAATTGTCGATGGCGTGGGAACTAATACGGTAAAAGTCTTATGTGTCTATTTTGCCCGTCCGGAACACCGCTGGGATGATTCGTACGAAGAAGATAAATATATTTTCCAAAGAATAGATACCGACAAAGATGTAGAAACCGAATTAGCTACTTATGATTCATTCGTAGACCAAATAGCCGCTGCGGATATTGTGTTTATAAATGGCGGCCATAGAGGGCACTTAAAAGAAACTCTGCTTTCGATCGGTGTGGAGCGCTTTAGACAGATGGTTGAAGGCAAAACTCTAGTGGGCATAAGCGCCGGAGCGAACATTCTTTCAAAATATTATTATTCGTCGGTAGCTCAAGACATCCGAGAGGGAACTAACTTCTTGAACATAAAGCTGTTTACTCACTTCTCAGAAGATGAACCTGAACAGCTCAATGATTTAAAGTCGTATGCCGAAGATCTGCCTGTAGTCACGATTCCCGAAGAAGAGTATTTAGTTATCGAGTAGGCACCCGCAGAAAATCAGGCGGAGCGGACCCAAAAAATCCCCAGTTTGTTATAATTCATTCATGGCAGAGGATGAATTTACTAAACTTTTCAAATACATCACCGAACGTTTCGACAAGGTAGATGCAGAGCTTGAGAAAAAAGCCGATGCAGCTCTGGTAGAAAAAGTTCTGGCTTTGATTGATAAGATTGCCAAACAACAGGAAATCAACGACGAAGAACGCCTGGTCATGGGCCACCAGTTGGACAGAATGGACCGCTGGGTCCATGAGCTGGCCGACAAGATTGGTTATAAACTTTCAGTTTAAGACTGTAGTGATTATGAAGCTCAAAGGAAAAGTAGCAAAAATTGGCAAAGCGACGGTTGTTGTATTCGATAAAGCCATGTTCGAAAAGTCAGGTTTGAAGGTTGGTGATTTGGTAAGCCTAGCTGGTATCAAAAAGCTTTAACGGCTAACTGCTCCATTTGTTCTGGCAAAACGGAATCTAAAAATCTCGAACCAAAGCTACGTTCTTTACCAAAGAACCAAATGTTTTTCATCCATTTCTTGGTCGCGAAGAAACGGAAGCCAAAGAACGACAGGCAACTCACTCCCGCAGGACTGTTTCGTACGTTCATGAAAAGGGAAGACTGCGGAACTCGTGCTTTGGGCACTCAAACAGTCCTCGCTTCAGACTTTTCATAAACTTCTTTAGCAGCTCTGGTTCGCTCGAGCCTGGGGTTTTTGAGCCGGGCGGGGCGGACCCAAAAAATCCCAAGATTGCTTATGCTTGCAATGTTGAATCGTTAAGAATATATTTCTGTTAATCGGAGGAAGCATGGCAGAGAGAACACATCCAAATGAAAAGTACGTAGAAAATCTATTTAACGACGCTATTAATTGGCTAGGTGTAGTTGGAGAATATGACCATAATATTCCAAAGGAAGATAATCCCTACAACCGGTCGGTAGATAAGGCCCTAAACTTCTTAGCTAGCCAAATCGCCGAAAGTTCAATAGATATAGCCATGCTACTATCTACCTTAGAACGACAAGCACAGACAGTAGTTGCCGAATCTGATGACCTCTATGGGGACTTGGACAGAGTTATTAGGACCAATCAAATGTATGTGCTAGCCAGGACGATGAACGCATATTCTTCGCCAGAACGTATTGTTCACATCCCGCTGGAAGTGTAAACCCTCAGCCGCTGAGGCAAACCCAAAAAATCCCAAGTTTTGATATAATATTCTTATGAATAAAGTAGCAACAAAGCCGAACGTTCAGGTCTGGACAAAGAACTTCATCAAGAAGTACTCTCCGGCTTTAAAAGAGCTGTCCAAAAAATAAAAATCTATGAACCAAATATCGGTCGACGATGTTGTTTACATCCACGACCATATTATTGCCGCTTCTGGCGGTCTTACGGGACTAAGGGATAAAGGACAGCTCAAAGCTTGCCTAGCCAGGCCTTTTCAAAGCGCTTTTGGTGAAGAAACATATCCCGATCTGTTCGAGAAAGCAGCCGCCTTACTGGACTGCATTGCCAATGATCATCCGTTTGCAGATGGCAATAAACGAACAGCCATGGCGTCGGCAGTTATCTTTCTGGTGTCGTACGGTATATCTACCGACTTCACGAACCAAGAATACGAAGATTTCATGCTCCACGTCGTTAATGATAAGCCGAGCATCCAAGAGATTGCCAACTGGCTTCGCCAACACGGCGACATAATTATTTAAAACACAGGCGGGGCGGACCCAAAAAATCCCAGTTTGATATAGTTTTTATATGTACAAGTCATTTACAGCAGATGATTATCGCAAACACTTAAAGCTGCCGGCCGATTATGTTGTTGATGGTTTTTTAATTTACGGCACGTTTAGAAAGTTCCCATACGAACAGTTGGAGGATTCACTCAAAAAACAAAGGATAGAATATCAAACCGCAAAAATTGGCGACGAATATTTTGACCCAGTGCTTACGTTTAGGGTAGGCAATAATAATTATTGGTTCACTATTGCTTACGGCGGAACAATGCTAAGCGAATATCTACATTTAGCCTGCACGTTTGGCAGCAAGAAGAACCTTTTGATAGGTAGTTGCGGCGGGCTCAAAAAAGGCGCGTCGAGTTTGGACATCATAGTTCCGGACTGGAGCTATGGCGACGAAAGTTCCGCGAGGTCCTATCAGAACGAAAAAGATGGTAAGCAGTATTCGGACACTTCGATTTCTGATAGGTTGGCAGATAAACTAGCCGATAAATACAAGGTGCACCGTGGTCCAACCGTCACTCATCAAGCAATGCTTGGTGAAACCTGGGAAGACATTGAGCGCTGGGCACAACAGGGCTATATTGGCGTAGAGATGGAAGCATCTACTGTTTTTGCGGTATCGAATCATTTTAAAGTACCCTCGGCTGCCATTCTTCACATTGGCGATAACCTTATAGAAGAAGAAACGGTTATGGACATAAATTACGAAACCAACCGCGATTTACACAGGCAAGTTTCTCAAGACATCTTCGATGCAGCCGTTGAAGAATTACTTAAATAGCTTTTAGACGCAAACTCAAAAATCCATGTTCTTTAGCAAAGAACCAAATGTTTTCAACCATTTGATTCGGCAAACGGTTGACCAAAGCCGACAGGCATTCGCTCCGGCAGGGCTGGTTCGTACGTTTTTAAAAAGGGAAGACTGCGAAACTCGCGGATTGGCGCTTCAAACAGTCCTCGCTTCAGGCTTTTCATAAACTTCTCACCAATCTCTGGTTCGCTCGAGCCTGGATTTGATTAACGTAAAATTAAAGTCCCTATATTTGCTATGATGAATCTCATGAAAACGGACTATTCTCTTGAATGGTTTCAGGAGAGAGCATTTAAATCACTTAAGAAAATCAAAGAAGGCCAGTGGGACTATTCAGATCCATCATTGATCTACGTGCCTGACGAGGAAGAAAAATACGAAACAGTTCAGCAGAGCGGAAGTCGATACCACGAACTTATCACGGAACCAGAAAAGAAGTATCTGGAACAAATTGCACCAATAGTAGCAAATGCGCTGCCAAATGATTTTGAATATATCGATCTCGGTCCTGGCAATGCACATAAAGAACAATATATTTTTGACGCGCTCAAAGCCCTGGGAAAAAAATTTAAGTACATCCCTGTAGACATAGATAAAAAATATCTTGATCTTGCTGCTCGGCATGCAGAGCGACAAGGTATCGAGGTTTCAGATGCTCAGCTACTCTTCGAAGAATTACCGTACAGATTGCCAGCAAGTCATACCCCGCGCTTTGTTTCCATCGGAATGACGTTTACGAACTATGCGCCTGACACGATCTTGCCGCTGTTGAAGAAGATTGCCGGTCAATCCGGATACGTCTTGACTAATTCACAGATCAGGGAACGGCTAGATATGGCCGCGGTCACGGATGTTTATCAGGATGAGGTTTATGCGTTACTGGAGACAAAGATAAGGTTGCTAGGACTTCGTCCCTCAGATCTTGAAAAGCAATGGTGCGACGACGGCATCAGAGCCTGGTTTAAGATAAAGAATGTCAGCCAAGATCTCAGCAAGCTCGGCGTCAGAGCTGGTGATGAGTTCTTAGCCTATTATTTCTTTAGGCCGACTATAAAATCGCTTTCAGAAAGCTTCAGCCGACACTTCGACAGCTTCAAACTGCTCGATATTAACGCCGCCTTTGTGGCCGGCCTACTCTTTACCTAAAACCGGGCGGGGCAAACCCAAAAAATCCTCTTATTGTTAATATAGTCATATTATGTTATAATTTACTTATCTTTGGAAGCAATTCCTCAGATTGTAATGTCATCCTATTCTAGGAGGCATCATGGACGATCAGACGGTGAGCCCCGAGGCTCGCACCGCTGCCAAGTGGTGGGCAGACCAGCTGCGTGGGCCGGCGAGGATGGACAACGGATCGCTTGAGTACTCCATGGAGACCGGCGACCCGAACCACTTCGACCAGGCCATCACGACGATGGGTCTCGCAGGGATACTCAACGAGCGCGAACGCTCCGGCCTCAGCGACGAGCAGATCTCCGTGTTCGAAGAAGCGCTCGCAAGGCGCGTCCAGGAGCGGCTGCAGCAGTCCGGTGAGTTCGGCGTCACGATCGACGTCGACTACCACCCGGACTACCTGCTCGTCGACAGCGCGGACGAGGCCGGCATTCGTGTCGGCATGACGCTCTTCCCCTGGAAGACGACCATGTGGATCGAGACCGGAAGCGTCAGGGTGAGCTGCGGCTACCGCGGCCCGACCGAGGACCTGTCGATCGCCACCGCGTCATAGGAGAAACAGCCCTCATTGCCGTTTCCACGGGCGGGAGCCGTAGAGCTCCCGCCCCAGCGCCATGAACGCTTCTGCATTTGCAGTCAAGCGCCTTGGCGCTTTTTTCGATTCTAAAATCATCGGGGCGGACCCAAAAAATCCTGGTCTGTATTCTTCGCTAAAACGAAGATATAATTGCGGTAAGGATGGTCTAAGAGTATGAGCCGAGAAAATAGAGTTTTTAAATTAACCTTTCTTGTCGTCGCCAAGGACTGGGACGAAGTAATTACTGTCTTCAAAAAAGAATTAGGAATCACAAAAGTTAAAGAGGACATTGGTGACTACAAGATGGCGGGTCACTATATTGTTGGATTAGATTTATCTGATAGAGACCTAAGCGACGGTTTCTATGGAAAGATTCATGCAAGTTCAACAATAACTCTGTTAAGCGACAAGGCATCTGATGAGCGAGCACAAAAGATCCTGGACCTCGCAAGACCAATTGAGCTAAAGCTTAGAGAGTTAATTATCTATGCTCACGAGCTAGTTGACGCGTACTTCGACATTATTCAACCTAAAAGTCCTGTGGCGAAGAGGTTTATGGGCTCTAAGCAATTAGTGGGCAAGGAAGTTTTAGATTCGGCCGTTTCATTTCTCGACCTAGGGGAAATTATAAAAGTTCTGGGAAGTGATGGGAATGAGGTCGACACAACCAGACCCACAGACGACATAGTTAAACTGCTAGAGGCAACTTCGAACTTTGAACAATTTAAGGAAAAATTGATTAAGAAGTTTAAGCGCCTAACGGTCTGGGATGTTATTGCGAAGACGGTTTTGCAACAACCGATTTCTTGGTTAAGTATCAAAGATGACTTAAACGAGCTAAAAAACATCCGTAATGTAGCCGCTCATTTTAGAATCGCAACGCCGGATAATCTTAAGAGAGCGACCGAATTGTCAGGAAGTTTACTACCCCAGCTATCGAGAAAGCCGGACCCGGACCGAAAAGCAATTGAGGAGATGGCTCAAACTTTTTCTGTGTGGGCTAAAGAATACGAGTTGTTCAAGGAAGTAAATAAAGCCGCACTTGATGCTATAAAGGTTAATAATAGTTTTCTTACGCAGGCCACTAAAGACATTTCAAACTCTTTCAGATCTGCAATCCCAGACATAAATTCTTCGATATCAAACTTTAATACAGTTTCAGGTTCGATATATCCAGATTCTTTATTGCGAAGTATGGCGTTTCCTGATATTTCGTCGATAAATCCAGGAGCGGGTTTGCATAAGGCTAGTCCTGATATCGGGAAATTCTTGGGCAGTGAATACGATAGCGACCAGGGTGACAGCGAAGATGAAGATAGCACTTCTATGGCGCCTGTTAAGAAAAAATAAAGACATAATGAAACTGCCAAACCGCGACAAAATCATCAACGAGCTTACTCGCCGCTATGAAGAAGTGCTTAGGAGATCTGAGAGCAGATTGAAGAATGACGAGGACGCACGTCAATTTATATCGCTGATCGCCCACTATATTAACTACATTAAGCAAGACGAACTCACAGAGGAAGCCATAACAAAATTATTTAAAAATAAAGAGGCACTCGCGAGTGATCAAGTTCTTATTGATGAGGCAGATAAAATCATAGTTCAGTTAAGAAAAGATCGTAATAAGGTTGTTAAATTTGCAGCCAAACAAGGTATTGATACTGGACCGTATCAATTTAATACTTCCAGCACGGCTCAACAGATTACGCTAGACAAGGAGGTCTCTTTTAACCTTAGCTTCTTGGACAATTTCCTCAAACTTCCCAGCGACCATCAAAGAGTCAGTGATTTACCAAATCAAATAGGTCATTTCCGCTCAATTATTTTTGCCACCACGCAATTAGCGGGCGAGACAAGAGCACTCACAAAGTTAAAGTCTGACTATAGCGATATATCTAACGAGTTTGCAAAGAAGCTAAAGATGCAGGGCGTGTATTTAAATTATCTACGGATTGAAGATTATCAAGCCCTAGAGGTTGTTTGGCGAGAGGTTTATCAAGAGAGCGATCATGATGAGCAATTTATATTTCACTTTATGTACGGAGATTTGTTTGAAAAAAACCGAACTTTTTCTCCCGGTCAACAAAATGATGCAAATGAATTTGTATCAAAATATATGAGCCACCTACAACGCGTGCATAACTACCTAATCGATGGACTTGAGAATGCGCCCTCTTCTGAAAAATTTGTTAAGTGGCTTGTAGAACATTTTGGCCCAACTTTAGCTTCAGTAATAATCATCCTAGTAATATATGTAATTCTCCGTCATCTAGGTCTGAAGATAGACATAAACTCACTAAAGAATTGGGTCGGGTAAGTCGAACGTCGACTTGTTCCTGATATTCCAGGCTCGAGAAAACAGAGAGAGTGAGGAGCGAGTTCAAAAGTCTGAACCGAGGACTGTTTGAGCGCCAAACGGCGAGTTCCGCAGGTTCACTTTTGGCGATTGTGCGAGCGACCATCTAGTTTTCGAATGCCTGCCGTTTCTTGGCTTCCGTTCTTTCGCGGCCAAAGAATGGAAGAAAACATTTGGTACTTTTCAAAAGTACATTCTTGCCAGAACAAAATGGAACAAAAAATAGTTAAGCGTACAATAAAGTTATGGCCTACGAACCGGACGAGGAAGACCTTAAATGGATGAAAACTCGCAAAAGCGGGCATACGTACGCAGAGCGCGCTAAATGGCGTGAAGAATACGCCAAAACCCACCCCGCTAAAGAAATTGAGAGCCATGGCTGGCGAGACTTCTTTATAGGTTTAGCTATTATGATAATCATTATTTTGATAGCTTTTGCTCTGGGCGGTAACGACCCTACTACTGACGGAAATTGTAATCAAGCTAACTTTTCGGGTTTGGGCTGTTAATCTGTTACCGTGTCTTAATGGGAGATATGCCCGCTTAGACTGTTGCCTAACAGAGTTAATTTTGCTAATATATCCAGGAACTTGAGCCAAAGACAGCGACGGGGAAACCTTAATAAAGTCGCCTAGGAACAAGAAAGTCTTATAGATTTTTACGTTAGTCTTTTGGCCATAATAGGCCATTTTTTATAGCTCAAGACACCTTAACAAATTGGTCGATATTGTTAAACAAGGAGAAAACTCATGGCTTTATCCAGAGAGAAAAAAGAAGAAGCCGTTAGTGAAGTTACGCAACTCCTGAAAGATTCCAAATTGACGGTCGTAGCCAAATACCAGGGCACGAGCGTTAAGTCTATGCAGGAGCTTCGCCGCGCTTCGCGCGATAACGGCACCCGAGTCCTCGTCGTCAAGAACCGCTTATTCAAAAAAGCGGCCGCTGGTGACGAACGATTTAAAGACACTGATCTAAGCGAACTGAACGGACAGCTGATGTACGCCTTCAACAATGAAGACGAAGTCGCACCCGCCCAGAGCCTGGCCAATTTTGCCAAAAATGAGCCGCAGATCGAATTTGTCGCCGCCTTGACCCCAGAAGGTAAACTTCTACCTGCCGAGGAGGTCAAAGTCTTGGCCAGCTTGCCAAGCAAGAACGAGCTTATCGCTCAGACTGTCGCAATGCTTCTATCGCCCGTTAACGACGTTACAAACGCGCTTTCCGGCAACCTGTACGCTCTATTAGACGGCGTGGAAGCAAAGGCTACAGCGTAAATATTAATTAGGAAGGAATTGAAATCATGGCAGATTTAAAGAATTTAGCTAAAGAACTCACAGGCTTAACTGTCCTGGAAGTCAACGAACTTAAGACCATCCTTAAGGATGAATACGGCATCGAGCCGGCCGCCGCAGCTGTAGCTGTTGCCGGCCCAGCCGCTGGTGGCGCTGAAGGCGGAGCCGCCACGGAAGAGAAGAGCGAATACGACGTCATGCTAAAAGACGCCGGTGCTCAGAAGGTTGCAGTCATCAAGGCTGTTAAAGATATCACCGGCCTAGGCCTGGGCGAGGCTAAGGCTATCGTAGACGGCGCTCCTAAGGCTGTTGTCGAGAAAGTTAGCAAAGAAGACGCTGAAAACGCCAAGAAGGCTTTAGAAGAAGCTGGCGCTACAGTCGAACTCGCCTAACAATAACGCAACGCCTAGCCCTGCCAACTGGCTTTAGCCAGCCGCACCGGCTAGGCTTCTGGCGTATTACGGCGTCAGAAGCTTACGGTACTCCTTAGCAGTATTTCGATACAGCTAGAGTCCGTTCCTCAGCTTCTTTCTTGTACTACGCTCAGATGCGTGAATTGTTTGATTCAAAGAGAAAAGGAAAAGTTTTAGAGAGACTTTTGCAAAGAACTGCCCCGAAAAAGGGCAGTTTTTTGTTGGGTTAAGTTAATAGTAAAGGGAAAGGTAGTAGCTCCGGTTCGGCTTTGGCCGAATCCGGATTTACTCCGGAAGGAGCGTTGAAGGAAAACCGCAGGTTGTCCTTCAAATTGGTTTATCCACAGAAAAACGCTATATTTTTGACACCATATATAATAGTGTGTTAGGTTTGGGGTGAATATAGGGGATTAAATAAAAAACCTATAGGGAGATTTGGAAAACAAATGACAGACATACCTGAAAAGCAGATAAAACGGCTTCGCAGCTTAATTGCAGAGGCTGAGACGGCTTTGGCCGCCACTAAAGAATTGTTAGTGAGCTTGGTTGGCGACGACCCAGTTTTAACCGAGAAACTTGTAGATAAGCAGCTGGGCAAAGTTATAGAAGGCGTCTTCGACGGCCAGAACATGGTCGGCAGCGACGGCAAAACTTACCCAGTACCGGCTAACTACGCCTCTAAATCTAAGTTGGTGCAGGGCGATATTCTTAAGCTGACAATCGCCGATGACGGCTCATTCCTTTATAAGCAAATCGGGCCAATTCCACGCAAGCAGGTAGTTGGCGTATTGCAGCAAAAAGACGGCCACTACTTTGTAGAAGTTGATGGCAAACAATACCGCGTACTGTTGGCCAGCGTAACCTACTTTAAGGCTAAGCCTGGCGACCAAGTCAGCGTGAATGTTCCAGAAGATTCTACCGTCGACGCCGAGTGGGCCGCCCTAGAAGCCGCCCTGTAAGAAGAGTTTCTATTGTAAAAAGCACGCCGTACAGATGGCGTGCTTTTTGTTATTCTTTTAGAAGAAGAGAGGGCTAATAAAAATGGCTAAAAACCTATATTTTCGCTACGGTGCGATGAACTGCGGAAAGTCTACTCGCGTATTGCAAGAAGCGCACAACTACGAACAATACGATCACAAGGTGGTAGTTACCAAACCAGGAATTGACACCAAAGGCAAGGACCACATCGTTTCTCGCTTGGGCGTTCAACGAGAAGCTGATTTTGTAATTACTCCCGAAGACAGAGTATTGGAAAAGCTCGCGCCAGTTGTGGCTAGACATGAGATTAAGTGTGTTTTTATTGACGAAGCTCAATTCTTAACAGTGCCACAAGTGGAAGAGCTGGCTTGGGGCGTGGTGCCGCAAGACGGACTCAATATAGCAGTTATAGCTTATGGGTTAAGATTGGATTTTCAGGCTAATGGTTTTCCGGCTAGCGAAAAATTAATGCTCGAGGCTGACAAGGTCGAGGAAATGCCCGCCATATGTCCATGCGGCGACCATAAAGCTAGATTCAACGCTAGGATGGTCGATGGGGAGTATACTTTTGAAGGAGATCAAGTGGCAATTGACGGCGAAGGCGTGAGCTACGTGTCGCTTTGCAGAGATTGTTTCCGTAGGGAAGCCTCGAAATCAGAAGCTGGGCGGACGGCGCTCATGAATGCGGGCAATTTGGTGCTTGTCTAAAGGATTGTATGGCGCAGGTTTTATATAGAAAATATCGCTCTAAAAGTTTTGCCGACGTAGTTGGGCAGGAGCATATTACCGACACCCTGCAAAAAGCCATTAAAAGCGGCCGCATTAGCCACGCCTATTTATTTACTGGCCCAAGAGGCGTAGGCAAGACATCCGTCGCCCGTATTTTGGCCCATGAGGTCAATGGCTTGCCTTACGAAGACGAATCGATTCACCTAGATATTATCGAAATCGACGCGGCCAGCAACCGCCGGATTGAAGAAATAAGGGATTTGCGCGATAAGGTCCATATTGCGCCAACCAGCGCCAAATATAAGGTTTATATTATCGACGAAGTCCATATGCTAACCCGCGAGGCGTTTAACGCTTTATTAAAAACCCTGGAAGAGCCGCCAGAACACTGCATATTTATCTTGGCTACCACAGAGGCCCACAAACTGCCAGAAACGATCATTAGCCGCACTCAGCGTTTTGAGTTTAAATCTATTGCCAATGCTTCGGCAGTTGGGCATTTGGCTTACCTTGCCAAGAAAGAAAAGATAGATATAGATAAAGGCGCCCTGGAGCTGCTAGCCGAGCACGGCGCCGGCAGTTTCCGCGACAGCATTGGCTTGCTGGATCAACTATCGGCCAGCGGCCAGAAAATCACCGAGCAAACCGTACGAGAATTCCTAGGCTTGCCGCCGGCTAAGCTAGTTCAAGCCCTGTCGGCCGCTATAGAAAGCGGCGATAGCAAGGCCGCGCTAGCTTGCCTGGATGAATTAAGAGATCAGGGCATAAGTGCCGCCGCTACGGCCAAGCTGCTGGCTAAAAATCTTAGACAAGCCTATATTGCCTCGCCGCAAAGCTGGATGGGCAGAGCGCTGAAAGACCTGATTGAAGTTCCGGCCAGTACGCGCCCCTTAGAGAATCTGGAAATAGTTGTTTTAGAAGCTTGTGCCGCTAACCTGGAACTGGCCGTGCCACGCTCGTCTGCCGCCAGTGTTAAATCACCAGAAATCCAAGTTAAGGTAGCTGCTCCAAAAATCGAAATTGAATCACCAGCCAAAATCGAAGAAGTTAAAAAAGAGTTAATGACCGAAGTGGCTAAACCCAAAAAACCGCGTATAGTCAGTGAGTTAAACGATCAAGCCTGGGAAGAAATTGTCGCTAAGGTTAAAGAGCAGGCTGCATCGCTTTATACGGCACTTAGGCTAGCTACCCCAGAAGTAGCCGATGGCAAGTTAACCTTGGCTTTTCAGTTTCCGCTGCATCAGAAAAAAGTTAGCCAAGCCCAGCACCGCGAACTAATTGGTCAAATTGTCGCTCAGGTGACGGGCCAAGATCTAATCATAGAGTCAGTCGTGGATAAATCTAAGAAGCCACAGCCCAAACAAGAAAAGAAGCCAGAACCAAAACCAGTAAAAACCAAGCCGGATAACGGCTCTTTAGAAAGCATAAGCAATATCTTCGGCGAAGCCGAGGTGATAGAATCCTAAAGAAGAACAGGGTTAGTTAGATGCCAAAGCCTCCCGTCGAAACCGCTCCGCAAAGCCTCGATATTGAGGCCAGTTTACTGGGCAGCATTTTAATTGACAGCGAGAGCTTTATTAAGATCGCCGATATGGTTCAAGCCGACGATTTTTATGATGAGCGGCACAAGGCGATATTTGCCGCCATGCGCACGCTGCACGATCGCCGCAGCCCGATAGATATCTTAACTTTGAGCGAACAACTCAAATCACTTGGCCAGCTGGACGGCGTGGGCGGCGCCAGCTATTTAACCGAGCTAACTAACACCGTGCCCACGGCCACACACCTTGAGCAGTATGCTGAAATCGTAGCCGATAAGGCTATTCGCCGCCGCTTGATTAGCGCTTCGCGAGATATTGCCAACATTGGCTCAGACGAAAGCAAAACCTTGCAGGAGCTGATCGAAGAGGCCGAGACCAGGCTGTTTGAAGTCAGCCAGCGGCACGTGCGCCAAGACATTACCAGCCTGGAATCAATCCTAGAGGCTAGTTTTGATAGAATTGACGATTTGCACAATAACAAGGGCGCCATCCGCGGTATTCCAACCGGCCTGCGCGATTTAGATAAACTACTTGCCGGTTTGCAGCGCTCGGATCTTATAGTTATTGCCGCCCGCCCGAGCATGGGCAAGACGGCGCTGATGCTAAATATCGCCCTTAACGTGGCCACCAAGGCCAAGCAAGGCTCGGTGTTAATATTCAGCCTAGAAATGGGTAAAGAGCAGCTTGTAGACCGCTTATTGGCCGCTGAAGCCGGCGTTGACGCCTGGAAGCTCCGGACTGGCGAAGGCTTAGACACCAAGGATTTTGAACGGCTTAGCGCCGGCATGGGCGAGCTGGCCGAAGCGCCGATTTTTATTGACGACACTTCTGGTATTACGGTCAGCGATATGCGCACCAAAGCTCGCCGCTTGCACCACCAGCATCCACTGGCATTAATCGTGGTTGACTATTTGCAGCTGATGAGCGGCGGTTCACGCTTTGCGGCCACCGCTAATCGTGTGCAGGAAATATCTGAAATTAGCCGTAGTTTAAAGATTTTGGCCCGCGAATTAAATGTGCCGGTCGTAGCCCTAAGCCAGTTGAGCCGCTCCGTAGAAAACCGCACGCCGCAAATTCCGCAATTGGCCGACCTGCGCGAATCAGGATCAATCGAGCAAGATGCCGATATCGTGGCTTTTCTTTACCGCGAAGATTACTATAACCCCGATAGCGACAAGCAAAACATCACCGAAATACTGGTTAAAAAACATCGTAACGGCCCGACTAAAAACATTGACCTCTACTTCGACAGAGTCAAGCAGCGGTTCCGCGACTTAGACGTCGCGCACGACCAACCGTTCGAGTCCTAGCAACTGCGTCGCGCAGGGCCTGTTTTCCGGCATAGCCGGAAATTCCGCCCGCGCTCTCGGCGAATCGCTGCGTTAGCTACGCTCTGTCGCTCGTTCAGAGTAGCAATTCTACACTTCACTCGCTCCTCACTGCTGCCTTGCGATTCATCCAAGCGCAGCGCTAGGATTATCGCTATGTTTCAGACGCAAAAATGATTGCTCATGATTATTTATCAGTCTTTGCACTACGCCCAAATGTAAAGCTAGGGAACTGTTATTAAGGTACAGAAAGAGGTTTTGCTATAATTGTGCTTATGTATACAAGATGGCGGGAGTGGGTTAGCGACCGCTGGGAATTATCAACTTTGCTCGGCTTTGGCAGCGGCCTGTTGATTGTTATTGCCTACCTTTGGCGCTTGGGCGCTAAGCCGTTTGGAGCTAGCGAGACTAATTTAGTAAACAGCTTAAGTCTACAAAATATTAAAGACAACCCCTTAAACGCACCTCATAATTTGCTGCTGTTAGCTTTAAAACATTGGCATCACGCCGGCCCAACAGGCGCTAGGCTAATATCTGTTATTTTTGCCTTGATCATAATTGTTTGCTTTTACCTGATGGTTAAGTTTTGGCTTGGACGATTTGGTGGCTGGCTAGGAGCTTTAATGCTGAGCTTTACACCGCTATTTATGCTTGCTGGTCGAAATGCAGGCAATAGTTTAATGGTTCTATTACCCATTGTGAGCATAGTTGCCTATATGTGGATGCTCAGAGGCGGCAAGGTTAGTTTGTGGAGACTGCTGGCCCTGACTTTAGCAGCCGTATTAAGCGCATATTCGCCAGGTGGTCTGATAGTACTGATTGTGGGCGCTATTTATGAACGTCACAACTTGGCCAAGCTATTTAAGGCAGCATCAACATTTAGTTTGGCGGTAAATATCGTGGTTCTTTTGGCCTTGCTAACTCCAATCGGCTGGGCTTCTGCCCGCCATGCGGCCACCCTAGAACAATTTTTCTTAGTTCCGGCGACTTGGCTTGGCGCGACAGTTATAGTAAAAAGCATTGGTTGGTCGGTTCTGGCGTTGTTCTGGCACAGTAGCACGCACCACGTTTTGCAGGTTGGACAGTTGGCCATTCTTGACGCAACCGAAATAGTACTAGCCCTGTTTGGCTTTTATGCCCTGTGGAGCAAGGCTCCAAAGAAACTTTATCCTTTAATTTTTATTGCTGCCTGCGGTGTTTTAGCGAGCGCCATAAACCAAAACTATGACCTACTGCTTGTTTGCATCATACCAATTCTAGTGGTCGCCGCTACGGGTCTTCGTTACCTGTATCTAGAGTGGACCAGAGTGTTCCCGCGCAATCCTTTGCCGCGCGGCTTAGCCCTGATAATTTTAGTAACCGTAATAGTGGTGCATATAGCCTGGGGCGCGCATTATAGCCTGACAGCCTGGCCGCACAGCCTACCGGTTAGATAAGTGTTTTGCTAGAATATAGGTAACGAAAAGGAGTTTTTAAAAGTGAGTAAAGTAGACCAAGCTAAGCTAATTATGCGAGCACGCAAGCTGCAAAAAGAGCTGCAAAAAGAAATTATTACAGTTGAAGCCGGCGAAGGTGCCGTTAGGGTAGAAATCACCGGTGAGCAGAAGATCAAAAAGATCCATATCGACCCTGAATATATCGACCTGGATGACATCGGCCAGCTAGAAATGTGGGTCGAAGAAGCCGTAAAAGAAGCTATCAATCAAAGCCAAAAGTTGGCCGCCGAAAAAATGCAGCCGATGATGGGAGCTCTTTCTGGTCTAGGCTTTTAGTTAATGAGCGCCGTTATCCCAGAACCGTTACTGGACCTCATCGAGGCTCTTCGCCAGCTACCTGGCGTTGGACCGCGTTCGGCCGAGCGCTATGCCTACAGCCTATTTAAGGCCGATAGCGCCAAAGCTCTGAACCTGGCGCAACAACTGAACCGGCTGCATAAAAGCATTGGCTACTGTCCAAAGACTTTTGCGCTGATTGAGGAAGGGCAGGAGGTGAGTTCGCTCTATGCCGACCCCAAGCGTGATAAAACCGTCGTAGCGGTAGTGGCCGAGCCTTTTGATATTGTGGCTTTAGAAAAAACCAATAGTTTTAACGGCACTTATCACGTACTGGGCGGCTTGGTGTCGCCAATTGATGGCGTGGGCCCCGAGAACCTGCATATAAGCGAACTCATCAACCGAATAGATGAAGACAATGTGCAAGAGCTAATATTGGCCACTAACGCCAGCGTAGAAGGCGAGAGCACAGCTTTACTAATCACCCAAGCCGTTGGCGATAAGCCGGTTAAAATTACTCGCCTGGCTCGCGGCTTGCCGGTTGGCGTGGATTTAGAGTACGCCGACCAAATTACCCTCACCCGAGCCCTAGAAGGCCGCCAAGCCTTACTTTAGTATATAGTCAGCACTCGAGAAAACAGAGGGAGCGAGTAGCGAGGCAAAAGCAGTATCGAGGACTTGTCTGACGAACAAAGTGAGGAGTCCCGCAGATTCACTTTTGACGAGCAACCGAGCGACCATCTAGTTTTCGAATGTGCTGAGAGCTTGGCGCCACCTTGTCGGCACAAGGTGGCAAAGGTACAATTATACTAATGAAACTTGCTGAAATTACCGACATTGATGAATTTGTTAAAACTCACCAGAAAATTCTAGTTGTCCAGGCCGACAACCCCGACGGCGATAGCCTGGCTAGCGCCCTTGCCTTAGAAGAAATTTTGTCCGAGCTGGGCAAGGATGTCTATTTATATTGCGGAGTTGATTTGCCATCGTATTTGCACTATTTTCCTGGTTCTGACCGCGTAACCTCTGAGGTTCCCAACGATTTTGAGGCCAGCATTATTGTAGACACCAGCAGCGATTCGTTGCTAGAGCAGCTGCGGTTAAAAAGCCAGCGCTCATGGTTGGCCGCCAAGCCGAGCTTAATCGTCGATCACCACGCCACAGCGCCAACAATAGACTTCGCCGAGCTTGCTTACGTCAAGCCGGCCGTCGCCACCTGTGAACTCATATATGAAATTGCCAAAGGTTTAAACTGGCCCTTAACTCAGCAAGCTAAAGAATTCATTGCCATGGGAATTTTGAGCGACAGCCTAGGACTTACCTCTGAAGCCACAACCGCCCGTTCAATCCATATTATTGCCGAGTTGGTTGAAGGCGGTGTGAGCCTGGCAGAGCTAGAAAACGCCCGCCGCGAAACCATGCGCCGCGAGACCGAGCTAATTCATTACAAAGGCCGTTTATTAGAGAGAGTTGAATTCTATAGCGATAACCGCATTGCTACCGTAACTATTCCGTGGGAAGAAATCGAGCGCTATAGCCCGTTATACAATCCGCCAATGTTGGTTATTGACGACATGCGACTGGCCAAGGACACCGACGTAGCTATCTGCTTTAAGGTTTACCGCGACGGCAAAATTACCGGTAAAATTCGCTGCAATTACGGCAAGGGAATCGGCGATAAATTAGCCGAGCATTTTGGCGGCGGCGGCCACCCATACGCTGCCGGTTTTAAGCTAACCGACGGCCGAAATTTTGAAGACGTAAAAAGCGAATGCATCCAAGTAGCTACCAAACTTCTAGACGAGCTAGGTGGTGATAAGTCATGAAATTGTTTAACACGCTCGGCCGCAAGCTAGAAGATTTCTCACCAATAAATGATAACGAGGCGCGTATCTACACCTGCGGGCCAACTGTTTACGACTATCAGCATATTGGCAATTACAGCGGCTATATTTACTGGGACGTTCTGGTTAGATTACTTAAATTCAAAGGCTATGATGTAAACCGCGTCATGAATATAACAGACGTAGGGCACTTAGTAAGCGACGCCGATGAAGGCGAGGACAAGCTGGAAAAGGGCGCTCACCGCGAAGGCAAAACCGCCCGAGAAGTTGCCGACTTTTACACCGAAGACTTTAAGAAAAATTTCAAATCCTTGAACCTGCTTGAACCAAGTCAATTTGCTAAGGCTACCGATTATATTCCGCAGCAAGTAGAAATGGTTCAAACACTAATCGATAAAGGTTTCGCCTATAAAACTAGGCAGGCAATCTACTTCGATGTTCAAAAGCTCGACGACTACGGCAAGCTGACCGGACAAAAGTTATCGGATAAAGAAGTCGGCGCTCGAAGCGAAGTTGTAACGGACAGTGCGAAACACCACCCACAAGATTTTGCGTTATGGTTCTTTACGATAGGTAGATTCGCTAACCATGAAATGCATTGGTCAAGCCCATGGGGCGACGGATTTCCTGGTTGGCATATCGAATGTTCGGCTATAATCCACGCCATCCTTGGCGATCCCATAGATATTCACACTGGTGGAGTCGACCATATCGGCACTCACCACACTAACGAAATCGCCCAAACCGAAGCCGCCTTTAACAAACCGCTTTCTAGGTTCTGGCTGCACAACAATCATATGATGGTCAACGGCCATAAAATCAGCAAGTCTTTGGGTAACGGCTTTACTTTGCAAGACTTAGAAAAACGCGGCTATTCGCCAATGGACTTCAAAATGCTAGTTTTACAAAGCCATTACCGCAGCCAGTCTAACTTCAGCTGGGAAGCGCTCGAGGCTGCTAAAAATCGTTTAAAAAGGTTTCGAAATTTTGCTGTTAGGCGTTTCCAAGAAGCTCAACCAGCTGCTGGTTCCTTTTCGCCAGCTATGATAGTTGTGAGTAAGTTCAGCACCATTCCTGCATTAGAAAATGACTTAAACACTCCTGAAGCACTAGAAAAGATCGAGCAATTCATAGAGGGCGTAGAGAATAAATCACTAGCTGATGAGAAATTTTTAATCGGACCATTTGTAAAGCAAATAGATGATCTTTTCGGACTTGACCTGATGAGCGCATCAGATATCAGCAGCGATGAAAAAGATCTAATAAATCAGCGCGAAATTGCGCGCAAGGATCAGGATTGGCAAAAGTCCGATGAGCTGCGTGATAAGTTAGCTGAGCAGGGAATTGGCATAAACGACACGCCGCAAGGCCCAGTTTGGTACCGACTCTAAACAGCCTGGATGGTTTCGTTTTTGGTGGGCGGTTTTACGCCCGGATTTTTATGTTTGAAATAATCTTCTAGAAGGACTTTGACGGCGCTAGCAGCGGGTATGGCTACGATAGCACCCAGAAATCCTGCGAGGCCGACACCAAGCAGCGCCGCGACAAAAACCGACAGAGCAGTCAGTTTATTAAGCCGCGACTGGATGAACGGCTGGAAGGTGTGGTTCTCTACGAAGAAATAAACGATGAAGTAAATCAGCATGACTATGGCCAGGCTCAGGGAGTTCAACAGGCAGACTAAAATAACGACCGTCGAGGCGATCGGGTTACCGAACAGGGGTATCAGCCCGAAGACGGAGACTATGCCGGCCAGTGCGGCGGCATTGATGCTGACATCCATGACGTGACTGGCGATCTCGAGCGCCAAAAAGGCGAAAAATCCGGCGATCAGAGCAATTATAACTTGTCCGTTGACGAAGCCGCTGACACCTTTATACATCTGCCTGGCAAGATCTTTGCGGTGGGCGCGCTTGCTTGCGGGCACGATGCCCCAATAAAGATCGAGCCAGTACGGACCCTCGACCAACATCATGAACGTCATGACCAAAACAGCTAAAATCGAGGTAACGATCTCGGCTATCCGTTTGCCGGTGTCCCAGACAGTCGTACCGAAATTGCCATAATTATTGGCAAAGTCGCGGGCCGAGCTGGAAAGCTTCTGATCGAGTTTATACTTACGCGCCTCCCGGGCGAGCGTGCTATCCTGGTGCTGAAAATTATCAACCAGATGCGGGACCTCATTGATGAAGGTGCGAGTTTGTTTGACCAGCGGCGGAGTCACCAGAATAAAGAAGGCGGCCAAGACCGCAATCACCAGTACATAAGCTAGCGATGTGGCTTGCACGCGGCCTTTTATGCCCGAGCGGCGCGATAACCAGCTAACTACCGGGTTGAGCGCCAGGGCTAAAAAGAACGACGCGAAGATAAGTATAAGGATATGACTGACGCGGCCGATGACCTTGAAGGCAACGACTGTCGCGACCACCCAGAGAATAGAGCGGAAGATTGTCCGGTTTGTTACACTGACGACAATTTTGTCAGATTTCATTGATATTAATTATGCTCGTTTTTATTTTTATTGGCAATCAGCGAGTGGTAGATAGATTCGATTTGTCTGCCGACCACGTTGACGTCGTATTGTTTGACAGCTTGCTCCTGCCAGGTATGCAGATCCGCGGCCAGTTTGCTATTAGTCAATAGAGACATGAGTCTTTGACTGAAAATCTCTGAATCCCTGGGATCCACGAGCAGCTCTTCTCGTTCGCCAAGCACGCTGCGATAGCCGGGATTGTCGCCGCCCAAAACCACACCTGAACCAGCCGCCATCGCTTCGATCAAGACAATACCAAAAGCTTCTCCGTAAAGCGCCGGAAAACAGGCAAGTCGCGCTCCGGCAAGCAGCTTGGCCTTTTCTTCTTCGCTAACAAAACCAAAAAATTCGACATTAGAACCTAGCTTGTTCTCTTTGACATAGTTTTTGAGCATTGATTCCAGCCCGCCGGCGCCAGCAACTCTAACCTTTATCTTCGACATGCCAGGCTCTTTAACCAAAATATTGACGGCTTTGAGCAGTTCTAGGCAGCCTTTGCGCCCGACTAGTCTGCCAAGAAATACAATATCGCTTTTGCTGACAGCGCCATGAGAACGGAATTTAGATATGTCTACGGCATTGGGCAAAATTTCGGTTTTGAACCCGTAAGCCACGCGAGCAAATTCGGCAGAGGCTCGGCTGACACTAACCATCGCGTCAAAACGATGTTTGCTGTTAGCCAGAGCAATTCTAAGCAGGCGCGACCCAAATTGCGAAAGCCACCCAGCTGGAAAGATATGAAATGTTCCAAGAATAACCGTATTTTTAGGAGCGAGCCTAATTACGCGCGAAGCAAGCAGCGGCGAATAGGGAACTTGCACGTGCAGTACGTCGAATTTTTCTTCATGCAAAATTTTCTTAATTTGGCGGCGGCTAGCCGGACCGGGAATTGTGAGCCTGTTGCCGTTGAAGCGGACCTTATAATTCTTAGAAAGGCTATAGATTTTGCCGCCCTGCCAGGATTCAAGTTTGGTTTCGCCGACCAAATACCTAACTTCGTGACCTTGGCCTGAAAGCCACGCACCTATAGTTTTGACATACTGGGCGACGCCATCCGAGCTATCAAGGGTGTCGTCAAAGACAAACCCAATCTTAAGCTTTGGCGTGTTCTTCATGGCGCTTGATTGCCTGTTCGTAAATAGCCAGATACTGTTCGGCAACAATCGGATAGTCAAATTGCTTTACATAATTCAGAGCCCACTCGCGCCAAATCTGCCTGATCTTTTCGTCAAACATCATTATTTCTAGGCGGCGAGCAAAATCAACTGTGTCCTTAGGATTAACGAGTGAAATAGCGCCGGTATCGATTAATGTGCTCTGGTAGCCAGCATTGTCGCCCGCTACCAGCGGCAAACCGGCCGCCATTGCTTCTAGAAGCACGATGCCGAAGCTTTCGCCGTAGACCGCCGGCGAGCAAAATAGATCGCTCTCATGAAGATAACGAACTTTGTCCTCTTCGCTAATAAAGCCCAGGAACTCCACCCTAGGGATAGATTGATCGGCTACAAATTCTTTTAGTTTTTTATCATCCACGCCACTACCGGCAATTACCAGACGAACGTCCTTGCGCTTTTTAGTTAAATCATGAAAAGCCTGCAGGAGGTATTTAACACCTTTGCGGTTTTCTAGACGGCCCACATAAAAAATGGTTTTTGTATTGCTTTTTTTGCCTTTTGGCTTAGGAGTGTAAACTTGAAATTTAGCAAGATCTATACCGTTGGGCACAATGATGATCGGTCGGTGTGTAACGGCCCTGAACCAGTCAGTGGCCGGCTCCGAAACGGCAGTAAAAACATCAAAGTGTTTAACCATTGACTTAACGTATGGAGTTACCACCGTGGTGACAGTTTTGGCTGTCAGCGTTTCCCAAAATCGTCCATGCTGAGTGCCAACCGTCGCCATATTGGCCCTGCCTAGCAGTTGGCGGCTCCAAAACGGAATCCAGGGCTCGTGGAAGTGCAGTACGTCGAACTGCTCGCGCTGAAAGACCTCGTCGATCGCGTCATTATCAACGCTAAAAGACCATTGCCAAGCGCTACCGGCAAAGGCCGTGGTACTCATTGAGGTGCCTAAGGTAATGATATGCTCGGGCACTTCGCCCTCGTAATCCCTGGGCATCGGCGTAATGATTTTAGCGTCATGGCCGCGAGCAGCGTACTCTTGCCGCAAAGCCGTAACGCATTCCTGAACACCGCCGCCGCGAAACATATGATAAGGACAAATTAGTGCTATTTTCATTTTTTTACCGTCCGCTTAGATGATCTCTTGGAAGATTGCTGGCTCTTTTTTGCCGTAGGGTTTTTGGCAAACGCCTTTCGCAGCCCGTCGGGCACGAATGGCGCGGCAGTTTTTTCGTCGGCAATGATTGTCGGAGCGTGGTTAGGATCTTTAGTGAAGAATACGTTCACGTCTGTAAATATCTGGCGGAAATGCTCCTCGACCTTTACGTGGTTAAAGTATCGGTCGTGCTGAGAAGCCACGTGATAAACCGGAAGATTTATGTGCTTGCCGCAATTGTTCAGATTAAACATTTCTACATTAGTTTTCATTTGAGTGCGAATATCATTGATCCGCCAGAGCACAATTTCCATATCCATGGTCTTGTTAAATTCGTCGCCAGACATTTTAGCTAATTTTTCTTTGGCAAAACGGGAGTGCTTGTAGGCACGGCGAAGGTAAAATGGCTGCAAAAACACGCCCTGAAAAAACGCCGCTGGAAGGCGTCTCGAAAATAGGCCGCAGACGAGTTTGTACATGCGCATGCGGCTCTTGGGAAATATAAAGTCATCATGGTGCGAAAATCCAACCACGCTCACCAGCATTTCGACACGGTCAGTTAGTTCGGGATATTTCTGAAGCATTCGGGTGGCGGTGGCAAAGCCCAAGCTCATGGCGACTATCGTAACTTTGCGCCGTTTGTACTTAAGTTTCATGAAGGCGGCCAGATAATCAGCCAGCTCATCAATAGTAGCCGTATGCCCGATTTTATATAGGCTGGCCATGCCGCCAAAACCAGGCATATCCGGCATTGTTACGTTGCCGTAATGGCTAAACACTTTAATCAAACCCCACCAGCGTTCCAAGCTAGAATGCTGACCGTAGACAAAAAGAATATCTCGATCGTATTTTTTATTTTGAGTAGGCAGGTACAGCATACGGCCTTCGAGACCGTTGATATTAAGCGGCTGGATATAATCTGCCGCATCTAAGTTACGTTTTGGCATGTCCGTTTAATTATAAATTGTTAGAGCCTATCTGTAAAAGCCTAGACTAAAGCTTGCGCAGCGTATAAAATAACCTCTGTTCTTCGTCTTGTTCTGCAAAACAAAATCATGAGAGGATTCATGATTTTGAGAGGAGGAATCTAGCGACAAGCCGAAGCTTTTGCCGATAGGCAAAACGAGGCCAAAGCGCAAGTTCCGACGATGGGACGTCGCCAAGTGGTAAGGCACCGGGTTTTGGTCCCGGTATTCGGGGGTTCGAATCCCTCCGTCCCAGCCAAGGCCGATAAATGGATCTTTAGGATTCGTTTGTCGGCCTTGATTTTTTAGATGGGATTCGAACGGGTTTGCCGGGGGCAAACCCCGAACCTAGCCCGGCGACCATGGGAGCCGGGTCGCCTTGGCAAAAGTAATTTTTCTTTTGCCGGCGAGGCGAATCCCTCCGTCCCAGCCATACAAAAAACCGGACCATACTGGTCCGGTTTTTTGTATGTTGATGTATAATTCACTCAATGAAATCGGTGGTAATGTGCGGCGCAAGGCGCTTTAAGTCCGAGATTAGAGAGTTTGCCAAAGAGCTAAAAGCACAAGGTGTGTTCGTTTATGAGCCTTTTTTAACCAATTTCGACTGGGCCGAACTAGAAAAGCAGGATCCTTTAATCTCAGTCCTGGTAGCCACCGGCTTGACCCTTCACCATATTGAATTTATTAGAAAAGCCGATGTTACCTTCGTCTATAACAAGGGCGGGTATGCTGGAAATAGCGTGACTCTTGAGGTAGGAGCGGCAGCCGCGCTGCACAAATCAATTTATGCATTAGAGCATGATGAGGAACTTTGCAGGCAAGTACTTTATAGTGGAGAAGCAAAAACGCCCAAAGCCTTGATAGGATGTTTACAGTAAGGTTGACATGGAAGAGATTGAAGTTAAGTTTCTGAATATCGACGTTGAAGAGATCGAGTCAAAGCTCAAAAGTTTGGGCGCTAAAAAAGAGTTTGACCAAAAATACCGGCGCAAAGTTTATGATTATCCGGACCTGCGACTCAACGATCAAGGCGCTTGGATTCGCGTGCGCGATGAAGGCAGTCAAGTAACCATGGGTTTCAAGCAAAGAAAGATGTCTGACGACGGTGCGAATGACGTTGGCATGAAAGAAATCGAAATCAAAGTGGATAGCTTCGACAAAGCCTGGCAATTTTTAGAAGCTGTCGGATTAAAGCAGAAGTTCTACGAAGAAAACCGCCGGGTGCGCTGGACGCTCGACACCATTGAATTTGATATTGATTATTGGCCGCTGCTTAAACCGTACCTAGAGATTGAGGCAGGGAGCTGGAAAGATATTGATAAAGCTATTAAAATACTTGACTTGAACCCCGACGACAAAAAAATATTCTCGACTTTTCAGGTATATCAGCTCGAAGGCATTAACGAGCTGGAGTACGATATCCTGACCTTCGATAGCCAGATCAAAAAATCTAATTAAAAGCTTCTTCGGTTAATTTTTCTAGGTTTGGAATAATTATCCGGCGACCGGTTTTGATCAAGCCTTTTTTGCGCAAGCGAATAATATTGGTCGAGATAGTTTCGCGGGTCAGGCTAAGAATATCCGCTAAGTCTTGGTGGGTAAGCTGCAGGTCGATCTGCGTACCTTCTTTGACTTGCTTGCCGTAAGCTTCGGCCAAGTAAACCAGCTGGTGAGCCAACCTTTTGTATGAACTGCGCAGAGTGAGATTCTCTAGGCTATTTAAGGTCGAATGCAGGCGTTTGCCGCAGATCGCCAGCAAGTCGCGATACAGAATTGGGTCGTTTTCTATACCTTCTTGAAGAACCGGCTGCTCAACTGTGTAAAGCTCTACGTCATTCATGGCTTCATAGTAGTAGACTTCGGGTCCGGGATTAATATCTTGCCCAACCAAGATTTTAAGAGCCAGCGTGATAGGGAAAATATCGCCGGGACCATAAATTACCTGCACACCCAACGCGCCATCGTTAGAAATTAGGTAGCGCTTAACAAAACCGGACTTGATCATGTTAAAAACAAGCCGGTCTTCGGTAGACTGGATGATTTGGCCTTTGGGAATCTTATAGTGGCGACCCTTAAGCAACAGAGCTTTTAGCTCTTCCGAAATTTTGGCGTCATTCATCACCTATAAGGATATCAAACGCTACGATTTTATAAAGCATAAGGGGTTATAGCTCTGGTAAAAACATCGATTTTATGTTAATGTTATAGATATATGAGTGAGGCTCAAAACATAAATAACGGGCTTTGGCTGCCGCCTGGAGTTGAGCTTAGCGGTTCAAGCCCAGCCGAGTTACCGTCGGATATCGATCTAAGCGATCTGCCTCCAGACATAGATCTAACCGATTTGCCTCTTAGAGATCCGGACGAAATAGCTAAAGAACAGTATGGCTTTGCCAGCGACAGCGATGAGTTCGAGGAGCGGTTTTCTACGAGCGCAATTTATAGACGAGAACTCTACTTAAAGTATTCTTACCCCGAAAGAAACATTTTCCGGGAAGCCGGCCAAGAAATACAGGGGCAATCAATTCTTGAAATTGGCTACGGTGACGGCATTCTTATAAAAAACTATGTGCCCCAACACCCCAATGCCAGAGTAGTTGGAGTCGATAGAGCTTCAAACTTCCAAGAAGAGCTCAAAGAGTATTTTGAGCAAAAGAAACCCGGAATAGACATCGAGCTTTACAAAATGGATGCCCGTCAGCTCGAGTTCCCGGACGAATCTTTTGACTGTGTAGTCAGTATGTTCGTTTTATATCACTCTGACGCAATGAAGATACTTCAGGAGATAAAGCGAGTATTGAAGCCTGGTGGTCGGCTCATCGTTGGGCTGCGTTCGCCTGGCAATCAGCAAAAATTGTGGGACTTTGCGGGTGATGTAACGAAAGAACTTCGGCAAGTTTCTCGAGAGCGCGGAGCGGTTGAGTGGTACGGAAGAACTATTGATTATCGAACCCTCTTAGCACCTCCGAGCTTTTACTCTAACTTCAGCGTAGAAATGGGCGATCGGATTTTACCCACAATGTTTGCTCCAGTGCATTCAAATCTATATTTGCCCCATTCCTCAAACTATGATCCGCGTCGGCAATTTGGAGAGTTGCACATTCCATATCAACTGGGTGAAAAGGGTGAAGACGAGGGTTGGGGCGACTATAAGCGTACTCTTGACTCATTGCGAGACAGCTGCGAGAGCATTGTTTTAATAGACGATGAACCTCAGCGAGTACGCAACGTGCCGCAAGGTGGCGACTGGGATGCGGCAGTGGACAAAGTGGTGAGGCCCGTTTACGAGGCTGAAGTTAAGCGCAACGGCTACTTTACCGAATACGTCAAGCAAGCCTATTCCGTGTGGCAAAAGGTGCCTGATTCTTACCTGACAGAATTGCCACCAGCCGAATTTGATATATAAAAAACGACCGGAGGGCAGGCCGGTCGTTTTAGGGCAAGTGGACTTACTTAGGATTAGTTTAGCTTTTAAGCTAGCTGGTGCTTAATGCGGCGCCAGCGCCTAGCTTGCAGTTTGCGAGCTTTTTCTCTCCAGGCGTAATTGTCGTCATCTTCCAGTTCATCAAGAGTGATATTAGACAACCTTGCCGGTTGAGTCAGTATGTATTTAATGTTTGTGTCCGACGTACGCGCACTTTTCATAGCTCTCCCCCTTCATTGCTATTGTGACTAAAATGATATCGTTAAGCATAAGCTACCGGCTGTGAACAATTGCTTAAACCGATTGTTAACCATTTATCAATTGCCTTGTAAAATATCTCTCATAGGGCGTTAATTAACAGATAAGCGAGCCATAAAGGTTATGAATAAATTTGAATTTAAAAAGATCTTATCCACAGAGCCTGTGTATAACTATGTGCTCAAATCAATCGAAGAACACCTTGAAAACGGTGCAAAAGTGCTTTGGTTGCTATCGGGAGGTTCGGCGATTCCCATTGAAATCGAAGTTTCGAAGAAACTAAAAGACAACCACAAAACGGATAATCTAACCGCTTTGCTAATTGACGAACGCTACGGCGATGCCGGTCATAAAGACTCGAATTACGAACAACTTAAAAGTTCTGGCTTTGACCTACCCCTCAAACCAATCTTGGAGAACAAAGGCCTTGAACAAACTGTAAATGATTACCAAAGCGAACTCTCTAGTTTGCTCGATCAAACTGATTTTGTAATCGCCTTAGCCGGACTGGGGCCCGACGGGCACACCTTTGGTATTAAGCCGCACAGCCCGTCAGTAGAAACCGAGCGTCTAGTAATCGGCTACGAGTGGGACGATTACGTACGCATCACCACCACCGCTAAATTAATAGAGAGAATTGACCTGTTGATCGTGTACGCAGCCGGGCTCGAGAAAAGAGAACAACTAACGAAGTTAAAATCCAACCTACCGGCAGCCGAACAGCCGGCGCAGCTTTTGAAACTAGGTAAAGAAGTGATCATCTTCAACGATCAAATAGACGAATAGCTCGAGCAGTTTATAATAGACATAAAAGGAGGGCGTTAAGATGCGTATTGGATTTAGTGGCCTCGGGCGCATGGGCGGCAACATGGTAGCCCGTTTATTAGAAAATGGTCATGAGGTAGTAGTTCTGAATCGTAGCCCGGAGCCGGTCGAAGAGGCGGTTAAACTTGGTGCTATCGCAGCCACAGACTACAAAGATTTGGCTTCCAAAATGAACCCGGCCATTATTTGGTTAATGTTGCCCGAAAACATTACCCAGGATCACGTGACCAAGGCTCTAGAAGCTCTGCCCGAAGGCGGCATACTTATTAACGGAGCTAATTCCCGCTACACCGATAGCACTAAATACGCCGAACAAGCCCGCCAAAAGAAAGTCCTCTACCTGGATGTTGGTACCAGCGGCGGAATTCTAGGACGCAAGGCCGGCTACGCCATGATGATCGGCGGCGATGAGCAGGCAGTCGAAGCTGTCAGACCAATTCTAGAAAGCTTGGCCCCGGCCGGTGGCGGGTGGGGATGTTTTGGTCCGGCCGGAGCCGGACACTTCGTCAAGATGGTTCATAACGCCATTGAATACGGAATGATGGAATCTTACGTTGAAGGTTATCGAATGCTAAAGGAAGGACCTTATAAGGGGATTGATCTGGCCAAAGTTGGCGGCGTTTGGCAGCACGGCAGCATAGTGGATTCGCTGCTCAACGAAATGGCCCGCCAAGCCTTAGCCGAAAACCCTGAAATGACAGGGGTCGAAGGAGTAGTCGCCGAGAGCGGCGAAGCCCGATGGACGCTAGAGACGGCCAAAGAATTAAATATGCCAATGCCATCGATCCAAGCGGCCTTTGACGTGCGCCTAGCTAGCCAAAAAGGCGAAATAACCTATGCCACCAAACTCCTGGCAGCCATTCGCAATAAATTCGGCGGCCACGCCTTAAACCCGACAGACCCGAACCATAGCGAAGCAGAAAAGGGTAGCCGCACTATTGCGCGGTAAAGGTGAAAATATCAACTAAAACTGGTATATTTAGCTAAAATGCTAAAGCTAAACAAAAAATCAATAATCAAAAGGTCCAAAAAGGCTAATCAGCGCGCTCCAAAAAAGCGGATTTTCTTAAGTATGGCTTGGCTAACGGCCGTTTTTGCGCTGATCTTGTGGTTTTTGGTCTTTTATTACACGCCTACTCATCCATCGGCCAAAGCGCTCTATTACAAAAGTTTAGACTTGTCACAGGCTAGACAGGCCACCTACGTTGGCAAGCCGATAGAAAAAGTCAAAGATTTTGGCGTAGTCAACAATGTGCGCGAACAATTAGTTGTCTTTAATGTGTCTAAGGACGGTTTAAGCGAGTACGCCCTAATGACGCTGCCTAAAGACCCGCCCAAAAACGGCCACTATCCAACCATTATCCTGTGTCACGGTTATGCCAACCCCGAGGCATATTCAACGCTCGAAACCTACATTAACGATATGGATTTTTACAGTCAGCACGGCTTTGCCGTTATTAAGCCCGATTTTCGGGGCAACGGTTTCTCGGTAGCTTCAGGCACGCCCGACGGCGCCTATTATTCTATGAGTTATAACACTGATGTTATGAGCCTTATCGCCTCGGTCAAACAAACCGGCTACCTAGACAAAAATAACATTAGCCTTTGGGGTCAAAGTATGGGAGCTTACGTTGCCCTGCGGGCAGCTGTAGTTTCGCCGGATATAAAACATGTGGTATTACTATCCGGCCCGGTGGGCACGCCGCAAGATATGTATTTGGATTACACGCCGATATCCGATTTTAATAATCCCGCTGCTACGGAAATCCGTCTGCAAGAAATCAACGCCCACGGTACGCCCGCGTCTAATCCAGCTTATTGGAATAAAACCACGCCGCTGAGCTATCTCAAACTCATTAAAGCTAACATTCAAATTCACGTCGGTTCAAAAGACCAAATAGTGCCTCCGAAGTTTTCTGCCGACTTAAACAGCAGGCTTAACAAACTCAAAATTCCCCACGAATATTATGTGTATCCTAATGGCGATCACGGCTTGGGCGCGCAGCGAGGTCTAGTTTGGCCGCGGTCTCTAACTTTTTTTCAGGCTAAATCAAGCCTCGACACTAAACACTAGTAGCTTTAGAAAAGGTTTTTTAATGCCGCGAATTATTGAGTTAACTTTTTTGTTAACATTCGGCTCGATATTTTTGTAAATAATGGTAACGATAAACAGCGCCACCAAAGCTCCGGCCGTAAATAGAAAGTTCTGCCAAAAGTTAGTTTGCGGCGGTATGTAATATTTAAAAGCAAACACAATAAAGGCGTGTTCGATATAAACAAGCAAACTATTGCGCCCAAGCAGTTCAACTAAGTATCTGGTATATCGATTGATGGTCTCGCTGTATTTGTTGATAAGCATAAACAAAACGCTAAACCAAAGAGCAAACAAAACTAAGCGCAGAGGTCCGAGAGTCCATTTTTGAGCGTAAACCCAAACCGCTGAGTTAAAGCTATTCCAGTGCAAAGTCAGATTATAAAGCCAGTGCGGCAGCGAGGGTAGTTTTTCATTCAAAACAGATAGTATATAGACGCTGGCGTAACTAAACAGGAACGTTATGGCCGAAACGCCAACAATAGAAAGCTCGATCTTTTTCTTGGTAGATGCCTTTAAGCTTTGCCAGCGGGCGTTGATCTGCGGCCAGTAAAAACCAAGCAGCATAGCCATGTTGAACAAGAACTGCCAGGTGATCGTAAAGTTATTGTCTTGCGGACCGAACTGACCCCACAGCCAAAACAAAAAACTGATACCGCTCATTAGCCACCACTTGCCCTTGGTCAGCAGATAAAAGGCAAACGGTGCAATAAACATCAATAGGGCGAAACGATCCAAGAAATCCGCCCAGCCGTAACCATAGCGCATCAAAACAGTCTCTTTGATGATATGAGGCCAGTTGATTACGTTATATAAGCCATACTTGATTGTCTGGTGGTTGGTGAAAACGGCCAACGCCGTAAACAGCAAGGTAAAGAACACCGAAGCCAGATAAAGTACCAGGGCTCGCCGCCACATTTTGCGGACAATAAATTTCATGCCAAGATTCAGGCGGCGCTTATAGACCATGCCCACAAGCAAGCCCGACATGAAGAAAAAGCCTTCGGCGGCACTAACGAACAGGCGGCCACGGCCGGTGAAATAATCAAACCCATTTGGGTAAAGTTCAATGTGGTCAATCAGTATAGAAATCAGAAACAGACCGCGAATAATATCCAGGGAAACAATTCTGCTAGGCGAAAGATTGACGTTAACGGTAATATCTTCGATCTTGCTGTTAAGACGTTTTATGTTTTTTAGCACCATATTAGTTTAAACCTTCTGGTTGATAGGCGTGGTTATACATGCTAATAAATTGTTCGGTTGTGATGCCGCTTAAAATCAAAACAAATCCTTAAATAGAAGCTTTGCTTTTATTATACCAAGTGCTGACTACAACTAATCAACCATCGCTGAATCTAGGCTGAGGTCTTAAACGCAAACGAGGCGTGCTAGAATTCTAGTAATGACAACGGCACCAAAACAAGCCCGCGAAAATGGTTGGACATTAGAAGCAGTTTTGCCCTGGCTTTTGGTTATTGGCGGCCTTATTGCTTTAGTTGCTTCGGTGATGCTTTCTATAGAAGTGTTCGACAGGTTAAAAAACCCTAGCTACGTTCCTGTTTGCAATTTAAACCCCGTTTTGAGCTGCACGAATGTAGCGGATTCCAATCAGGCTCACGCCTTCGGCTTTCCTAACTACTTCATTGGCATTGCCGGTTACGCCGCCGTAACCGCAATCGGTGTCGCCATGTTAGCTGGCGCCAAGTTTAAGCAGTGGTTTTGGCGATTGGTTGAAGCCGGGCTCTTGTTCGCCTTTTTATTCATTACCTGGCTGCAATTTCAGACGCTTTACCGCATTGGTGCGCTGTGTCTTTTTTGCATGATTGTCTGGGCCTGCACCGGACCGATGTTCTGGTACGCCACTTTATATAACTTGAGCGCCGGACACGCCCCTAAAAAGCTGACTAATAAGTTTCCTCGAGCTATTGCTCTTGCTCGCCGGCATCACGGCGATATTTTACTCTTGTGGTTCTTAATAATTATCGCGCTGATTTTGAAACGCTTCTGGTACTACTGGAGTACTTTAGCCTAAGCCAACAACTGAGTTTCTCTAGTTCGCGGCTTACATAAGGCGCAGTTAGGTAAGCGCCGACGGCGTAAACAATACCGGCAATCACGTCGATGGCGTAATGCTCGCCCTCGTAAACGACTCCTATGTATATCAGGGTAGGATAAAGTAGGCTTAAAGCGCCCCAACGCCGGCCGTAGAGCTTAAAAATCATCAACGAAAACAGCGTAGAAACACCAGCGTGTAAAGATGGAAAAGCGGCTACTGGGTTAGGAGAAATGTGATTATAGACCGAAGGGAAGTTGTGAATGCCCATGGCCGACCAAACATAGCTTGAAACTCTTGTTATTGGCTGAATGTAGTGATTTTGCGAGGCTAGCCAAGGTGGAGCCGTCGGCAGCAATAAAAATGTCAGATAGCCGGCAAAAAATAGCAAGCTATAAGCCGTTATGACCTGCCAATAATAACTATCCCGTGTTTTCCAAACTAAAATCGCCACAAAAAATGGGATGATGAAAAACATCATGTACGGAATGTATAAAAGAATGTCGTACCACCGGACATGACCAGTCCACAGCCAGTTCTGCAAATAAACCGTTGGCAGGTTGCCAAATAAGAGCTTGTCGGCGTGGGGAGCAAAACCGTAGTGCACGTGCTTGTTCAACTGGTCGGCCACGCTGCGAAAAGATTCATAAATAAGAATCACGACCACAAAGGGTAGTAGCCGCTTGGTAAACTCCCAAGCATTGTCAAAAGCCATAAAAACAAACAGCAAAAATACGAAGAGTTTGTCTGGAGTAGGAAAGCTGGGTTCATGAATAAAGGCCGCCAGACACAGTAGCGCGCCGATAAGACCGAACGCTTTGATGAAATGAATTCGCTTAAGTTTAGCCACTTTTATAATTCTACATCAGCCGCAGTGCGCTTGCCGCTGTTCAGTTTATTATCAGATTCTATCAAGTAAAATTAAGTTATGAGGATTTTAGTTATCGAAGACGAGCATAAGATTGCTAACGCGCTGAAGCGCGGATTAGAACAAGAGAAGTATGCCGTTGATGTTGAATACGACAGCGATAGCGGCTTAGGCGCCGCCCTAAGCGAAAGTTACGACGTAATGATTATTGACCGCATGCTGCCGGGTTCGATAGAGGGTTTGGATATCTGCCGTCAACTACGCGAAAAGGGCGTGCACACACCGATTCTGCTACTAACTGCCCGCGACCAAGTCCGAGACCGCGTAGAGGGTTTAAATTCCGGCGCCGATGATTATTTAGTTAAACCATTCAGCTTCGAGGAGTTGCTCGCCCGCATCCGGGCACTGCTGCGCCGGCCGCACGAAGCTCAAAGCACGGTTTTAAACGTCGGCGATCTGTCGCTAGATCCGGTGACTTATGAAGTCAAGCGCTCGGGCAAGGATATTCGCTTAAGCGCCAAAGAGTTTGCACTTTTGGAATACTTAATGCGCAACGCCGGGCGAGTTTTATCAAAAGATAATCTCATTGCGCACGTTTGGGACTTTGATGCCGACGTTTTGCCGAATACGGTGGAGGTTTATATGGGCTATTTACGCAGCAAAATCGATAAGCCCTTCGACAGCCCAGAACTGCTTCATACGCTCCGCGGCTTTGGCTACAAACTAGGAGAAAGATAAGATGAGTTTTAATGATTCAAAATCAAATCAGGCCGGCACGGCAAGAAGGCTTGCTTAAAAATGTTTCATTCCGCAGCACTAAAAATCACGGCCTGGTACCTCGGCATCATCATGGTGGTAAGCATTGTTTTTAGCGTGGCGCTTTACCATGTTGCCGGCAATGATTTAGATCGTAACGTCAACCGCCAGGTCTCTTACTACAATGGTTTTTTGTCGCCGTTCGACCTTAATAATTACTCGCAAATTCGAGAGCAACAACTCGATCAAGACCGAGCTCATCTACGCGCCAATTTGGTGGCATTAAACTTGCTGGTTTTGATTGTTGGCGGAGCGGCTAGCTACGCTCTAGCGCGCCGTACTTTAGAACCAATCGAAACCGCGTTAGAAGGCCAAAAGCGCTTCGCCGCCGATGCCAGCCATGAGTTGCGCACGCCGCTGACCGCCATGCAATCAGAGATTGAAGTCGCCCTGCGCGATCCAAAGCTATCTAAAACCGAAGCCGTCGCCCTTTTGGGCAGCAATCTAGAAGAAGTCGCCAAACTCAAAACTTTATCAGAAGGTCTGCTTAAATTAGCAAACCACAACGGTCGTATTAAAACGAACCAAGCCGTTCATCTGGATGAATCAGCCCGCGAAGCCATTGCCAGAATGGAGAAGAACGCTCAGCAAAAAAACATCGATTTAGAAACCAAGTTCAAGCCATCGGTGGCTATTGGCGACCCGGCCAGCCTAACGGAACTAGCAGCTATCTTAATAGACAATGCAATCAAATACAGCCCGGCGGGCAGCAAAATTTTGGTAGCTACCGGACAGTCAAAAAAAGCAGCCTTTTTGCGCGTTGAAGACCACGGGCAGGGCATCAAGGCTTCTGATTTACCTCGCATTTTTGATCGCTTTTATCGGGCCGACACCAGCCGCAACAAAGACCAGGCTGAGGGTTACGGCTTGGGTCTGGCGCTAGCTAAAAAGATTGCCGATCTTCACCACGGCCATATAGAAGTATCCAGTACCGTAGACAAGGGTTCGGTTTTTAGCGTCTACCTGCCGCAGGCTTAGGCGATGTTCGTCATAGCTTTGAGCAGGGCAGATAAAACGCGGCCAAAACCAGCAATACCGCCGCCATAAACAATGTAGCGGTCTTCCCAGTTAGGTTCGTATTTAGATTTGAAGCGCTTTAAGCCTTCGAACGAGTAAAACCGGCCGCCGTTGGCATAAGCAAACCTTAAAATGCTGCCGAGTAGATTTTTGTCAGCGTCATTTTCTTTGTCCAGGCCGGACAAAGGACAAAGACCCATATTGAGATGGCTGTAGCCTTCGATCCCTAGATATTTTATGAAGTTAAGCATCAAAAAGTCGTTAATATTACTTAAGCTGCCGCTTTCGTGGCGCAGAAAGTCATAGTTGGCTTCTTTATTCAGAACATCAGGAACTTGATTAAGAAAAGCTTGGATATTACCGCTTTGGTCTTTAACGACGGCAATACGGCATTGTTGCATATAGGCGGCACTAAAGTAGCCGAGCATAAATCCACGCTCGGCTCGACCAGGTGAGCTCAACCAGCTGTCCGAAACTACAGCCAATCGGTCTAAGGTTGCTTGGTCGTGGGGAGGCTCTAAGACTTCAAAGGTATAACCGCCTTTAGAAAAGCGGTTATTGATGTTGCGAAAGTACTTGTTTCTAACTACCGAGGAGTTGAAATTGGCAACATCGACCAGAGCCTCCTCGCCAATCTTTTGCGCCTCCAAGCCTAAGCGTTTATATAGCTTGAGGTTAGACTTGTCCGTATGCACCAAAGCTGTTCGCCAATCGTTTGCACGGCAAAGTTCATCAAAAGAAATTAAAAGCTGTTTGACCTCGGCAGGTGTTCCCAGTGGATCACCGACCACCAGAGCTACGCCTCGGCTAACCCGATAAGCTAGCATGCTGGTTCTAGACTGGTTAAAAAAGTAGACCTTATCGCGCGGCCACAGCTTAAAGAAGTCTTCGCTAGTTTTTGGACGACAGCCAACAATATTTTTGGCGTCTATATAGTCTTGCTGCCGATGCGCCAGGCGAAAGCGAATCGGACTAAATAAAGAAAATGCTACGTAGGCCAGAGAAACCACACTGACCGTAGCTAGCGAATCGACGAAGAATAGGGAGCGCCGGGTATGCGGCGTGGGTTTATTGTTAGTGGTTAAGCCAATTTGGTCGATCGTGTAATGGGCGGCTGTCGACGGTCCGATTTCTTCATGAAAATCCCGCCGGTCAAAAAGCTGAAAGCCAATAACTCCATATAGAAAAGCTATCAATAAAATAATGATTGCTCTACGCAAAGCAATTCGAAAAGTCGTGGCTTCACTGCGAACGACATACCGTTGCCTGAAAATAACCAGGCAAATCAAAAGCAAGATAGGCAGGACAAGATTAGTGAGTACTAGCAGCAGATAGTGGCCGCTCATTTCGTCATCAAAAACAAAGTGCCTGGTATTACGAATTAAAATCAGCGGAAAAACAGCTAAGGCAGCCAGCCAGGCGTTATGCTTGCCGCGCCGCAGTAACATGCCCAAATATATAAGGCTAATGCCGGCAATTAGGGTTAAATGGGCATCGGCAATAATGATTCGAGCGTAGTGCAAGTGAACAAGCTCATAGAGCGTACTGGATAGCGTGGCGATTCCAAGCAAAGCCGTTAGCGCGGCAATTATATTAAGCGGCCAGTCTTGTCTTAAGCTTTTCATGGAGTTAACAGTGTTATTATACGGTTAATGCTAAAGTCTCGCTTCTTACCGCTAATAGCTTTGGCGGCAGCCATATCATTCAATAACTGGATACTCGGCATTTTCTTAAATAACCATCTGTTTTTGGCCGGCGGATCAGTTAGTGAATTTAGTGCATCAACTCAACCTTATCACTGGCTGTTCAGACTGCTCGATATAGTCTCTGGGCTTTTGCTGGCAGGGCTGGGCATTCTTATTTACAGACTGCTGGCCGGACGACGCTATTATAGCTGGCTAGGATTTGGGCTACTGATTTTGGGACTATCAAACTGCTTGGATGCCGTTTTGCCACTGCCGTGTTCTGGCACGGTTGATGCTCATTGCAACGCGCCAGTCAGGATCAGCCTGCACCGAGTCTCGCTGCCTACCCATGTCTTTAGTAGTACGATCATCGGCCTATGCTATGTACTAATCCCGCTGGCCGTTTACCTTTATGCCAATCGAGTGGGCAACCAAGCGACGAAGCTTCTTAGTTGGGTGGTATTAGTTTCGACTTTATTGTTTTTTGGGCTTTTAGCTTTAGAATCCTTCTACGAAAGTAGTGTTTTTAGCCACCTAGCAGGCTACGCTCAAGAGCTACAGATGATTCTACTGGGTTGGCTTTTTGTAAAAATAACCTCTGTTGCTAGGCGCGAACCAGCAAACTCGCCTTAGCCTCGATCTGATTCGTGTATAATAAATAGCGTTAACAATTTAAGTATCAAGAGAGCAGCCAGGGAACGAGCCCTAAACTGCCAGCAACCTGCTAAAAGTAAGGTGCTAAATCTCGCCCGCGAGGGAAAGATATGTTGATCAAAAACGATCCTTTCTCTTGCAAAAAGAAAGGATTTTTAATGTCAAATTACAAAACCGCCGAAAGTGTCAGCCCAAAACACCCCGACAAACTCTGCGACCAAATATCCGACGCTATTTTAGACGCCTATCTAGCCAAAGACCCCAAAGCTCGCGTAGCCGTAGAGGCTGTTGGCGGCCACGGCATAATCTTTGTAGTTGGCGAAGTTACCTCTGATCATCATGTCGACATCGAGCCAATTGTTAAAAGAATCGCCCCCGGCGCAAAAGCACATATTAAAATTGTCAGGCAAAGCCCGGAAATAGCCAGTGGAGTTGACACCGGCGGCGCGGGCGACCAGGGAATAATGGTGGGCTACGCTACAAGCGAAACCACCGAACTTTTGCCTCTGGAGGTAGTTCTGGCGCGCCAACTTAATCAACGCTTATTTGCGCTCTGGCCGAATGACGGCAAAACCCAAGTCACGCTCAAAGACAATCAAATCGTAACTGTTGTAGCTAGCTTTCAGCACACCAAGCAGGCCGAACTCGCCGAAGCCGTAGCCGAGTGGCTTAAAGGCCAGAATACTGCTCGAGATGTAACTATTTTTGCCAACCCATCGGGCGACTGGGACCAAGGCGGCTTTGACGCCGACACAGGCTTAACTGGGCGCAAATTAGTCATTGATAATTACGGTCCGCAGATTCCTGTTGGCGGTGGTGCGTTCTCTGGCAAGGATGCTTCTAAGGTAGACCGCTCTGGCGCTTATATGGCCCGCCGAATTGCCGTTGACTACCTAAAAAACACTGGCGCCAAGGAGGTGTATTGTTACCTTGCCTATGCCATTGGTGTAGCCGAACCGGTCGAAGCCACCGTGCTAATTGACGGCCAAGAGCAGTCTGTTTCCGGCTACGACTTAACGCCAGCCGGCATCATTAAGCACCTTGATCTTCTTAAGCCGCAATACGAAAAAACCGCGGCCTGGGGTCACTTTGGCAATAAATTTACATGGGATAGCTAGCTCACCGGCCATTTAGCGGTTCGACCAAAGGCACAAAGGCAAAACCTGGATGTTCAATAACATCAATGTTGCCTTCGCTTAGCTTTTCTATTTCGTAAATCATTTCATCGATCGGAATCACCATTTTGCCACCCACGGCCACTTGACTAAGCAGATCACCAGGCACTTCATCACCAGCCGCACTCACCAAAATTCGATCATAGGGTCCGTAACGGGGCAGGCCATACCTACTACCGGTTTTATGGAATTCTAAGTTATGTATTCCTAAACGACGGCAGTTATCACGACCTAGCTGCACTAGCTCGGGAATAATTTCTACGGCGTAAACCCGACCGGTAGAACCCGTAAGATAAGCAAGCAGGGCAGAAGTCCATCCGGAACCGGATCCGACATCAAGAATTTTATCGCCAGGCTCAACGTCCAGCCAATCTAGCATGTAACGCACCGTTGTAGGCTGGCTGATGGTTTGCCCGAAGCCGATCGGGAGCGCTACGTCAAAGCCGACTCCTGCCTGACTAGGCAGGAACTTTTCGCGGGGGAAACTTTGAAATGCTGAATCTACGCTACCCATATTTAAAATATGTAAGGATTCTTCCCGTGGCGCTATGACTTAAAGCACAAACACTGCCAAAACTAAAAGTCCGGCCCCCTAAGGGCAACCGGACTTTTAAAGTCGGCCGTAAGCTATTGACCGTAGCGGATGTACGGTAGTTCCGGCCAGAGCAAGCGAGCCGTTTTTCGACCCTTGCTGCTAAGAGTGGCCATTGTGCCGTAACCGGTATTTTTGAGTTTAACCAGACCTTTATGCTGCATGTTCTGAAGGATATTAAACAAGCGGCGGCGGTCAAAGCGCAGCCTTTCGGCGAGGTTTTCAACGTCTTCTTCCCCAGATTCTTCTATGACCTGGATAATTAGCGCTTGGTCCTCGTTGAATTTTGCTAGTTTCATAAATCTCCTCCTTTTGCTTTAAAGGTACTTGCTATTATAAGTCCCTATGCTTAAACGACGCTTAAGCCTACCTAAGCTCTAACTTACTTAATGCAAGCATGAGCTTTATGTTTATTTTGGGTTATAATGAGAGCGAAGATGAGGGCAAAATATAAAAAAGAGGTGGGCTTAACGCTGCTCTTTGCAGTTATTTTGGTAGCTACTATCATTGTGGTCGCGTTCTTTCGACGCCATAATGTCGCCATCTTGGAACCCCGCGGCACTATTGCTCACCAGGAACGCAATCTTATGCTGGTCGCTTTGCTGCTATGCGCAATAGTGGTAATCCCGGTGTTTGCGTTAACCATTTTGATTGCTCTTAAATACCGCGAAGGCAATACCAAAAAGAAACACTATTCGCCCAACTGGGAAGGTGGCCGCTGGATGGAGGTTACCTGGTGGGGAATTCCTTTTGCGATTATCTTTGTGTTAGCCATTATCACATGGAACTCATCTTATAATTTAGACCCCTATAAAGCTCTCGCTTCCAACAACAAAACCATGAGGATCCAAGTAGTATCACTAGATTGGAAATGGCTGTTTATTTACCCAGATCAAAATATAGCAACGGTTAATTACGTACGATTCCCCGTGAATACGCCGGTTAATTTCGAAATTACATCAGATAGTGTAATGAATTCTTTTTGGATTCCAAACTTAGGCGGCCAGATTTATGCTATGCCGGGCATGAGCACTGATCTGAATCTGATGGCTAGCAAGGCCGGAGCCTACTCTGGCTCAAGCGCCAACATAAGCGGCCAAGGCTTTTCGGACATGGACTTTACGGCAACGGCCAGTTCTAAACAAGACTTTAAAACCTGGTTGAGTTCAGTCAAAAAGTCAACCGCGAGCCTTAGCGAAAATACTTATAGCAAGCTAGCCAAACCTAGCCTGCACAATCAGATAGCCTATTATTCTTCTGTTAAGTCGGGGCTTTACGATCAGATTGTAGACAGGTATATGGGGCCGATGGCGCAAATGCCTGGGATGCACGGAGAAGGCCAATGATAACTTTTGCTAGCGCCTTACTTGGCAGATTAAACACCAGTGCTTTTCCGCACGAAATCATAACCATTGGCGGCGCACTGTCTATGGTGGGCGCCCTCGTCCTTATCGCAGCTTTACTGACTTACTATAAAAAATGGACATGGCTATATAAAGAATGGCTAACAACAACTGATCATAAGAAAATCGGCATAATGTATCTGAGCGTAGCCGGCGTGATGTTGTTGCGCGGCCTTTCTGACGCCTTGATGATGCGCGCCCAGCAGGCAACTTCGGTGGGCGCCCACCACGGAGTATTAACCAGCAACACTTTCCAACAAGTTTTCAGCGCTCACGGCACCATTATGATTTTCTTCGTTGGCATGGGCTTTTTGTTCGGCTTATTTAACCTGATAGCGCCTTTGCAAATTGGCAGCCGAGACGTGGCCTTTCCAGTACTTAACGCAGTTAGTTTTTGGCTGTTTGCAGCCGGTATGGCGTTAGTTAATTTATCACTCATAGTCGGTGAATTTTCGGCTGCTGGCTGGTTGGCCTATCCGCCGCTTTCCGAACTCAAATTCAGTCCGGGTGTAGGCGTAGACTATTGGATTTGGAGTTTGCAAATTGCTGGTATTGGCTCGCTTATGAGCGGCATGAACTTTTTTACGACGATTATAAAAATGCGTGCGCCCGGTATGACTTTGATGAGAATGCCGCTGTTCGTTTGGAGCGTCTTGACCGCCTCGGTAATGATCATGTTTGCTTTTCCAATCTTAACCGTTACGCTAACGCTACTGGCTCTGGACCGAACGCTTGGCATGCACTTCTTTACGGCTGGGCAGGGAGGCAATCCGATGATGTACGTTAATCTAATTTGGGCCTGGGGACACCCGGAGGTCTATATTTTGGTAATTCCGGCCTTTGGAGTTTATTCAGAAATTGTGGCCACGTTTTCGCGCAAGAAACTGTTTGGCTATAAGTCAATGGTACTGGCGCTGGCCTCTATTGCTCTTTTGTCGTTTACTGTCTGGCTGCACCACTTCTTTACCATGGGCGCCGGTGCAGATGTGAACGCCTTCTTTGGCATCACGACCATGCTAATTGCCGTGCCGACTGGTGTGAAAATATTCAACTGGCTATTTACTATGTATCGCGGCCGAATTAAATTTGTTAGCCCAATGATTTGGTTCTTAGGATTCGTCTTTTTGTTTACCACCGGTGGCGTAACGGGTGTTATGTTGGCCGTTCCGGCTATCGACTACCAAGTGCATAACAGCCTGTTCTTGGTAGCCCATTTCCACACTATGATAATATCGGGTGTTTTGTTCGGTTACTTTGCCGGCTTGACCTACTGGTTTCCTAAGGTTTTTGGGTTCAAACTCAACGACCGCCTGGGCAAATACGCCGCCTACTGCTGGATTATCGGCTTTGTACTGGCTTTCTTCCCACTTTATATTTTGGGCTTGATGGGCGCCACTCGCCGGCTAGACCACTACAGCGCCAGCTCGGGTTGGCAAGCGTTATTCATAGTTGCCGCTGTCGGTGTGGTAGTAATTTGCCTAGGAGTGTTCTTCCAGCTACTGCAACTTGTTTATAGTATTTGGAAGCGCGACTACAACCGCGATCTAACCGGCGACCCGTGGGATGGCCGCACACTGGAATGGTCTACAACTTCACCAGTGCCGGTTTATAACTTTGCTGTTGTACCAGAGGTCACTGATCGCGACGCCTGGTGGCAGATAAAGCACCAAAAAGGCGAAGTTAAAAAACCCGAATACGAGCCAATCACGCTGCCCAAGAACACGCCATTTGGTCTAGTACTGGCCGCCTTGGCCTTTGCGTTTGGGTTTGGAGTTATTTGGCATATTTGGTGGTTATGTATTGTTAGCTTTGTCGCTCTTCTTGTCTTTGTTATAGTTCGCTCAACCGACGACAAAACCGAATACACATTATCGGCGGCCAAGATTGCCAAGATGGAAGCCGCCCGCGCGGAGGCCAGGTTATGAGCGACATAATCCGATCCCAAGAAGACAAAACAACCTTCGGTTTCTGGGTCTATATAATGACCGACTGCATATTATTCGCATCGCTGTTCGCCACCTATGCCGTCCTTAGAAATAGCACCTACGATGGTCCGAGCGGCGCCGAGATTTTTAGCCTGCCATTCGTCTTAACCGAAACGTTAATTCTGCTGACCAGCAGCTTCACGATGGGTCTGGCTATTTTGGCAGCCCGTCAAAAATCCAAGGATCAAGTCTTGCTGTGGCTAGCTGTAACCTTTGTCTTGGGTCTGTCTTTTTTGGGCCTAGAACTCCATGAATTTACTAAATTAGTCCACGAGGGTAACAGTTGGCGCCGAAGCGGCTTTTTGTCAGCCTTCTTCACGCTGGTAGGCACGCACGGTTTACACATCACAACCGGCCTTATTTGGATGGCAACTATGGCCGTTCGCATTTATAAGCGCGGATTTGATAAGGTGTCGTACAAACGATTGACCATGCTGAGTTTATTTTGGCACTTCTTAGACGTCATTTGGATATTCATATTTAGCATTGTTTATCTTTTGGGGGTAACCAGTTAGATGAAAGAGCAAAAGGAACCGGGAACCTACTTGAGTTATTACATTGGATTTTTGCTATCGGTGATTCTGACTATGGCCGCCTATCTAGTCACCAAACACCACCTTAATACGCACCATACTTCACCGCCTGATAGCGTAATGCCGGCAATTCTGTTGGGACTTGGCGTGATTCAGCTATTTATTCAACTTTTCTTTTTCTTGCATCTGGGCCGCGAAGGCAAGCCACGTTGGAAATCAATGGCCTTAGTCTTCGCTATATTAGTAGTGCTTATAATAGTCGTTGGCTCAATTTGGATAATGGACAACTTAAATTACCGCATGACACCTAGCCAAGTTAATACGTACCTTAAGAACCAAGACGGCGGTATCTAAGCGAGCCATAAATTATGGAAAAGATTAAGAGCTACTATAGCTTAACTAAGCCAGGCGTGATGTACGGCAACGCACTGACTGCTATTGCCGGCTTTTTGCTTGCCGCTAGCTATACCAAACGTTTTAGTTTTGGGCTTTTTATTGCTAGTACCTTCGGCTTGGCGCTAATTATCAGTGCGGCCTGCGCGCTCAATAATTACTTAGACCGCGATATAGATAGTCGCATGGAGCGAACGAAGAAAAGGGCCAGCGTCACCGGCAAGGTCAGCCCGGCCGGCAATTTAGTTTTTGCCATCGTCTTAGCTGTTATTAGTTTGGTGGTTTTGGCCGCCTGGACTAACTGGCTAACGACTATTATCGCTTTAGTTGGCTTTGTTGATTATGTTTGGCTCTATGGAGCTTGGGCAAAACGCCGCACTCACCATGGCACGCTGGTTGGCAGCGTATCCGGAGCAGCACCAATACTGGCCGGCTACTGTGCCGTAACTAACCATATTGATATTGGCGCCATTCTAGCTTTTTTGATTTTATTCTTTTGGCAAATGCCGGAATTCTATTCAATATCCATCTACCGCCGAACAGAATATGCCGCTGCCCGGGTGCCAGTTATATCAGTAGTTAAGGGCGTTCAAAATACCAAGACGCAAATATTTATTTACACGCTAGCTTATGTAGTTTGTACTCTTTTGTTGACAATTTTCGGCTATGCCGGCTGGGTCTACTTTGTGATCATGGCCGCATTGGGCAGTTATTGGTTGGGTCTTGGCTACCGAGGTTTAAAAACCAAGCCCAAAGACGACGATGTGTGGGCCCGCCGGATGTTCCGGTTTTCTATGATAACTATCTTGGTGCTTTGCATAATGCTGGCCATTGGCCCGTTGCTGCCATAGGTTATAATAAAGGTAATGCTTTTGGGGATTCACATCATCGTGGCACTGGCTAGCCTGGTTAGTACCGGTTTAGCCCTTATCTCACCATCGACCACTAAGTTGCGCGCAAGTTACGAGCTAATAGCTTTGACCGTAGTCAGCGGCACTTATCTGGTTTTGCACACCCATCTGCCACTAACTCAAGCTTGCTTAACGGGTTTAACTTATCTTGGCATAAGTAGCTTGGCCGTAGTTTTGGCTCGACACAAGCTGGCTAGGCAAAAAATATAAGGAGAGGAAAATGGCAACCAAATCTAATAATAGCCATTTATACACATTAGCGCTGCTGCGAATTGGGCTAGGCTATGTATTTTTGTGGGCATTTGTCGACAAGTTATTTGGTCTTAAGTTCTCAACCTGCAAGGATTTGAGCGTGGGCTGCAAACAAGCCTGGATTCACGGCGGTTCGCCAACGGCTGGATTTTTGGGTCACGCCACTACTGGACCACTGGCTGGCTTTTATCACCACTTAGCAGGGCAGGCCTGGGTTGATTGGCTATTTATGCTAGGCTTACTGTTTGTGGGTGTGGGCATGGTGTTCGGCACATGGATCCGCTCGGCCGCTGCCGCCGGTATTTGTTTACTGGTTCTAATGTGGAGTTCGCTTTTGTGGCCAGCCGATGCCCCCGGAGTTGACGAACATATTATTTACATCCTAGTGATGATAGTGTTCCTGGTTGGATCCTTTCCGAACAAGTGGGCAGTCAGGCTACCTTGGATTAAGTTACCGTAGGCAATGAAATGGCCATCTTGGATAAACTCCAGAAAATTTAGAGCTTGTTTGGTCGCAGTTTTAATCTTAGTTATTATTTTTGTTTCGCTATCGCACTCGCTGGCCAACAAAGCCAAAGACGAGTTCGTGGCTCTTTACGGTAATTTAAATCAGATAAACGGCTCGTTGGTGTGCGATCAAAGCCAGACTGGCAATCAGGATATTTATGACGTTTTTTATAAGACAACAGCTAATCCAGAAAGCTACCTAGTCGCTACGGCTCAAAAAAAGGGTTACGGAATAGCTGCCGACCTCAGCTTAATAAATACGATCTCTAAACAAAATAATCCAAGCATTCCATATAGTCGCTCTAATTTTTACCTTACTGGCACAAAGCAACAAAGTAGGCTGGATATACGTATCTTCCAGGCCGGCACCGTCAAAATAAGCTGTAATAATAATCAGAGCGTTCGAACTAACGCCAGCCAGCCGATAGTGGAAGTCAAGGTCACCAGGAATTAAAATTTTCGCGGCGCGCCGGCGACTTTTAGGTGCTTATTTTGAGTGCTTGAGCTAAGCGTCGGCGAAGGACGGACGGGCCGTATTTAAATACAGTGAGGAGTACTGGAGCCGACAACAAAGCACGGTGCCAAAATAAGCGGCTAAAAACGCTGGCGGATGTGGGACATAGAATAGTCCCAGCTAGCGTCGGCTTTTTTGTGCGGATTAAAGATATTATCCGGATCGCAAATCTTTTTGGTTTGGCGAAATAGGTCAACAATTTTCTTGCCATACATAGCCTCCAGCCAAGGGCCGCGAATCAAGCCATCGTTGTGCTCGGCCGTGATGGAACCATGGTAGTGCAAGACAAGATTATTGACTTCGCGCATAGCTGGCTCTAGTTTTTTACGCTCGCTTGGGATCTCGATCTTCATCAGTGGAATAACATGAAAGTTACCGTCACCCATATGACCGGCAATTGTTGCGAACAATTTATACTTTTTAATGATTTTACGCAGACGCGGTAAAAATTCAGTCAGGTATTCTGGTCGAACGATAAAATCATCAATGAACGGCGCAGTGTGCTTGTCCTTAACTTTGGATCTGAGCAGCTGGAAGCTATAGCGGCGCATTAGCCAGAACTTTTCGGCTTTGCCTTCAGTCGGATCTTCTTCGAAACCGTTGATTTCGTAGCGAGCTCTGTATTTTCTAAGGTCGGCGTGCAAGGCTTTGACCTTTTCGCGGACTTCATCCTCTGTTTCGCCGTTGAACTCAACCATCAAAATAAGCTTAGGAATACCACGCCAAGCATGCATATGCAGTCCTGTAGGCGCCAGACTGAGTAGTAGCTTGACCACTCCACCCCAGCCGAGCATTTTATGAAAACTTGGCATAAAACGCATGCCTAGCCACATCGTGGCATCATCGAATGATTCAAAGGTAGCCGGCTTGTGCTCGAGCACCTTCGGTATGACTTCGCCCAGATCGTCTATATCCTTCATAAATAAAACCAACAGGCCGGAATGCGGGCAGCTAGGGACCAGCTTGAAGTGTATATCTGTGACCAGCCCGAGCGTGCCTTGGGCGCCGCAGATAAGTTGGGTCAGATCAAAAACACCGGTCTCGCGGTTCCATACATCCCACAAGTAATAACCTGCTGAATTCTTGGACACGTGCGGACGAGCAGCCTGGATAGCGTCATAATTACCATCTAAAAGAATGAAGAGTTGACGATAAAGCTGGCCCTCAAAATCTTTTTGTTTCATTTTTTTATCAAGCTCGGCTTTGCTCAATGGTTTGACTGTTCGTTCGACTCCATCAGCAAAAACAACCTTGAGCTCCGTAACAAAATTCTGCGTCTTACCGTATTCTAAAGATTTCTCACCACCAGAGTTGTTATTAACCATACCTCCAACGCTGGCTAGGTCACGGCTGGCCGGATAAGTCGGCATTAGGGCCTTGTGCTTTAGCGTTTCCGGTTCAAAATCTTTATAAAGTACGCCAGGCTGGACTTGGGCCGATGAGGCGCTGACTTTTTCGATCTTGGTAAAATATTTGCGGAAATCAACAATCACCGATTCGCTTATGGCACCGCCACTCATATCCGTGCCGGCACTACGGGCAGTCAAGCTGAGATCGGGCATTTTATCCTTCAGCTCGCTGACTGTGGCGACAAGCTTTTCAATGTCCGAGCCGTTTTTTGGCGCCACAACCAGCTGCGGGACTAATTCAAATAAAGAGGCGTCGTGGCTGAATAGTTCGCGAGTCTCCTCGGAATTATCAAAATCACCAGAAAAACCTTTTTGTTTTAACGCTTGTTCAAATTGTTCCATTCCTCTTAAGCTTACCACAAATCGAGGCTGGCTATAAAATCAGCATGGCATCGCCGAAGCTGTAAAAGCGATATTGGCTGTCTATAGCGTGCTTATAAATTCGATGTAGCTCGTCGATTGAACCAAGCAGGGCAGAGATCATCATTAGAAGTGTGGATTTAGGAAGGTGAAAGTTGGTGATGATAGCGTCCACGTTCTTGAATTCGTAGCCCGGTTTGATAAATATATTAGTCACGCCGGAACAAGCTTTGAAGGGTCTGTCTAAGCTTTCCAGTGTCCGGGCGCTAGTGGTGCCAACCGCCGTAATATGCGTAGCTTTGTTAAGTATGCCCGCGGTCTCGGTGGTCACTTCGTACCATTCGTGGTGCATGACATGTTCGTCAATGTCTTCTGATTTGACCGGCGCAAAGGTGCCTAGGCCTACGTGCAGAGTCAGCTCGGCCACATCGTGTGTTTTCTTGATTCCATCAAGCTGCTCGTTTGTAAAATGCAGCCCGGCTGTTGGCGCCGCTTTGCTGCCCAGCGGATCGGCGTAAACCGTTTGATATTCATCGGCCAGTGATTCGTCTTGTTTAATATATGGTGGCAGGGGAGTTAGTCGAAAATCATCAAAGGCCGGATCGTCAATGTTTTTGCTAAGCTTTAGTGTCCGAATCCCGGCTTCATCAATATTAATAGTTTCGGCACTCAGGCCATTCGCCAGCTCGGCAATCTTGCCCAACTTAAATTTGCGGCCGGGCTTAACCAACGCCCGAACCGTATCTGGATTAACGGTTTCCAGCACAAAGATTTCTGCATTGCCAAAACGCAGTCGGGCTTTTTCTACCTTAGAATTGTTCAAAACCAGAGTCGTCTCAATTGGCAGATATTTTTCTAAGTTATAAAAATAATCGTCGATTATCTGTTTGGTCTGGCGGTCATAAATCAGTAAGCGAGCGTGGTTACGCGGCCGGGCAGGCGTCTGCGCGATAAGCTCAGATGGCAATTCAAAATCAAAATCCGAAAGTTTCATGCAAAGAATAGTGTATCCGTTACTTTTCCTATCAGCAAAAAGATGATATAAATTAAAAATGTTTGGTCGAAGAAATACCGAGGTTAGTAGCAGGCAAGTTGGCCAAGAACTATCAATAATATACGGCGCTCGTCAACAAAGCGTTGATCGCAGCGATGAGCTTATTGAACAGGTTACCGACACACCCGCAAAAACTGCAGCTGAATTTGCGCAGTCTTATTATGAAACCTTTTTTGATACACCAGCTAAGCAGATGTTGTGGACGGCTGAAGGCTACATATCATCAGTTGAGGCCGCTCATGCTTTCTATTTTAAAATCCGTGACGTGGCCGATACTCTAAAGATTGATCTAGTAGAGTCTTTGTCAACTGTGATGCCGGATGAAGGTTGGCGCGTACTTCAAACCATTCCTGACGGTCCGGAAAAAGTTGAAGCGTTGGCTAAGTTTGGCAAAAATACCGATCCAGTATTCATTCAACAAGCCCGCACCTTAGCCTATAGACTGGATCCTGACTATAGGCGCTCACGAGTTAATAACCTCTTGCGAATCGCAGATTTTGCCCAGGATGATTTTGCATTAGAATTAGTTTACCAAGAAGCAAAACGAGATCTTGGCTCCCAAGCCAAAGACGACGTTGATTGGGAAACAGTAGATTACTTTATCAACGCCGCTTCATTGGGTCACGCACCAGCATTAGTGGAAGCTAAGCGCTTAGTGCTGGCGAATCTAGGAAGAGTCAAAGTCCACGAAAGCCATTGGCTGGAAGAGATGACGCTGGTCAGCTACATAGATGAACTTATGAAAAGGGGCGCTCTACCAACCCGGGCCGCCCCGCAGCCTCAAGACATGCCAGCCTACGAGCAAGTCGAGGCCAGGTGGCAGGACAGCCTAATGAAGCGACGGGACCAGATTACCGCGAAGCTACACGAGGGAGTTGAGCTACCAGCATTTGATTGCTTGACACACGACATGTACTCAATAGCTATTGACGCCAAAAACTACAGCACTCTACAAACACCATCGGAAATTGTCGCCTACATAAACGCCAAGGCAGAAGAATATGCCCAGGCATTAATGTCGAGAGGATTAGAGGAATTTCCTGCCATCACGCTTGCGGCCGATCAACCAGGCGTCACATACGGCATCCCCCCTCAACAATTACTTCAGAATATTAAAGATTTTAGGGCACAGTGGAGAAAAGTGGTGCTACCCGGACCAAGGCGTACAGATGAAGAGGAGGCAGATTTATACAACGGCTCGAACATAAGAATGTTCAGGGCGTTAAATAGAATTGCTGTATTTCGGGCATTGTGTCTTGCCGGGGTTGGGCTAAATTCTCCACAACCAGATCATGCACCCAAAATACGAGACCGTGTTCCATGACCGGTCTCTATTTATTTACCCCTGTCGTATTTATTAGCAGGCTTATTCAATTAATTAATAATTGATTGGGCTGCATTCGAACCGCTAAAGCCTGGCATAAGGTGCGATTAACTTCTTAAAAGCGTTCCATAACTGACCGACTAACACCATGAGGGCTGGACACTTCAAAAACAGACCGGGTTCCTTGACCGCCAGCCTACTTTAATTCATAAGATACAATGCGTCAGATTAAGCCGCTAATACGTAAAGCATCTTCAGGCAATAGTTGGAGTTGTTCCGCCACTGCATTACTGTCGATATGGGATTTTTGTATGGACTTAGGGATCGGTAATGCATTCTGACTCCTTAACCAGGCAAGCGCTATCTGCGCAGGCATTGCGCTATATTTTTCGGACATCTGCACAATCAGCTGATTATTAAGGATATCGCCTTTTTCAAGTGGCATGTAGGCGACAATGGCAATATGATTTTTTGCACACAACTCACGCAGTTGAAGGGTAACCTCCTGCTGATGCGCACAGCTGTAATGCATCTGATTCGCCACAATCGGATACTTGGTTAACTTCATTACTTCCTGCAAGCATACGGCGTTGAAGTTACTCAATCCAAAATACCGTACTACCCCCTTATCAATCAATTCACCAATCTGAGGGATTGCTTCTTGCCATGATGCATCAAACCAGGGTGCGTGAATATAAAGCAGATCAAGGTAATCCGTAGCGAGCCGTCTGAGCATGCCTTCAACTGCCGGACGAACCATCCCATGTGCCACGTGGTTCTTCCATAATTTGGAAGCTATAAAAAGGTCTGCACGGTTTGCCGATTGTATCGCCTGGCCAACGGTACGCTCAGCTCCGCCGTTTGCGTACATTTCGGCCGTATCTATATGGTTCTGTTCGAGAGAGAGATTGCATATCGCATGGCTTCCACCTCCGCTTGTGTTCCTGGTGAGAATAAGGGATATCCGCCGTAGCCCCACGTACCGATGCCTATTGGGTGAAGCTGCTTACCGGACTTCGTTCGAAGGTTTGTTATAGCCACGCTCATACCAACCCTTTATCATGTAATTTGCTGAGCAGCAGGTGGAAATAGACGAACCCCGCATACGGACGCCAAGCGGCTGTGAGATTCTCAAGCTGCTCGTAGTCTGGCCTAGTATCTAACCCCAATAACTTCTGGATATTGTATTGCCCGCCGACGTCATCACCGGGAAATATGTCCAAACGGCCGAGACCACGGAGCAGCACATATTCGGCCGACCAACGTCCGATGCCGCGAATAGATCGCAAGCTACCTAACGCCTCTTCGTTGGTGGCAAGCTCGAACTGCTCAAGCCGCAGCTCCTCATCGGCAACTGCATACGCAACCTCTTTAACGGCACGTGCTTTCTGATAGCTAAAGCCAAGCTGCTTGAGGTCACTTTCAGGCACATCGAACACATCTTCCGGTCTTGGGAAGGCATGCATAGTGCTGGCTGTACCTGGAAATGCTAAACCAAATGTTTCAGTAAAGCGGTTCAGTAGTGCAATGCCCGCGTCAAGCGACACTTGTTGGCAAGCAATAGCGTTTACTAAGGCTTCGAATATCGTTGGAAAACGCGGTGGCCGTACGCCACTAAACTGTTCGGCGAGCGGTTTCAGAACGGGATTTTTCGCTGCCAGCACCCAAAAAGGCTGCACGTCAACGGCCATGCCCAGCACTTTTTGCGCAATAACCTGTGCGTCCAATTGTTGCTCCGGCGTCAGTCGCTCACGACTTTGCAGCCTGACGAAAACTTGCGGTGGCTTTCTATCGGGTACAAAAGGCCACTGTAATACGGTAAGCTTTACGGGGATATCGCTCAATATCAGTATCCGACTGTATTTCTGGCCATCCCAATAATCGATGGTATTTTTCTCCCGCCGCCGAAGCGCCCATATAGTAAGGTCCAGTCGGAAGGGTAATGCGACCGGTATGGTACACACAGTTTCGTACATAGCGTGCTACTTTTCGAGAAAGCTTTTGAGTACCTCTGCATCATTATGCAGTTCGTCTTTGGCGGAGAAGACAAGTGTGACCGGGCTGGTTTTAAGTTCATCGCGGAGTTGGGAGACGACCGCTTCGTTGCTTTTAAGTTCTTGCTCGTAACGCTTCTGGAATTCTGGCCACTTTCCTGGGTCATGGCCGAACCATTCACGTAAGCCTGTGCTAGGCGCAATATCTTTCAGCCACAAATCAACCTTAGCCTTTTCCTTTGTTAGTCCGCGCGGCCATAACCGGTCGATAAGTATTCGCTTGCCGTCCTTGGCAGATGGCTCTTCATACACTCGCTTGATATTGACCTTCATAATCCTAGTATCCCGTAAATTCTTCAGTCCTTACATTGTCTTCATTTACGTTTAAGCTGACTAAAAGCTGTCGCATGGCTTTGACCATGCCTTCAGGGCCGGACAAATAGTAAATCGGCGCGTTCAAATCCAATACATGCTTCTTGATTGTCGCTTCATCCACGCGGCCACGTTCACCCTGCCAATCCTCGGGCGCGTTATCGGAAGCGACTGGAATATAGGTAAAGTTGGGATTTTTTGTAGTAAGCCGTTCAAAATCTGCCATAAACGGCATGTCGGCTGGTGTACGGCTGGAATGGATAAGTGTAATCTTGTGAGCAGTTTTATCGTGCATGGCCTGGGTCACCATGCTGCGTACCGGCGTCACTCCGATACCGCCGATAAGGAACACAGCCGGTGTTGTCTCGGTCTTATGTAGCGTGAAGTCGCCATACGGCGCATCGAGCTTTACTTCCGTACCGATAGGTAAATCCTTAAGAACCCGCTTGAAAGCCGTGTCGCGTAGTCGCGTGGCAGCACCTATATTTTCTTCAAATGGCGCGGTAATGATAGAGAAGCCGCGCGTATTACCTTCTTCGTCAGTCTCCGGCGGATTGATTAGTGTATAATCGGCGAACTGCCCAGCCCTAAACTCAAAGCCTTCCGGTTTTTCGAAGTAGAAGGCCATTGTGCCGTTTGCTATCTCTTCTTTCTTTACTAGTTTTACGCTTGCTATCATGGTGATCCTCCTTTTACTCCCAGTGTTCGCATCCTTTAACACAGTATTTTTCAACGTGCCTTTCTATCTGCTCAAACAGTGGCTTAACCGTATCCTCGTTTATTGCGTAAATACGCTCTTTACCATCTTGTTTGACGGTAACGAAGTGACAGAGTAACAGCTGCTTGAGGCTATGAGATGCCGCCGATTGTTCAATCTTCAACGTCTCAGCAATAGCAGTCACACTCAGAGGGCCCTTTTTAACAAGCAGCTGTAGGATCCGAACGCGCTGCTTATTCCCTAATGTCATGAAAAAATGGTCAAATGATGTATAGTTCATATGAATAGTATAGCATGTGTTACTATGTAGCTGTAATCATTACCGCAATGAACACGTCGGAGAGATATATAAATTATGGACGGTGACAGTATGCCACTGGTAATCGTTATTACCCACGGTATAAACGCGTTTTGTATCTTACTGCTTATCCGAAGTGGTTTACACATCCTGGCCGACCATCCAATGCTGTACTGGACCGACCACACCAGACGGGATAACTACTGGCTTAAGTTCGGCAAGAAGAATATGCCGACCGACAAGCTCTGGACGGCCCATGACGAAGCGGAGGTCTCCAGTCACGTCTTGACGCTACCGGGCGGTGGCCACCACGAATTCGGCTCGGCGAGGAATTGGCATTTCGCCACAGCTACGATCTGGCTCATTACCGGAGCCGTTTATTGGGGATACATGTTTATCATCGGCGCCTGGCGACGTCTCATCCCGACACACTGGAGCATCGTTCCGGCAGCATATCATGACTTCATCGGTTATATTACGCTTCATAAGCCGCCGATTAGTGCTTTCCAACCATATGATCCGTTGCAGCAACTTACGTATGCGGGCGTCGCATTCTTGCTACCAACATTAATGATCGTGACCGCCCTAGCAATGAGCCCGGCATTTATGAACCGTTTTCCGCGTTACATGCTGCTCTTCGGCGGCAGACGCCAAGTAGCGCGCAGCCTGCACTTCATTGGCATGCTGTTGTTCAGCATTTTCGTCGTCATCCACATATTAATGGTGTCGCTGGTCTACTTCTCGCGGAATGTCCGCCTCATAACCTTCGGCAACACAAACGCCAGCTTAAGCTCCGCACTGACCATCTTTATCGCTGCAATATTGCTTATTCTGATCTTCAACATTTTCGCCACCTATTTCACGCTGCGCCATCGGGTTGGTGTACGTAAGGTCCTAGTAAGTATTTTCCAACCAGTCGTGCATGGTGTCTTCGGCAGGCTCGTGCCACACAAGACGTATAAAAGGCAAGACATTTCACCATTTTTCCGCGTAAACGGCTATCCGCCCGAGACTGAGGAGTTCTACAAACTCCGCGATAGTGGCTATAAAGACTGGCGGCTCAAAGTCGGCGGTATGGTAGAGCACGAATTATCTCTGAGCCTGGACGAACTAAAAGCAATGCCGAGAAAAGAGCAAATCACCAAACACATCTGCATACAAGGCTGGAGTGCTATAGGCGAATGGGGCGGCGTGCAAATGAGAGAAATCATCGCACGATGCAAACCGGACAAAAGAGCTAAATACGTAGTCTTCCACGCCTACGATGTCGATGTCAACGGCAAGCCGTTTTACGAAGCGCTCCGTGTGACTGACATGAAAGATCCACTGACTATTTTAGCCTACGAGATGAACTGGGAACCTCTGAGTCTGGAGCATGGTGCGCCGCTACGACTGCGTTGTGAGCGTAAGCTCGGCTATAAGATGGTCAAGTACATCAAGACTATTGAGTTCGTGGAAGACTTCAAACACATAGGTGAGGGACGTGGTGGCTACCGTGAAGATAACGTGTTGTTCGACTGGGAAGCCTCAATATAAGGTTATGCCGCAAGAGAATTAAGCTCGGCGACGCGCGGTAAAATTTGCCATGCACCCGAGTCACTCGTGGCTGTCGGATCGACAGACCGCTTCCACAACAGAACTGGAGCCTGCTCGCCGGTTGCGGGATTGATAGAGGTGTACTCGACAACTTGGGCGTTATGAATCTCATCAGTATTTACTGCTAACAAATCATCTTCGGATAAATTCTCCAAAACCAGTTGCGCTGCCCACATCCAATCACGGTGAGTAACCGCTAAAACGGCTTCTGCACCCTCGATATTGTCTATAAATTGTTTGACCCGACTGACAACATCCGGAACCAATGACTCCCCGCCCGGTGGCACCCAGTGCAGAGGATCAACCTTCATTTGCCTGAAGCTGTCAGGGTACGCCTGCTCGTGTTGCATTGAAAGCCAGCCACGAATTTTGCCACGGTTACGTTCATCTAGACAATTGTCTCCTTGCCACATTGCTATGGACAGATCTAGAGCAACGGCAGATTGCTCACTCCGGAGCGCAGACGATACATAGCAGCCGTCAAAAGCTCCCAGCCCACATGCTTGAACGATATGTTTTTGGATCCATAAGCCTGCTTGATGGCTTTGTTCGGCCCCCCGGGCAGTTATTTCTTCTTGCTCGGGCTTCTTCGTAGCCGGAACCATATTGCCACGCCTCCAAGCCGATCGGCGAACATCACCTTCGCTTTCGCCATGCCGCACCAGTACTAAGTGTTGCAAGATTTCACCCATGTCTACAATCCTATAAACTTTTGCTTTTACAGTGCGTCCATAATCATATGAAAATCATATCATACGATAAGCCTTTTATTATAGAATGGTACAAATGAAGCTTGCTGCATTTACGCCCAGAAAATTTTGCCGCCGCGTCTTCGGGCAGCTGTGGATGCTGGCTTTGCAATTTGTGCTTGGCATGATACTTAACCTCATAGGGTGGCAAGCAACGGGAGTAGAGCATGTTATCTATAATAGTGTGCTAATAGTACATGTTCTAAACGCTATCGGATTGGTAGAAGGCGGCATCTATATTGCCCTAAAAGAACAAAGTAAACTGTCTTGGTGGTCTGCAGCAGCAATAGCCGTGACGTTCTCCGGCGGAGTGCTGACCGTACTCACGAAACAGGATATATGGTCATTTGTTATGGCCTGTGGATTCCTGACCTCATCGTGGCTGTATGTCGTGCTGTACATACGTGCCGACCGCATAATGCATGGGCAGTGAATCTTATGCACGATGATTCGTAGCACATTTTAGTAATACGTCTTTGATGATCAAATCGTCTTTTATACCCTTTGCAAACTCGGCCTTTTCGGTGTAGCTGCCCTTTGTTAGCACATAACGTGCGTACTCTACTGTGGGATCTTTTCAGATCGATTTTTATGTCGTGATAGCTCACCAGGCTCTGTAATCTCGTAAACAAATTTTACTATTATTGCTGGGTAAGTTAAGGTAAGGCGAGTCAAAAATTTTGGCGGTAGATGCGCCTGGTTCGAGTCTATTCCTGGCAAGCATAGAATCACGCAAAGTGCGATAATTAGTGCTATGAGCGAGGAATTAAATAAAGCGCAGGCCGAAGCCGTAGACATTGTTGGCGGGCCAGCATTAGTCGTAGCCGGTGCCGGTACGGGCAAAACGCGGGTTATAACCGAGCGTATCCTAAAACTCATCGAAAAAGGCGTAGAGCCGAGCGCTATTATTGCTTTAACGTTTACCGAAAAGGCTGCTGGCGAAATGCTGGACCGTGTGGCCGCTAGCAGCCTAAAGTTGGCACTAGATGTGCACATAGCTACCTTCAATGGTTTTGGCGGCGAGATACTAAGTCGTTATGGTAGCGAATGGGGATTAGGCAGCTTAAGTTTACTGGGCGAGACTGGGCAACTAGTTTTTTTGCGTGAGCATTTAGACGAATTGGAGCTGGACTATTTTGCGCCAGTGAGCAATCCGGATGGACAGCTGGCTAATTTACGAGATTATGTCTCGCGGCTCAAGCAGCAGCTGGTTAAGACCGAAGTTTATCTGGATTATGCTAAAAAGTTGTCGGCCCGCGATGCAGCTGAGAAGCTAGAAAAAACCAAGCATATAGAGCTGGCACGTTTTTATGACAAATACTCGAAACTGTGCCGGCAACATCAGGTAATCGACTACGACGATCAAGTGTATCTGACTGTAGAGCTACTGAACGCCAGGCCAAATATCCTGCTTCAATTGCAAGAACAGTATCAATACGTACTCGTTGATGAATTCCAAGACACCAACCCGATGCAATCTGTGCTAGTAGATTTACTAACAGGACAGCATCAGAACCTAATGGTAGTTGGCGACGACGATCAAAGCATTTACGGTTGGCGCGGGGCAACGCTAGCTAACATTTTGGATTTCAAAAAAAGATATCCAAAGGCGCGTGAAATTACACTTATAGAAAACTATCGTAGCACGCAGCCAATCTTGGACGCGGCTTACCGACTAATCCAAAACAACAACCCGGAGCGTCTGGAAGTAATTAATAAATTAGACAAACGACT